>JAQWKP010000113.1 GCA_029247785.1 Novosphingobium sp.
CGGTAAGGCTGATGTCCGCTCCCCCGTTGATCTTGATTCCAGCACCATTCTTAAGGACGAACATCACGCCTTGACCGCTAAGGGAGTACTGGGCGTTGACGTCCAGATCGCCACCATCGACGACGTAAACACCGGGCGCGAGATCGGTATCGCAGCTCAGGTCAAAATCGGAGTAGGTTCCGGGCAGCATCTGGGGGCTGCTTCCAGTTTGGACAACCGACAAGACAGTTTGAACGGTATCGATCACTTGATCAGTGCGGTAATAGGTCTTGTTATTGCCGCTGCCCGTCGAAGTTACTGATCCAGTCTGCGTATCGCTCGTTGTTTCCGTATCGCCCACCTGAGTATTTGCGCTTGCTGAGCTCGTCTGGGTGGAACTGGAGGATGTGGGTGAGCTGGTTCCCACCAAGGGCATCTGATTGCGCTTTGATCCTTCGTAATAATATTCCGTCACGGTCACATCGACATCATATGTAGCGGTGTAACTGGTAGTTCCGCCCGAGCAGCTCAGGGTCCTGGCCGTCGGATTGTCAGGCGGAGTGATACCGGCGAATGGATCGCTTAGCCCCAGAGCATTTTCAATTACGAGAGTGCCCTGGATATTATCGAAATAGTCATCGATGCCGCCAGCAGCGACCACTCAACCCAAAGTAAGCTCGCCGCTTCCGCCGCTGACTTCAATGGCGTCCGACGCATCTGAAAGCGCAACCACGCCGCAACCTGCAATTACGGACGGACCGCCATTGAACCACAACGCGGCCGAAGCTTCGCTATCCAATGCGATAAGGCAGCTGGTGAAAGCATCGGTGTGGACGTAGGTTGCCTGCGCCCTTGCCCTGACAGTAGTCGAGTTGCCCGTTAGAAAACTTGAAAAAGGTAAGCTGTCGGTCGCCGAGGCAGTTACCACGACGAGATTATCATTTCCTCCGTCATAATCGTTGAGGGCAATGTCCGGGGTCGATATCATGCCGCCGGTGACGTCAATATTCGAGTTGAATTCCTGTATTGCGCGTGAGCTATAATAAGCATCCGTGTCGTCGTTGCTTCGCGCAAAGGCACCGGCAACTGCGGCCTGGTCGACCGCATATTGCAGCTCGCTTTTCCACAGATACCACTGGGCCATATCGACGGCGACACCGGATCCACCGATCAGCGCGGGTAGCCCAAGGGCAACCATCAATGTCGCATTGCCACTCTTCTGTGACGTCAGCTTACGCACCATTCGCCTGAAACCGGCTAGCATTCTTCTATGTCCTCGCGACCCAAAGCCATGGATGGACTCACGAGGCCTTATTGTCTTTCTGATTTAACAATTGGTTATTGCGGAATATTCCGGGGTGATGGGGAACTCCGGGAAACGCGTTAGTATTCATTTTAGCTGACCTAACATCGTTAAGCCCCAAGTCAGTTTCTGCAGCCCGATTACTATCCTTGCAAAGCGGGCCTCCCTACTGTCTGGGTGAAATTGCCGCATTTCGCGGCGAGTGGCGTGGAATTGGCAGACACCGAACACCTTCTGGAGGGACTCCCGGCATTGCAGCGTCTGGCGCTTACCTATTGTCCGCGCCTTGTGACCAAACCGACGCTCGCGCTGTTTGCTCTCGATACCCGGCTCGCTTCGCTGCTCCGCAATTCGAGTGAACCGATGCTGGCGCAATTACGGCTGGCATGGTGGCGCGAGACATTGGATTGCGATGCTTCGCAATGGCCTGAAGGTGAACCACTGCTTGGCATTTTGCGCAGTTGGCGCGGAGAGCAGCAGGCGCTTGTTTCTCTGGTCGACGGCTGGGAGGCGCTGTGTGCCGAACCGCCACTGCAGCAATCAGCTATTGAGGTACTCGCGACGGCACGGGGAACTGCATTCGCCGCGCTTGCCCGACTCGCCGATGTTCCTCAAGCGAGCGAAACGGCATTGCGGCTTGGTAGGGCGTGGGCGCTTGCCGACATTGCCTCAAAGCTGACCGATCCGGGGGAAAAGGGGCAGGCAATTGCGCTGATTGAAACCCAGGATTGGCGGCGCGTGGGACTATCGCGCAAGCTGCGCCCTCTTGCCGTGCTGCATGGTCTGGCAGCCCGGAGTGTCAAACGCGGCGAGGATATCGGTCAGGCTGGGCCATTCGCGCTGGCTACGGCTATCCGGTTGGGATTGTTGGGGCGCTGAAGCGCTGATATCCCCTTGCGAGTGAGGAGAATCTGATGAACCGCATCGTGCTTGGCGCATTGGCGGCGCTGCTATTTGTATCGGCAGGGCTGTTCTGGCTTCAGGGAAGGGCTCAGGTGGAAGAGGGCATCCCACCACCAGAGGTCGCGGACGCTACTCAAGCGCTCGAGCTGTCCAAGAAGGGCGGTCCTGATGAACTTCCGAGGGCTGATATCGCCGGGCTTAAGGGGCCTGCTCCCCCGGCGGCTACGGAATTGTCGCGTGAACAGCGCCGTTTTGCCAGATACGATCGGAATTTCGACAGCCGGATCACGCGCGTCGAGATGATGTCGAGCCGCACCGACGCGTTCAGGAAGCTCGACAAGGACGGGAACAACCTGCTGACATTCGAGGAATGGGCGGTCGCGACCAGCAAGAGGTTTCACACAGCCGACGGTAATGCCGACAACTCACTGTCACCTCGGGAGTTCGCGACGACCAAGCCGAAACCCAAGCGCAAGACGAAATGCAGGTGTTGAATTGATGAGGCGCCGGTTCAGCCTGCTGCCAGCCAAACTCCCAACTCCTGTTTGGCCCGATCGGTATATGCCTGCTTTCGCTGCTTCTTCTTGACGTCATGCAAAGGTGGGAACAGCCCAAAATTAACGTTCATCGGCTGATATGAGGCAGCCTCGGCATCTCCAGTAATGTGAGAGAGTAGCGCGCCCATTGCCGTAGTCGAGGGAGGGGCGTGCCAGCTCTTCCCCATCAATTCGGCAGCGGCCATCAAGCCTGTCATAAGCCCGACCGCAGCGCTCTCGACATAGCCCTCGCAGCCGGTGATCTGCCCGGCAAAGCGGATATGCGATGCTGACTTCAGCCGCAATTGCCGATCCAGGAGCACAGGGGAGTTGAGGAATGTGTTGCGATGCAATCCGCCAAGGCGGGCGAACTCAGCATTTTCCAGCCCAGGAATAGTCCTGAACAATCGAACTTGCTCGCCATGCTTGAGCTTGGTCTGGAAGCCGACCATATTCCACAAGGTGCCAAGCTTGTTGTCCTGTCGGAGCTGGACCACTGCGTAGGGCCAGCGCCCGCTACGCGGATTATCAAGGCCCACTGGCTTCATGGGCCCATAGCGCAAAGTATCAATTCCGCGTTCAGCCATCACTTCGATCGGCATGCAGCCCTGGAAATAGGGGGTGTCGGCCTCCCACTGCTTGAAAGATATCTTCTCGCCCGCCACCAGCCCGGCATGAAATGCGAGGTATTGCTCCTTGTCCATCGGACAGTTGATGTAGTCCTTCGTCTCCCCCTTGTCCCAACGCGATGCCATCCAGCAGGTGTCCATGTCGATCGTTTCATGATAGACGATCGGGGCGATGGCATCAAAGAAGGCCAACGAATTTGCGCCAGTCGCTGTGCCGATACTCTGCGCCAGTGCCTCGGCGGTGAGCGGGCCAGTTGCGATAATCGCGAGGGTGTCGTCCGGCAGCCGATCGATCCGTTCTCGCACGACATCAAGCGAGGCTAGGTCAGCAAGCCTGCCTTCGACCTCGGCCGAGAACACATCTCGGTCGACAGCCAAAGCCGAACCCGCCGGCACTTGCGCTACACTGGCCGCTGCCATGATCAGCGAATCGCAGGCCCGCATCTCGTGGTGAAGCAGGCCAATCGCATTTCTCTCATCATCATCTGACCGGAAGCTGTTTGAACAGACCAGCTCGGCAAGACCGTCAGTCTGATGGGCCGGGCTGCGCTCCCCGCTTCCGCGCATCTCCGACAGGCGTACCTTTACGCCGCGCCGGGCCAGCTGCCAGGCCGCCTCGCAGCCGGCCAGGCCGCCTCCGACAATGTGGACATCATACTTCACATTTTTCGCCTAACGCTTGTGTAACGTCTAAGACAAGGTTCAAACCAGTACTGGAAGGGAAAATGCGATGCCCAAGCGTGCGCTGGTCGAAAAACGACCCTGGTTGCTGGCGAGCCTGGCCGCCGCGATAGCCTATTACGCACTGAAGGATGCTGATTTTCCGGGGACCTATCTGCTGCTTATCGAGGTCGGCGCATTGTTGCTATTGGCGGTCTATGCGCTGCTGCGGGGCAGCGGCGGCGATGCGCGTATGTTGGCGGGCGCGATGGCTGCTGCAGGGCTTGGAGTGGTGGCGGTCGAGCTCGATCCGTATATCGGCGGACTGCTCCTGATCGTCGGCAATGGTCTGTTTACGGGGCTCTTCCTGCGCCATCGTCGCGAAACCCTTCAAGGTAGCCAGAAAGTTGCAGCAGTTGCGCTGCTCGCGTTGGTCCCGCTGATTTGTTGGGGCCTACCGCTCGACCGAGATGTGGCGAGCCTGACCGCAGTTTATGGCCTATCCCTTGGCGGCATGGCCGGCACGGCCTGGACCAGCACATTCTCGCGCTATCGCGTCGGGATCGGCGCGCTGGTATGCGTCGGCGCTGGTATTCTCGGTATTGCCGGACAAGGGGTCTTGGTCGGAAATAACTTACCACAGCTGCTATCCTGGCCGCTATTTTATCTCGGTCACTTCCTGGTCTGCATCGGAGTCACCCAAGTGCCGCGGTCACCCGAGTCGCGCTAGTTGGTTTCATCCTCCTCGGACTCGTCTTCTGTAGCGCTGTCATCAATTCTCACCGCGCTAACGATGTGCTCGTCTTTCGCGACATCAAACAGACGTACGCCAGAGCTGCCTCGACCGATGACGCGTAGCGAATCGAGTCCGATCCGGATAAGTTTGGCCTGGTCGGTGACCAGCATCAGCTGATCCGTCTTGGTCGCGGCAAAGCTGACGACCACGGGGCCATTACGTTTGATATTAGCGATATTGATGAGGCCTTGTCCGCCTCGGCCGATTCGACGGTATTCGTAGGCGGACGAGAGCTTGCCATAGCCATTCGCGCAGACGGTGAGGATGAATTGTTCCTTCTCCGCCAATTCTTTAAAACGCTCAGTCGCTAGGACTGATTCCCCTTCCTTTTCAGCCTTCCACGGCGCAAATTTCAGATAATCCTCGCGTTCCTCCGCTTCGGTTCCAACGCGGTGGAGGATTGATAGCGAGACAACCTCATCGTCTTTTTTCAGCTTCATGCCGCGGACGCCGGTCGAAGTGCGGCTACGGAATTCGCGGATATCGTTCCCGGAAAAACGGATCGCTTTACCCTGTCGTGAGGCGAGAAGCACATCATCGCTGCTTTCTAGCAGAGCAACGCCGATCAATCGGTCGTCGACTTCATCGTCGAACCGCATCGCGAACTTGCCGTTGGATGGGACGTTGGCGAACGCGTCCATGCTGTTGCGCCTGACGCCGCCCCTGGCGGTCGCGAAAACGACTTGCAGCGTGCCCCAGCTATCCTCATCCTCTGGCAGTGGCAGCACGGTTGCGATGGTCTCGCCCTGGTCCAAGGCTGGGAGTAAGTTGACGATCGGACGGCCACGGGTGGTCGGGCCACCCTCCGGCAGGCGCCAGACCTTGAGGCGGTAGACCTTGCCCGCTGTCGAGAAGAACAACACCGGATTGTGGGTCGAAGTGACGAACATCTCGCTGACGATGTCTTCGTCCTTCGTCGCCATGCCGGCGCGGCCCTTGCCACCACGGTTCTGTGCGCGGAACGTCGAAAGCGCAGTGCGCTTGATGTAGCCATCCATGGTGACGGTCACGACCATGTCGTCGCGCTCGATCAGATCCTCGTCTTCGATCCCGTCCATCGCGGCGGTGATTTCGGATACGCGCGGTGTGGCAAATGCATCCCTTACTGTAGTAAGTTCCTCTCGCATCACCGCGTAAAGCTTGATCCGATCGGCAAGGACAGCGAGAAATTCCTCGATAGCCGTGGACAGCTCCTTGAGCTCATCACCGATCTCGTCGCGGCCGAGTGCTGTCAGGCGGTGCAATCTCAGGTCGAGAATGGCCCTGACCTGGGTCTCGGACAGGCTGTAAGTGCCGCCAGAGAGCTCATCCTCGCCTTCCTCGATGGCTTCGACGAGGCGGATATAAGGCGCAATTTCACCCACGGGCCATTCGCACTCAAGCAGCTTGGCGCGCGCGTCGGCGGGATTGGAAGAACCGCGAATGATCGCTACTACTTCGTCCAGATTCGACACTGCGACAACCAGACCGAGCAGAACATGGGCCCGGTCACGCGCTTTATTGAGCTCGAACTTGGTGCGCCGTGTGATGACCTCCTCGCGAAACGCCACGAACGCCTGGATGATATCCCGGAGTGACAGGACTTCGGGGCGGCCTCCGCGGATCGCCAGCATGTTCGCAGGAAAGCTCGACTGGGCGGGGGAGTGACGCCACAGCTGATTGAGCACGACCTCGGGCGTGGCATCGCGCTTCAGCTCGATGACAACGCGCACACCATGCCGGTTCGATTCGTCCCGGATGTCCGAGACACCCTCGATCCGCGAATCCTTGGCGGCTTCGGCAATTTTTTCGACCAGTCCGGACTTGCCGACCTGGTAGGGCATTGATGTGAGCACGATCGATTCCCGATCGCCGCGTCCTACCTCGATCTCGTGACGGCAGCGCTGAACGATAGAGCCGCGTCCGCTGGTATAGGCTGAGCGGGCGCCCGACTGGCCCAGAATTAGCGGAGCTGTTGGAAAATCGGGACCCGGAATGATCTCGAACAGCTCTTCGGTGGTAATCGCGGGATTGTCGAGAAAAGCAAAGCAACCATCGATCACCTCGCCGAGATTATGCGGCGGAATATTGGTCGCCATACCCACGGCGATGCCGCCTGCGCCATTGACCAACAGGTTTGGGAAGCGCGCGGGAAGCACCTGCGGTTCCGAACGGGATCCGTCATAATTGTCCTGAAAATCGACGGTATCCTTGTCGAGGTCCTCAAGCAGGCTGTTCGCCGCCTTGGCAAGGCGGGCTTCGGTATAGCGCATTGAGGCCGGCGGATCAGGGTCCATCGATCCAAAATTGCCCTGACCGTCGACCAACGGCAGGCGCATCGACCAGTCTTGGGTCATACGCGCCAAGGCGTCATAGATCGCGCTGTCGCCATGGGGATGGTAATTGCCCATGACGTCGCCAACAATCTTGGCAGACTTCCGATAAGGCTTGCCAGCGACGAAGCCACCTTCTTGGCTTGCAAAAAGAATTCTGCGGTGGACTGGCTTGAGACCATCACGCACATCGGGAAGCGCGCGTGCCACGATCACGCTCATCGCGTAATCGAGATAGCTGGTCTTCATTTCATCGACAATGTCGATGCGCGTGTATTCGCCTTGCGGCTCAGAGGAGTCAGGAATGTCGGTATCGTCGCTCACGCGTTTTTTCGATCATTGTTGCCGGGAAATCTTAACTCAAGCCCTAGGACAAGCCCTAGGGGAACGCCAGCCGAGCCCCCCTATACATGCCTGTCAGGTCTTGGTTTTCCACATGTGCGGATGGTCTCGCCCTCAGATGCGATAAAGCGCATTCAATCACGGTTCAGTGGCGGATTGCTAGGTCTGTCACTGTTGCCAAGGTGGAATTTCATGTTCACTAGCGATGGCAGGGTACTGGAGGCGGTCGGATCGCTGAGCAAGCGTGCGCCGCGAGATTTTAGGAGAACACGAAAATGATGCGAACCGGAAGGCCGAAAGGCACCTTGTTTGTGACCAAATCAGTGCTTGGGGTAGCGCTTGCGCTCGGCATGGTTGCAAGCGCAACTGTTGTATCGAGCCCGGCTCTTGCCGCCAAAAAGAAGAAAAAGGAACAGGGGCCAAAACTCAAGCTCAGCCCTGATTTTCAGAAAGCGATCGTGAAAGCGGCCAAAGCTCTAGACAAGAAGGACCTTGAGACCGCCAAGACAGAACTTGCAGCGTCCGAGGCATTTATCCTCACTGCCGACGACCGCTTCCAATATTACAGCATGATGCTGAACCTGGGCCTCGCTACGAGCGATCAGCCCCAGCAGATCAAGGGGCTCCGCGGCATGCTCGACACCGGGCTGGTGCCTGCTGAAAGAGTTGGGCAATATAGCTCGATTGCGGCGGATGCAGCAATCAAGGACAAGGATTATGACGCGGCCATCGCCTATGCGCGTAAGGCAGAAGGGGCGGGATATCAGGCCCACCAAGTCTATCCACTGCTCGCCCAAGCGCAGTGGGGCAAGGCCGGAAAATCAAACTTGTCCGCCGAGCCGGCCAGGACGCACGTTTCCCAAGGACTGGCGAATTTTAAGAAGGGCATCGATGCCATGAAAGCTGCCGGGCAGGCAGTGCCCGTGCAATGGTACCAGGTCGCGGTCGGCAAGGCAGAGTCTGCCGGGCTTCCCGAAGTTGGCGAATGGGCTCAGATGGCCTTCGAGGCTGATCCGAGCGGTTCAAATCTTCGCACGATTCTGAGGCTGTTCCAGCGCGAAAATCCCTCGATGACGAATCGCGAGAATCTCGATTTGCTGCGCCTGATGTACTGGTCCGGCGGTCTCGTGCTTGCAGCCGACTTCGTTGAATACGCCGAAATGGCGGGCAAGAGCGGGATCTATGGCGAAGTGAAAGAGGTCATCGACGATGGCCGGAAAACTGGTGTTCTGGGTTCTGCGGAAGGCGGAGAATTTTATTCGACCGCGTCAGAACAATATGACAGCGACAAGGCATCACTGCCATCTGCCGTCGCTGACGCAAGGAAGGCCTCAACCGGCAAGATTGCGGCAGCGACCGGCGATGCCTATCTTGGCTATGGCGACTATGCAAAGGCCGTTGAGATGTTTGAGCTTGCTCTGCAGAAAGGCGGCATCAGCGCAGATGAAGTGAATACTCGGATCGGCATCGCACAGACCAAGAACGGCAATGATACAGCGGCGACGGCTGCGCTGAGCAAGGTTCAGGGCGGAGTCAGGGGCACCCTTGCCAAATACTGGTCCGATTATATCGAGCGCAGTGCCAGAGCAAAGGTAGCCAGCGCGGCGGCGGCTCCAGCACCCGCGCAATAGCGGCAGACGGATCAAGCGAGACGAATAGGGGCGGCAGGCAACTGCCGCCCCTATTCGTTCAGCCTATGGGCTGGAATGCACCGCTCTCATCATCCATCAAGTGAAGCACGCCATCGAAGATCGCGAAAAATGCTCCTCGCAGCCGGAGTTCGCCATCGCGCGTCTTGCGCTGAATGCAGGGGAATGTCCGGAGATTGTCGAGGCTGACGCGGACCGCGGCCATCTCCATTGCCCTTTCGGCCTCACGGCTCGCCACGCCCAATTCGTCCGCAATCGGTTTGCGCGCCTCGTCCAGCAAGCCGATCCAATCGGCAATGAACCCACCTTCTCCGGGCTCTGTTCCGTGCAGTTCCTGGGTGAGAGCGACTTTGCAGCCGCCGCACATGCCATGCCCCATCACGATGATTTCCTTGACCTGCAGCACTTGCACGGCGAATTCGAGCGCTGCCGAAACACCGTGATGGCCCGGGGCGTTCTCAAACGGTGGAACCAGTGCTGCAACATTGCGCAGCACGAAGATCTCACCCGGCGCGACATCGAATATCAGGGAAGGATCAACCCTACTGTCAGAGCAGGCGATGATCATCGTCTCTGGCTGCTGGCCTTCGCGCAGTGACCGCCAACGTTCGCGATGCGGCGTCCAGTCTGCCTCGCGGAATCGGCGATAGCCATCGAGCAGCCGGGAAAGCTCGGGAGTGTTGGTGTCATCCATGCCAGCGCCATGACGCGCAATATTGCCACTGGCAAGGGCTGAGACTTGTGACTATCTGGGCCCCATGACCGATCTATCCGCCGCACCCAAACCTCGACGTAGCCCCAAGCCGGACTGGATTCGCGTTAGGGCACCTACGTCTGCCGAATTTGGCGAGACCCGCCAACTGATGCGCGAGCTCAAGCTCAACACGGTTTGCGAAGAGGCAGCGTGCCCCAATATCGGCGAGTGCTGGAAGAACAAGCATGCCACGGTGATGATCCTGGGCGACACCTGCACACGCGCCTGCGCTTTCTGCAACGTCAAGACGGGCATGCCGGGTCCGATCGATCCTGATGAGCCGGAGCATGTGGCCGAAGCGGCCGCAAAGCTGGGCTTTGAACACATTGTCGTCACCTCGGTCGATCGGGATGACCTCGCCGATGGCGGAGCAGGGCAGTTCGTCAGAGTGATTGAAGCGTTGCGACGGACCACGCCGAGAACGACAATCGAAATTTTGACCCCCGATTTTCGGGGACGGATGGAAGCCGCGGTCGAAGCGATCGTCGCCGCTGGCCCAGATGTCTACAACCACAATTTAGAAACGGTCCCGCGTTTTTATCCGATGATCAGGCCCGGCGCGCGCTATTATGCTTCATTGAGATTACTTGAGACGGTCAAGCGCCACAATCCAGCGATATTCACCAAGTCTGGCATCATGCTGGGGCTGGGAGAGCAGCGGCTCGAAGTTCACCAGGTAATGGACGACATGCGCTGCGCCGACATAGATTTCCTCACAATGGGCCAGTATCTTCGCCCAACCCCCAAACATGCCGAGGTCGCCGAATATGTCACACCTCAGGCGTTCGACGCCTATGGCGCTGTCGCCAGAGCAAAGGGGTTCCTGCAGGTTGCCTCATCACCGCTGACGCGTTCGAGCTACCATGCTGGCGACGATTTCCGCGAGATGCGTATGGCGCGTGATGCCAAGATCGCCAGTCAAGTGCAAAGCGACTGATGCCGGGAATCCACGAAGTCCGTTGCCTGCCCTACAGCGCCGAGCAGATGTTCGACCTGGTGGCTGATGTCGGGTCCTATAGCAAATTCCTGCCCTGGGTGATCGCGACCCGCGTCAAGTCGGATGAGGCTACACATATGGTTGCCGACATGTTGGTCGGCTTCAAATCGCTCAGGGAAAAATTCACCTCGCGCGTAGAAAAACGCCGGCCCGATGAAATCAGGGTTCATTATGTCGACGGACCATTGCGCGACCTCGACAACATTTGGCTATTCCGCCCTCTTGGTCCGGCAGAATGCGAAGTCGAATTTACGGTCGATTTCACCTTCCGCAATCCGTTGTTCGAGAAGATCGCCGGGCAGTATTTCGACCGCGCCTTCCGCAAGATGGTGAATGCCTTCGAAGAGCGCGCCGCCGAATTGCACGGCATCGCCGGCAACGCGATTTCCCAGGGCTAGGCTCGATCAGGTTCTATGGTAGCAGCAATTCGAGCGCTGCAAGAACCGCTCCGTGACGAATTTGGGACCGGGTGCCGCCTTCGATCAGGCGTTCCTCCGCATTGACGTCCTCATTGCCACGGGCTGCCCACGCAAACACCACTGTTCCTACCGGTTTGAGGTCGGTGCCTCCATCAGGGCCAGCGACCCCCGTGACAGAAACCGCAATATCGGCATTGCTGTGCTTGAGCGCGCCTTGCGCCATGGCCCAGGCAGTGGCGACCGAAACCGCGCCAAGGGCTTCAATTATGTCCTGCTGCACAGCCAAGGATTCAACCTTCGCCTCGTTCGAATATGTGACGAAGCCCCGATCAAGCACGGATGAGGAGCCCGGAATCTCGGTCAGTGCGGCGCAGACCAGCCCTCCCGTGCAGCTTTCAGCCAGCGCAATTTTTCGCCCAGCAGCGGCGTTCTCTTCAATCACGCGCCGGGCCAGCGCGATAATATCGGCTGGGAGCATGCTATCGTTCATCCTCAATCCTCGCAGATAGCGAGCTTGCCTATGGCGGATTTGCCGGAACCGTCTTTTTTCGGCTTGCCGGCCAAACCAACAACCAGAGCAAGCAGCTCAGCGGTATTTTCTGGCGGAAGCGGAGCGAACAACCGAGCAAAGTCGTCGATGATCCCACATCTCTCGATCGGGATCTCCTGGCTGACCATACCTTCGACAATTACGTCGAGCATTGCCTGCAAGGTGTCGTCTGGCAAAAGCTTGAGCAGGTCATTTGCCTTGCCGTCGGTCTTTCCGCTGATTTTGAGGAAGGCGGACTTGGCCGCCGGCCAATTTGCATCCTTGCGAGAAGCATAGGTCTCGACAAGCGCATCGCCCTGGGTCGGCAGGAAGGCACCCGAGCTGAGGGTTGGCGAACAGCGTTCATTC
This sequence comes from Novosphingobium sp., assembly GCA_029247785.1. Classification (GTDB taxonomy): domain Bacteria; phylum Pseudomonadota; class Alphaproteobacteria; order Sphingomonadales; family Sphingomonadaceae; genus Novosphingobium. The sequence goes on from JAQWKP010000113.1 coordinate 12,178, forward strand.
GCGCCGCTGATCACGCTGGGAAGGCCGAAGCTGGCGAGGGCCGAAAATTCGGACTTCGTGAGACAGGGTGGCTCTGCCGCCTGGGCAATTCCAGGCACAACAATCAGAAAGGCGGCGGCAGCAATGATGGGTTTGTGCATGGGTTTCAACTCTCAGTTTCGAACCAGGCTGACAGCGGCTTGAGCAGCGATTCCTTCACCGCGACCGGTAAAACCAAGCCCTTCGGTGGTTGTCGCCTTCACGTTCAAGACGCTTATGTCAACGTCCAGAATTGCCGCAAGCCTCGTTAACATGGCCTGACGATGGGGCGCGATCTTCGGTGCTTCGCATATGATCGTGATATCGGCATTGCCAAGCTTGTAGCCTGCATCGGCGACAAGGCTTGCGGCATGGGTCAGGAATCGCTTCGAAGCAGCGCCACTCCACTGCGGGTCACTCGGCGAAAAATGTTGGCCAATATCGCCCGCGCCGAGTGCGCCGAGCATGGCATCGACTAGGGCGTGAATCGCGACATCGGCATCGCTATGGCCGACCAGGCCATGACTATGTTCGATCCTGACGCCGCAAAGCCATAGCTCCTCGTCCTCGCCGAGGCGGTGGACGTCATAGCCGGTGCCCAACCGCACCGTCGGTGCCTCGGAGGCAAAGTCGGCCGCAAAGGTCAGCTTGTGCAGCGCTTCATCGCCTTCGACGAGCGCGACAGCGTAACCGGCTGCGCGGGCAACCTGCGCATCGTCACCGGCAATCGCATTGCCGTGCCATTGGCGATGAGCCTCGGCCATGACGTCAAAGCGGAACGCCTGCGGTGTCTGCACACGGCGCAGCACATCGCGATCGACCGGTTCGCCCATTATACCGTTGGCGACCTGCAACAGGCTATCGACAACCGGCAGCACCGGAATGGCTCCGTCGTGATTCTCCAGAGCTGCGAGCAGCCGATCTATTACAGTCGCAGACAGATTCGGCCTCGCTGCGTCATGGATAAGAACATGCGTCGGCGCGTCGCCCGCCAAAGCCTCCAGGCCATTTGCCACAGAACGTTGGCGCGTCTCGCCGCCGGTAACGCAGCGAACCTGTTGCATTCCGTCAAGCGCCTGGGCCGCCAATTCTCCGCAATCCTCGGGAATGACAACAATGATAGGCGCTATCCCATGGGCGGCGAGGGCTTCGACAGAGTGGCGAACAACAGGCTTGCCACGATAGCTGACGAATTGCTTCGGAACACCCAGTCCAACGCGCAGCCCCTTGCCGGCGGCAACGACGATTGCGGCTGCGGAAGGTTGGGTTGGGCGTCCGGACATGGCGCATGGCCGGTAACCGCTTGCCGGATCAAGGGCAATCCACTATGCGCTGCCTGTTTTTTAGGCAGTTATGGAAAAATGCCGGAACCAATGGACGTGTTGCCCAAACCACCTGTGATGAAACCCATTGAAGTCGGACCGGTTCGGATCGACTGCCCGGTGATTCTCGCGCCGATGACAGGCGTTAGCGACAAGCCATTCCGCAAGTTAGTCCGGCACTTTGGCTCGGGGCTCAATGTCACCGAGATGATCGCAAGTCCGGCAGCCATTCGTGAGACGCGCCAGTCGATCCAGAAATGGGCGTGGGATCCGATCGAGGATCCAGTGTCGATGCAGCTCGTCGGTTGTGTCCCGGCGGAGATGGCTGAGGCGGCCAAGCTCAGCGAGGATCGCGGCGCGGCGATCATCGACATCAATATGGGCTGCCCGGTGCGCAAAGTTACCAGCGGTGATGCCGGTTCCGCGCTAATGCGCGATCTGAAACTTGCGGCTAGCCTGATCGAAGCGACGGTCAAGGCGGTGAAGGTGCCGGTGACGGTGAAGATGCGGATGGGCTGGTGTCATGACAGCCTCAACGCGCCCGAGCTTGCTCACATTGCCGAAGACCTCGGCGCACGGATGATCACCGTGCATGGACGCACGCGCAACCAGATGTACAAAGGCAGTGCCGACTGGAGCTTCGTGCGCCAGGTCAAGGAAGCTGTGGCGGTGCCGGTGATCGTCAATGGTGATATCTGCTCGATCGAAGATGCAGTAAAGGCGCTCAACGATTCCGGCGCAGATGGCCTGATGATCGGGCGGGGGGCCTATGGCAGGCCATGGCTGCTCGCACAGGTGATGCATTGGTGGCGCAATGGTGGTCGAATGGTGGACCCATCGATTGACGTTCGATACGCAACTTTGGTCGAACATTACGAGGCAATGCTGGAGCATTATGGCCGCAAAGTCGGCGTAAAAGTGGCTCGTAAGCACCTGGGTTGGTATACCAAGGGCATGGCCGGATCGGCCGAATTTCGCAATCGGGTTAACTTTATCGACGATGCCGACGAGGTGATCAGCGCCCTTCGGGAATTCTACACGTCACTGCTTGAGCGCTTGGCAGCATGAACTTTTCTGGCAAGCAGATAATTCCTGATGCACAGCGGCTGCTGGCAAGTCTGCCCCAGGC
>JAQWKP010000116.1 GCA_029247785.1 Novosphingobium sp.
ATGTCCTCATTGGCGCCATAGACCGACGACGTCGATGCCATCAGAAGATGATCGACACCGAGTTTGCGTGCCGCCTCCATGACGTTAAGTGTGCCAACGACATTGCTGTCGATATAGGCCCGGGGGTTCTCGAGGCTGTAGCGAACGCCGGCCTGGGCTGCGAGATGCACGATGACATCGGGCTGGGCAGCCTCGGCTAGGGACCAGAGCTTTTCCTCATCTTCCAGAAGACCCTCTGTCGCCTGAAAGCCGGGATTCTGGAGTAGCATCTGGTGTCGGCGGCGCTTCAAATTGACGTCGTAATAATCTGTCATGCCATCGTAGCCGTGGACATGGAAACCCTCGGCCAGCAACAATTGCGCGAGATGAAAGCCGATAAACCCCGCTGTACCGGTTATCAGCACCTGCCGCGGCTTGTTTCTCTGGTGATCTGTCACTGATAATTATCTCTTCAACGCTGTTGGAAGTTCAGCCAAAATTGGCTCGGGAAACCATTTGGACAGTGATCTGGGCAATCTTCCCATATCACAAGCAGTTTGCAGCATCACGTCCCCGCCGCGGGGGCAAGGTTCATTACAGTAAGATCCAAACCTATTGAGAACAGGTCCGTAGCCCAATCGTAGATGCTCCCGTCGCGATAGAATGATCGGTATCGCTTGCGCAAATTCGCTAGCCGGAGAGCGCGTCAAAGCGCCGTAATTTCAAAATGGGAAATTTCGAGGTTTGCCGGCAGTTGCGATTGTGGCCCCAGCACGATTAAGCTTATCCGAATCAGGCCGCAGTCGTCAGGAACGAGTATCCTAGCCTCATGAGTTTGGGAACTCTTCGGCCAGGGAGCATCCGCTTCTCCGATGATACCAGTATTTCCTGCCATTAGGCATTGCGCGAGCCACTTTATGCTATGACCCTCGATTCCTCCGATGTCGCTGAGAGTTTGGCTTATCAGGTAAGTCGTGCCCGGTTTGACTGGAATATCGCGGAAGGCGGCGGTGCCGGACTTGTCGGGCTGAAGCTCGACAATCAATCCGCCATCGGTCCCGATCTGTGTATTGATGCCGTCGGCATTTATGAGCTTCCAGGCCAGGCTTCCAAACCGTGTATCGGTCGTGAGCTTGGTGAAGCCGGGCTCGCTGAAGGCCTGACGATCGAAATTGGGCACCGCCCTTGTGGCATAGTCGAGCGCTGCGAAGCCGCCTTTCTCCCGGGCAATGCGCCCGATCATTGTGCGATTGGCGTCTTCAAATTCAACGGACTTCAGGTCACTGCCAAGGGGAGACACGAATTCCAGGAAGTCTTCGACTTTACTATTGGCTGCGACAAACCTGACGAACGCCGGGATCCAGTGTGCGCCTTTGACAAGATAGGGGGCGAGGGCTGTCCTGACTTCAGGGAAGGAAATGGCCTGGGAAAGAATCGGAAACAGTGTCGCCTCGAATCCGGCGTTTACTGACAGGACTGAATTATAGTGTCGGACGGCCTCTTTTATATCGTCCTTCTCGATCGACCGTTCGATGAGCCACAATTGGCTCAAGGAATCCCGCTTGGTTACTCTGTCGGCCAGCACCATCGCCGTTTCCGCATGGCCGATGTCGCCGGCGTCCTGCGCAAATTTGCCAATGACCCAAATCGGCTGGGAAGAAAGAGGTGCCTTGATCAGCGAAGTCCTGGCATGCTCCAGAACGACCTCGTCAGGCTTGTAAGACGGGTCGGAAGCAATTGTCGCCCAAACATGCTGGGCCAAGGCGATTGCGTCATCCGGTTGTGCTGCAAAGGCCGCCTCACGATCTGCGGATCGCAGCCAGGAGAAATGAGAAAACTGGAACGCGCAGAACGCGACATAGGCCGCTACCGCAACCGTCAGTGCATTCAATCCCAAGCCAGTTGAGGTCGCGCCACTGGACAAAGCTGGGTCAATCTTTGGATTGTTCGCCATACTGCTGGCCATAGCCGTATCCATAGCCGTATCCATAGCCATAGCCATAGCCGCCTTTGCCGGACTCAAGCCTATTTAGTACGGCACCGAAGATATGAGCGTTGACAAGCCTCAGGCGTTGGATTGAAGCGCGAATCCCCCGCACCGCCGCTCCGCCTGATTGCACAACATAGACCACGCCCTCGACTGCCTTGGCGATCATAGTTGCGTCAGTCATGCCCAAGATTGGTGGGCTGTCAAACACGACGTGGTCGAACTCTTCCAGCGCTTCCTTGACGAATTG
>JAQWKP010000070.1 GCA_029247785.1 Novosphingobium sp.
CGATGCGGGCACATGCGACGAATTGCGCGCCCTCTGGTTTGATCGAGGCCTCGTCATATTCCGGGATGGAGATGTAAGCGTAGAGTTCCATATCCGGCTTTCCGAGGTGTTCGGCCCACTCGTCGAGCATCAGCAGGGAAACCGTCTTGTCGATGGGCATCCGGAACTGGTGTCGCTCAAGTCGGACGAGGAATATGGCATCACCGCGGAACTCGACGGCGAGCTCCGCTTCGGAGTTCTGCCCTGGCATGGCGATGCCCGCTGGCTGGCCGAGCCTCCGCATGGCGCTATCCTGCGCCTCAATGTGATGTCGAAAACAGGCGGAGAGACCGGCTTCATCGACATGATTTCAACCTATGAGCGGCTCCCCGATCTACTCAAACAGCACATCGAAGGGCTGGAAGCTCGTATTCAGCTTTCACCGGTCCCCGATCAAATATTCAAATTCGATTACCGCAAGTTGCGGGTCATCAGCAGCGGTGCGAACGCTCAGGAACTTACTGCCCGGCCCGATTTCCCGCCAATCTTCCTGCCCCTTGTGCACGTTCAGCCGGAAACCGGTCGCAAGGTGCTCGGCTTCACGCCCTTCGCTGGCCAGGAGATTGTTGGTCTCTCAAAGGCGGAGAGCGACGCGCTCGTGTCGGAGATTGCAAGCCACACCATCGACGAAACACAGACCTATTTTCACAGCTACAAAGAAGGCGACCTGGTCCTCTGGGACAATCTGCGCATGCTGCATTGCGCGATGGGCATTCCCGAAGGCGAACAACGCGAAGTGTGGCGCACTACGCTGGCGCCCGCACAATATCCCGTCGGACGACCGGCGGAGGATGGCGGCTTCTCATTTAGTCAGGTTGACGAACCAATACGCGGCAAGATGGCGAACAGCACAAGCGTGATGACTTCAACTGCCTTCAGGTAAGCGACGATATTTGAGTGCAAGTTGCAGGGCCTTGGAGGCCGCATCGATAACTTCCTGGCTACGCCGAGCCGTCGGCGTGGAACTCAGGAAACCGTGTAGCATGCCTTCGCACAGCTGCAGTTCGGTTGGTACACCAGCTTTGCGAAGGCGCTCGGCGTAGGCGATGCCCTCGTCGCGCAGTGGATCGTATTCAGCGACAAATACCAAGGCGGGTGGCAGGCCGCCAAGGTCAGAAGCAAGAAGAGGCGCCGCATAAGCGCCAGCCTGCTCGCCGTCGGGGAGATATTGCTTCCAGAACCAGCCCATGGCCGCTGTCGTCAGGCCATAGCCGCTGCCGTTCTCCTTGTAGGAGAGCGTCGTCAGGTCGGGGCTGCACGCCGGGTAGAAGAGCAGCTGGAAAGCGAGGCGAGGCCCCTTGCGGTCACGGGCTAGCAATGCGGCTGCGGTAGCAAGGTTTCCTCCCGCGCTACCGCCTGCGACTGCAAGGCGCGACGGATCGCCGTTTATCCCGGCGCCACGAGTAGCCGCCCATTCGAGAACTGCGTAGCATTCCTCGAGCGGCTCGGGAAAGCGATGCTCAGGCGCCAGGCAATAGTCGACCGAAACGATGATGCAGCCCGCCTGCTCTGCCATGCGCAGGTTCCGCACGTCGTCCATGGCAAGCGTCCCCATCACCCAGCCGCCTCCGTGGAAGTTCACCAATATCGGGAAAGGACCGGTTCCTGGTGGCGTATAAATGCGCAGCGGGATGTTCCGATATGGCCCCGCCACCTCTCGATCCTCCGTGGAGACCGGGCTCTCCCGTGGGGCATTCACTGCCGGGGCCGTGCTCCGTAACTGCGCAAGCAGCACGTCCACGGGCGTATTCTCGAAGTCCAACTCTGGCAGCTCACGCGACCGAGCGACCAGCGGCACGAATTCAGGATCGACTGGCATCTGGGTGCACTCCTACCGGCATCTCCGCGACAAACCTGCGCCAACCGGTGATGCCGGCCCTACGCAATCTCCAGGTCTGAGAAGGTTGGCTTGCGCAGGAGATGCCACATTTCATGCCCGCCAAGGGGGTTCATGGTTGCCGAGCGCCCATGCTCGGACCAGTAGTAGCTTTGCACTCTAGGGTCGCTCCATACCCGCGTGTTGTTCCTCTCGTCTATCAGACTGTTGTAATCCCAGTAAGGCTCAGGCCGAACTTCTACCGCCGATTTCCCCTCCAGGACCAGTTCCTCCATGCACTGGAGCGCGAAGAACATCACCAGCTCGTGGAAAGTCGCCGGGGGCAGCGCGCCGTTGGTGTTCGGACCGTAGATCGTCCACAGGTTCGGGAAGCCCGGGATCATGCAGCTGCGGTAGGCCCGCGCGCCGCCTTCGGCCCAAAGCTCCTCCACCGTCTGACCGTCCCGACCGGTGATGGTCATCGGGAAGAGATACTCGTTCGCACGGAAACCGGTGGCGAAGGCAATGATGTCGACGTCGATCTGCCGTCCGTCCTCGGTCTCGATGCCCGTCTTGTTGATCCGCCGGATGCCATCGTTGACCAGCGTCACATTGTCGCGCTGGATGGCATCAAGGATGCAGTATTCGGGATCGACGGCGATCGGACGCGCGGACCACACCGGGTGGCCAGGCGTCATCGTTTCGACAAGCGCCGGATCCTT
>JAQWKP010000172.1 GCA_029247785.1 Novosphingobium sp.
GTCTGAAGCATTCCGCCATTGGCGCGGCATGATCAGCTGCGAGGAGCCAGGCACGCACGCGAGCCCGTGAGCCTGATTTCTGCCGGTCACCGAATGGGTCGAACCGATGGCGCAGCGGATGGGCGCCCCGGTCACTCGCAAATCCCTCCGCCCGCCTGCACGCGGCTTCCCTATGCCGCGCCAGCCGCGCGGTTCACTTGCTTTTCCAACGGCGTTATCGTCCGGGCTCGCCGCCGGATGCTTTGCGTATCCAGCCTGGCCGTCGCGGTTCAACTTCAGGCGCTATGTCTATCCCGCGCTGATCGGTTATGTCATGCATCAGGGCTTGGTTGTCCCGTTGGATGAAGGGGATTCGCGGGTGAGGATATTGGTTATCGGCAGCGGTTTCGGCAGCTATGCGATGGCGCCGGTCTATCAGTCTCACGGCTGCGAGGTGGAGGTGGTATCGCCGCGCGACGGTGAAGCGGTGTCATCGGCGATGGCCGGTGAGTTCGACCTCGTCTCGATCCATTCGCCGCCCTTCATGCACAAGGACCATGTGCTGCTGGCGCTGTCCCATGGCAAGCCGGTGCTGTGCGACAAGCCGTTCGGGCTTGACGAGGTTGAAGCGAGAGCGATGCGCGATGCCGCGCGAGAAAGCGGCTCGCTGAATTTCCTCAATTGCGAATTCCGCATGAAGCCGACGCACCGCAAAATGAAAGAGCTGGTCGAGGCTGGTGCCGTCGGCAAGCCGGTCCACATTCACCTCAATTTCTTCAGCAACGGCCTGCGCGGGCGCGAGCACCGCTGGCTCAATGACCGTGAGCTCGGCGGCGGCTGGATCGGCGCTTATGGCTCGCATTTCGTCGACACATTGCGCTGGTTCTTCGGCAGCGAGATCGCCGACTGCGGAGGCCTCACGCGGGTCGATACCAGGATGCGGCCGGGTCCCGATGGCGGCGAAGCGGCATCCACCGCAGAGGACGCTTATTCGGCCTGGTTCCTGATGGCGAACGGAGGCACTGCGAATATTGACAGCTGCTATTCGGGTCCGGTGCCGATCGCGCCGCGCATGACAATCATCGGCAGCGATGGCGCTCTTGAACTGGTCGGGGAAACGCAGCTCTTCGTCCGGCGGGCCATCGTTGAGGAACCCGGCGTTACCCTGACTCGCGATGAGCGGATCAGGCGCGCGGTCGGTGCCGACACGCCTGACGAGGTAATCACCTTTCCGCCCAATCACGGCGAAACCCATGAGCCTGCGCTGACGCCATGGCTCGCCAAAGTGCTGCAAGCGGTCCGGGATGGGCGGCAGATCACGCCCGACTTTGAGGAAGGCGTGGTGATGGCGGACGCGCTGGCGCTGTGGCGCAGCAACGCGGTTCGCCTTTGAGGCCGGTTCGCGTCAGTAAGGATCGCAGCGGCAAGAAGGCCAGAGCGCGCATGCCGCGAGGCCGTCAATCGCTCGCAACACGGAGAATGCCATGGAAGTCACTCTCGATACGCTTGCCGATATCGATGCCATCAAGCAGCTCAAGGCGCGCTATTTTCGCACTGTCGACACTTTCGACCTGGACGGCTGGCTGACCTGTTTCACCGAGGATTGTCGGCTGAAATTCGATGGCGACGTGCAGCGGCGCGGCGCTGCGGTTCCGATGTATGCCACGCTGGAAGGACACCAGGACGTGGTGGATTTCTGGAACGGCAATACCAATCGACTGGCAAGCGTCCATCACGGACACACGCCGGAAATCCAGATTGTTTCACAGACCGAGGCGCGAGGCGTCTGGGCGATGGAAGACATTGTCGAATTCACCGACAGCCAGTTGCATGGCTACGGCCACTATCACGAGACCTATCGCAAGGAGAGCGACGGCCAATGGCGGATTGCCACGCTACATCTGACCCGCCTGAAGCTGACGCAGACCGCGAGGACACAAGCGGATACCTAGCCAGTCATGAATTCGGACTCGTAGCGGGAAGCGATTGTCGATAGCTTGGTTCCCGGGAGGAGCTACCGCTCATGGCCGATACAAGCGAAGCATGCCCGCATGCGGGAGGGGCGATCACCTTCACTCTCGCCGATGCCGACATTCTCGGCGCACCGCATGATTATTACCAGCGGCTGCGCGATGATGGGCCGGTTCATTTCGACGAGACGCTGAATTGCTGGCTGGTCTCGCGCCACGAAGACATCAGCGAGGTCCTCAAGGACGGCGTGACCTTCTCGCAGGAGATGGGCTGGAAGACCCAGTTCGCGCAAGGGTATTTCGATGAGCTCAAGGCGATCCTCGAGCGCGATGGCGGCGGCTATTTTCCTGAAGTGTTGCTGCTCGATCCGCCTGGGCATACGCGGATTCGCAAGCTGCTCAACCAGGCGCTCGGCGCGCGTACAGTCGAGATGTTGAGGCCTCGTATCGAACGCCTGATCGACGATTGGGTCGAGCGCATCGAGGGGTCGCAAGGCGTCGATGCTGTCAGTGACTTTGCCATTCCGCTGACCATCGACATCATGTGCGAACAGCTCGGCTTCCCGCAGGCAGAGGCAGCCGACAAGATCCAGGCATGGGCCCGTGCCTATATCGACCAGGTTGGCGGTATGCAGAGCCATGAGGACATGCAGGCGAATGCTGCGCTGATCTGCGATCTGCAGAATTTTATCATCGCCCGGGTTCGTGAGCGCGAGGATGGACGCCGCGAGGACATGATCTCCGATCTCATCCATGCGGTGCTGGAAGACGATGACGAAGCAAGCCTGACGTTCGAGGAAACGGTTGCGCTAACGCGCGGGCTGCTGCTTGCGGGCAATGACACTACGGCGATAGCGATCTCGAACTTCATGCTGCTGATGGCGACAAGGCCGGACCTTGCCGAATATGTCACCAGCATTCTCGACGATAACCGCGCGATGAACCGCTTCGTCGAGGAATTGCTAAGGCTGATGCCGCCGGTGCGCGGGCTGTTCCGCGTAACTATGAAGGAAGTCGAGCTGGGCGGAGTGACACTGCCGGCCAACGCCCATATCTGCATCCTGTTTGCGTCTGCCAATGATGATGAACGGGTGTTCTCCTGCCCGCGTGACTTTGATGCGGGTCGCGAGAACGTTAACCGGCATCTTGCATTCGGCGGCGGCATCCACCTGTGCGCAGGCATCTCGCTTTCGAGGATGGAGATCAAGGCGGTGATCCAGTCCGTTATGACGCGGCTTGAAAAGATCGAGCTGGCAGTGCCGGTAGAGGAATTGACCTATACCCCGTCGATGACATCCATGGCGCTTGAAGCCTTGCCGCTGCGGTTCAGCAAGCGCGCCTGAGCGGTCCGAATTGGCCAGGACCATGAAGTTCGGTTTTTCGACCAATCTGACCTGGCACGGTGCGCCCGTCACCGAAACCGCCATGCTGGCCGAGCGGTTGGGTTTTGAATCCATGTGGATGGGCGAGCATATTGTAATCCCCGCCGAGGTTTCGAACCCGAAACTGCATGTCGTCAGCGCGGTGCCAACCGAATATCGGAACATGGCCGAACCGGTGGTCTGGCTGACTGCAGCGGCGGTGGCCACAAGCACGATCAAGTTGGGCTTCAATATCTGCCTGGTGCCGCAGCGCCATCCGATCCTGATGGCCAAGCAGATCGCCTCGCTCGACCGGATATCGAACGGGCGCGTGCTGTTTGGTGCAGGGGCTGGCTGGATCGAGGAAGAGGCGGCGGTGTTCGGTTATCCGCTGCAGGAGCGCTGGTCGCGGACCATGGAAAATCTGCGTATTGTAAGGAAATTATGGACCGAAGATCCAGTCGGCTTCGATGGCGAATTCATCCGCTTCGATCCTATCCATTGCTACCCCAAGCCAGTGCAGCAGCCGCATGTGCCGATCCTGATTGGCTCGGGCGGGCCGGGGATGAATAATTCCTATGCTCTCAAGCGTGTCGCCGAGCTTGCCGATGGCTGGATACCGTGTTTCCTTTCGCCTGACGAGATGACTGTTGAGCTCCACAAACTAAGGGGCTTCTGCGCGGAGCGAGGCCGCGATTTCGATGAGATGGATATCACGATTGTGCTGCCCGCCTCGCAGCTCGGTGTGGGCGATGACTTCGAATCGCAAGGGGCTCTGGAAGTCGTACCGGTCGATCCCGAAAAGCTGATCGACGATTATCGCGCGGCTGGGGTGGACCGGATCGTTCTCGGCCTGGTGGACCTGACTGAGGCAAATTATGTCGATGTGCTGGAGCGCGCGGCGGCGGTGATGGCGATGGCGACGCCGGGCGACGCTGCAGCCTAGCTCGCGACGGGTCAGGCGCTCGCCATGGCCGGGATGACCCCACCGTCCACGCGAATGTCGCAGCCGGTGACGTAGGACGCGGCGGGCGAACACAGGAACACCGCGACTGACGCGATCTCCTCGGGGTGGCCCATGCGCAACAGCGGGGTTACTTCGATCATCTCGGCCATCCCCCGGTCTTGCGCCAATTCCAGTTGCGCCATGGGAGTATCGACATTGCCAGGCGACAGCGAAACAATGCGGGCCTCGTGGGTGCCGAAAGGCACCGCCTGTTCCTCGGCGTAACGCACCAGTGCGCGCTTCGAAAAGCCGTAGCCGCCATAGGAGCGGCTGGAGAATTGCTCGACTGCCGGGGAAACGATGCCTGCGATCAGATCCTCCACACCGGCGATGAATTCAGGCGAAGTTTTCATATGCGCCGCGATCGATGCGACGAGAACCGCGCAGCTGCCTTTCGCCATCCTTGGCCGCAGCGCATCGACAAGCCGGGTCGTAGCATGGAAGTTCACTTCGACGATGCGCGGCCCCTCGGCCATGGCCGGCGACAGACCTGCTGTGTGAACCAGCGCGCCGACTTCGCGCTCGTCTAACAGCTCGACCAGCTCTTCCAGATAGGCCGGGTCCGAGATGTCGCCAGCAAGGATTTCGACCGGGGCACTGGCAGCCAGCTCGTCTGCCAGTGCCTGCAGTGGTTCTTCATTCAGGTCGCACAGGATCAGTGGCCGACCCTCGGCCGAAAACGCCCGCGCCGTGGCTGAGCCCATGCCGCCAGCGGCACCGGTGACAATCGCCGGGCGCAATAGGTTGTCGCTCATATACCGAACTCTCCGGTCTAGAAATCGAATTCCTTGATCGGCCCGTCGAACCCGCCGCCAAGCACATTGGTCGCTTTGGCGAGTTTGCCCTGATCCACACCCTTGAGGTGGCCGTCAATGATCCGGTGGTAGTTACTGACCAGCCCTTCGACATATTTGGACAATCGCATGAATTCGAAGCCCTTGGAATGCATGCCCTTCTGCTGGATCGGAATGTTCGAATAGTCCTGGCGCGGGATCGCCGGGAAGGCGGCGCTGTCAAACGCCAGCATGGTCGGCTCCATCGGCACTTCATGTTCCTCGCCTTCGGGAACATGGGTCAGCGACCATAGCTCAAACAGGCAGTGCTCCGGGCCCAGCGGCCTGATCCGGTAGGATGACATGGAAGTGAACACCGGCAGCATGAAATAATGCGGGAAACAGAATTCGACCGCAGAAACCGGGTCGGACATGGCGACTGCATTGACATCGGGCACATTCTCGCCGCGCTCACGCATTCGCCTGGTGATCTCGTCTCCGACCATGCCGTACCACATCGGAAGGGCCTGGGCCGGATCGTCAGGCAGATCGGCTTCGGCCAGTTCACGCGCTATTTCGACTTCTTTGGCATGGTGCATGCCGGCCATCCCGACGCTGTTCAGCTCCATTAGACCAAGGTGCTGACGGATCATCTCGCGCGCGTCCCCGCTTTTCGAACTTGCGATGATGTCGGCGAGCGATGTCGCGCCAAAACTCTCCGCCTGTTCATACTCGTAAGAGGCCTCGATCGTCGAAGGCAGAACTTCGGCCAGCTGCGGGTGGGTCGATTTGACGTGATAGCCTTCCATGAAGGCTTCCATCGCTGTCTTCCAATTGGCTGGAAGCACGGTGCCAAACCACCATTCCGATCGAATGTTGCCGACACCATGCGCTTCAAGCCGGTCAGCGACGGGCCCGTAAGTATCGCGGAACGAAGGTGCGTTGTCGTCAAGATTGATGAAAGCGCAGCCGCCCCAGGTCTCGACCCGGCAGGGCCTGAGGTTGATTTCGTCGGCATCGAGCTGGCGTTCGCTGAACAGGTGCTTGCCGTAAACAAAGGTGTTCTCGCCATCCATGTTCCAGCGCCAGCCATGGAACGGGCAGACGAAGCCGCTCTTGGCACAATTGCCGTGAGCGATGCTGTGAGTGCTATCGACCGTGGCTCCGCCTGCAAATGGCACGCCGCGATGGCGGCAGGCATTGTGGAACGCCTTCACCCCGTCATTGGTCCGCACGATGATGATCGAGGCACCGGCATTGGCATATTCCACCCAGTCCCCAACATCGGGGATCTGCTCCAGCCTGCAGGCCATCTGCCAGACATGGGGCCAGAGGTGCTCCAGTTCTGCCTCGTAGAAATCCTCGTCGAAATAGCGCTGTGTGGGAATCCTCTCGGGATCGACGACCGGGAACGGAATTTCGCCTTGTATTGTTGCCATTGGTCCTCTCCGCGTGAATCGGGTTTTGCCGCATTCTAGGCCGGTCCCTGTCCAGAGTCATGATGATTGCGCGGTCTGCTCGACGGCGCCCTTGGCCGCTGGTAGCATTCGCTGATTCGCAGCAGCAAAAGCGCGAATCCGGGGAGAGACGCCGATGACCGACCAACGCCTCACCATCATCTCGAGCGATTGCCACGCTGGCCCTGAGCGGATGTCCGATTTCCGCGACTATCTCGATCCGCAATATCGCGAGGATTTTGACGAATATTGCGCGGCAATCGATGCCTTTGAGGCGGAGAGCGGATCCGGGCTACTTGGCGGCGGAGCGCCGTCTGCAGCGGGCGAGGATGGGCTGTGGGATGCCGATATCCGCACTGGCTGCCTCGACGAGGACGGCGTCGCTGCCGAGGTGATATTCGCGCAGGGCAGCATCCCTTTCGGTCCATATCCGGCAGTCGGAGGATTTCGCAAACTTGGCTTCACTTCGAGCCCAGCCCAGGTCGCCGCTGGTTGCCGGGCCTATAATCGCTGGTTAGCCCAGCTATGCGCGAAAAACCCGCTGCGCCATCTCGGCATCGCCCGGGTGCCGCTACCCGATGTCGATGCTGCGGTGGAGGAAGTGGAATTCGTTGCCGGGTTGGGCCTAAGGGGCGGCATCCATTTGCCGCCTGTAACATCTCAACATGCCCTGCCGTTCTTCAACGATCCGGCCTATGAGCCGTTCTGGGCCACATGCGCAGACCATCAGATGGTGCTGAACATGCATGGCGGCGCCAATCTCGATTACGGCTCGGGCCCGGAAAGCTTCGCCCTGACACTCGCTGAGGTCGACTGGCTCAGCCATCGCGGGTTGTCGCATATCATCTTCTCGGGGGTGTTTGAGCGTTACCCCAGCCTGCATCTCGCCATGACCGAACAGCGCGCCCATTGGGTGCACCAGCTGCTCGATGATTTCGATTCGGTTTATGAGCATGCAGACCGGTTCGGTTTCAAACAGCATCTGCCGAAGAGTCCGCGCGAGTATTTCTTCGAAAACTGCTTCATTGGCGCCAGTTTCCTGTCACGGCCCGAATGCGAGGCGCGCGACGAAGTGGGCAATCGCTGCTTCATGTGGGCATCGGACTATCCGCATATGGAAGGCACCTGGCCCTATACCAATGAGGCCTTGCGCTACACATTCGGCTGGGGCGTGCCGGATGAAGATCTCGATGCGATGCTCTCGGCCAATGCGGCGCGCTGCTACAATATCGATCTCGATCAGCTCAGGCCGATTGCCGACAAGATCGGCCCGACCCAGGCCGATATCAGCGTTCCGATCGACACGCTTCCGGGCGAAGCGGAGGAAGGCAGGCCCTTTCGGTCCTGGGCCTTCCGTCGCCACGGTGCCTGGCACTGATAGCCGGATCGGAACGGGAAATGCCGATGCAGCTTGAAGGTCGGGTAGCGATGGTGACCGGGGGTGGCAGCGGCATCGGCCGGGCCAGCGCGATGATGCTGGCGCGCGAGGGCGCCGATATCGTCATATGCGACATTGATGACGCAGCAGGGCAAAAGGTGGCGGCGGAAGTCGAGGCTTTGGGCCGCGAAGCGCTGGCTTCGCCGACAGACTCCTCGGACAGCGCCCAGGTCAATCGCCTGGTGGAGCGGGCGGGCAAGCGCTTCGGCAAGCTCGATATAGTGGTGAACAATGCAGGGATCGTCAGCCAGGCTACGATCCGCGAGCTGACGGAGGAGAGCTGGGACCGCACCGTCGCGGTTCATCTGAAAAGCATGTTCCTGTGTTCGCAGGCGGCTCTCGAGCTGATGATTCCCGGCGGCTGGGGGCGCATCGTCAACATCATCTCGCGCGCGGCTTTCAAGGGCAGGGCCGGGACCGGGCCCTATTCCGCTGCAAAGGGCGGAATGCTGGCCTATTCGCGCGTGCTTGCGGTCGAGACTGCGCAATGGGGCGTCACCGTCAACAATGTCGCGCCGGGAACGACGTTGACACCGATGGTAGAAGCGGGCTTTCCGACCGAGGACATCCGCGCACAGGAAGCGCGATCTTCGGGCGTGATCACCCAGCCCATGCGCCTGGCTGAAGCCGACGAGATCGCTGCTGCTGTTCTCTACCTGTGCGGCACTCATTCCGATCACGTCACCGGGACCACCCTGCACGTCAATGGCGGCACCTATATGCCGTGATACAGCTGCGTTCGAACAGGCAGGAGCGAAGCATGATCTTCGAGGATTATCTGGCGATCAAGAATCTCATTCACCGCTACCCGCAATGCACCGACAAGGGCGATTTCGAGGGGGTTGGCAAGCTGCTGGGCGATGCGACCATGGGCGAGCTGGATCATGAGCCTGCTTTTCTTGGCGATGGAGCAGAAGCATTCACCGACATCTATGCAAGCGTGGTGCGCAAATTTCCCGAGCGCGGCACGCCCAGAACCCGGCACTTCATTGGCAATGTCATCATCGAGGATGACGGGCCCGACAAGGCGCATGCCGAAAGCTATGTGATAGTCTTCCAGCAGACCGACGATCTACCGCTGCAGCCGATCATCGGCGGGACCTATTTTGATCGCTTTGCCAAGGTGGATGGCGAGTGGCGCTTCACTCACCGCACCGAGGACATGGAACTGATCGGCGACCTGTCGGAGCATCTGCTGCGCGACATGACGGCCTGAGGGAGCATGGCATGAGCGAGAAGATACGGGTCGCGATTGTTGGGGGACAGTGGGGCGTCACGGCGGACCTGGCGGCGTTGCGCTCGCTGCCCGATTACGAGGTCGTTGCGATTTGCACCGCCCATCGCGAAACCGCCGAACCGCTTGCCGAACAGCATGGCATCCCGATGGCGTTCTGGGACTGGCGCGAGGTGGTCAAGCATCCCGAGATTGACCTGGTCGATGCCTGCGTGCGCCCGCGGGTGCGCACCGACATCTTGCTGGGCGCAATGCGCGCTGGCAAACATGTCCGCAGCGAGGTCCCCTTCGCGAAAAACGCTGCCGAGGCGAAGCTGCTGCGCGATGAGGCCCGGCACAGTCCGGTGAAGACGCTGGTGGGCTATGAATGGCAGCTGATGCCTGCCTTCCGTGTCCTGGCGGAGAAGGTCCGGGAAGGCTATCTTGGCGAACCCTATTTCGGGCACGGCCAGCTGCAATATGCGATGTATGGCAATCCAGAGAATTTCCCCGAATACCTCTGGCAGGGGACGGCTGCGGAAGGGGCTAGCGGCTTGCACAACCTTGCTGGCAGCGCGCTCGGAATATTGCGGCAATGCTTCGACAGCGAAGTCGTTGACGTCGCCGGCATGGGCGAGACGTTCCGCAAGGAGTGGCGCTTTCCGGACGGCTCGACCATGAGCCCGGATGCAATCGACACCGGCGCGCTGCTCGCGCGTTTCGACAATGGCTTTACCGCGACCGTGCAAGGCAGCTGGGTCCCCGGTGCAGCCAATAACTGGTATCTCGACCTCTATGGCAGCGAGGGAAGGCTGTTTATCGAAACCCCGCCCGACGATGGCTTCAACTGCAACCTGAAACTGTTCGGCACGAGGCGCGGTGAGCCGACCGAAGAAATTCCAACCACCTATACCGACCGATTCATGAAGGACTGTACTCTTGTGCCGGACGAGGTCCTGCCCCAGGTGATCTGCGGCATTGCCGAGGGTTTCATCCGCCTGGCCGATGCGATTCGCGATGGCGGCGAGGCCTATCCCAATTTCGAGGACGGCTATCGCCTCGTCAGTATCTGCGATGCCGCGCTTGAGTCATACGAGACGCGGCAGTGGATCAAGCTGGAACATTGACGGCCCTTACGTCCCCGCTTCAGCTTCCTCTGCTGCCCGTCTGATCCGCGCCAGCATCGCCTCGCAGGAGGCCAGCAGCGCGTCCATCGCCATCGGGTCGGTGGGCGGCAGATCGCGGCACAGCTCAACGTCTTTCTTGAGCAGATCGTGCAGGTCCATCTGATCCATGCCGCTATTGGGACGCACGAAGCCGGGTCCGACCCTTAGTGCGAAGCTTTGCGCCGATCCCGCTGCCAGTGCCTCGGTTAGCTGTTCCTGGTCGAAGCCCAATCCCGCAGCGACATCCATGATCGCCGCCGACATGCCGTAATTGGCAATGGAGATCAGGTTGTTGAGCAATTTTGCTTCCTGCCCCCTGCCGACCGGGCCGAGATGGGCCATCGCCTTGCCGATCGCATCGAGCCAGGGCTCGGCGCGCGCGACATCCTCGTCCTCGCCGCCGACGAACAGTGAGAGCTGGCCTTCGATTGCCGCCGGCCCGCCGCCCGAAACCCCGACATCGACGAAGCCGACGCCATAGTTCTTTGCCCGCGCGGCAAGCTTGCGGGCGAGGTCGGGAGAGACGGTCGAATGAAGGATGACGGTGCCGCCTTCGCCCAGCGCCTCAAACAGCTTGCCGCCATCAACGAGGGCTTCGAGTTGCGCGTCGGTGCGTACGCAGATGCCGAGCAGCTCCGTCTGGCGCGCGGTTTCCATTGCATCTGCACTGCGCTGCGTGTCCGGCTCGTCAAAGGCTTCGAGCATCTCCGGCGATATGTCGCAGCCGATGACATCGAAGCCCGTACGGGCGAGCCGCCGCGCGATCGGCGCGCCCATGCTGCCAAGACCAATGAATCCGACTTTCATCTGCCAATCCTCATTCCGGGTTATATGTTCCAGCGGGCCAGGCCGCCGCGACAAATTGACAGCCCCTCGCTAATTGGCAAGACATGTCCATCAGGCTCAGGCGGCTGTCGTCCGGAAGGGAAGCGCGATGCAAGTGGAACAAGTGGTCGAAGGCTATTTCGCAGCGATGCGCGCCAGGGACGTCGCGGCAGTGACGTCGCTCTATGCCCAAGACGCAACATTCATTCTCCCTGATGGCCGGGAATTCAACGGCGTTGAGGCGATCAGCGCGATGCACCAGGGCGTGTTCTCAGCCAGCGCGCCTGTGCCGACGGCGGGGGCGATGATCCTCGCCGACAATGCAGCTGCCATCGAGATCGAGGCCCGGCTTCCGGATGGTTCGTCGCGCCACACGACGAACCACTTCTATCTGAATTCCGACGGCAAAATCGCGCGGCTCAACGTCTATATCAAGGCCGCGATGTAAGGCTCACTTCGGAAACAGCACCTGACCGTTGGTGACGAAGAACTTCTCGTAAACGTCGTCGCCGAAGCGCTCCAGTTCGGAATTGAACCGGCCCATCGGGTCTGAGCCGCCCTCGGCATGAGGATAGTCGCTGGCGAAGCAATAGACCGTTTCGAGGCCGAATTTCTCAATATAGTCTCCGACTGGCTCGAAATCGAACGGCGAGACGCGGATATTGCGGGCGATATATTCCGATGGCCGCATCGGCAGTTTTCGGCCGCTCGGGCCGCTGACATATTGCTTTTCGTGCAGCGAATTATTGTTGTCATGCCAAATGTCGAGCATTTGAGCGAGCGGGCCTATCCAGTGGGCGCAATGCTCCTGCGAGCCAACATAAAGATTGGGATGACGGTCAAACACAGCGCCAGTCACCATGGTGGCGATGAAGTTCTGCACCGAAAGATG
>JAQWKP010000173.1 GCA_029247785.1 Novosphingobium sp.
CGAGCCCGCGCCGACATCGTGAAGCGCTTCTTCCATCGCCTCGATCACCTTGGGATGCTGGCCCATTGCGAGATAGTCGTTCGAGCACCATACGGTGATCGGTTTTGGTCCGTTATGACCGGCAAAGCAACGTGCGTTGGGATAAGCACCCTTGTTGCGCAGGATGTCGATGAACACCCGGTAGCGCCCTTCGGAATGCAGACGCTCGATCGCCTGGTCGAAAATCTGGTCGTAGTTCACGAAAAGTCCGTCCCGCGTGTTTCGGGCTGTCGCCCGTCCATTTGGGGAAGCCATAGCTTATCCACAATGTGATTTCCAGCCAGTTTTCAGGGCGTTCTGCGCTTCTGGAAACTCGGAGGCATATCCTCGGTCGACAAGGGAGCATGACCGGGAATGACGATCATTTGCGGTGCCTGCTTGGTAAGGCATTTTATTGTTTTCAGCCAACTATGTATCGCCACACGGCCCGGATCATGGATGAAGCGGTTCATGTACCGGGATGGGCCAGCCTGGTAGCGCGCACTTTCCTTTGTCGGCGCGATATCGCCAGCCAGAAGGAATTCCCGGCGATCATCGAGACGGACATAGACCATTCGGGACGCAATGACATTGTCGCAGATAGGTATTTCGACGATCCCCGGAACAATCGCGCGAGGTTCTGGACAATCCATCTTCTTGAAGGAATCTTGTGTAGGCTGCTCCAAACCGGATGGCCGGAGGCCTCCAATGTGCAGATCATTGTCGCTCAGAAATACAACCATCTGCGTATTCTTCAGCTCCTTGCTCACTCGGGCTTGCGCTGCCGGATCGTAATGATCGAAACCAGCTTTTTTCGCGGCGACGGCGGACAGGCCGCTGTCGACCATGATCGTCTTAAGGTTTGGGAATGTGATGCGATAGGAGTGGATGCTGAAATCGAAGAATATCACTCCTTGCCCGGCGGCTACAAGGGTGCGCGGAATGTTTCGCGAAGCGATTTTTTCATATGAAATAGCCATGGGAGCAGAGACGGGAATGCTTCGCGACAGGCCACGCAATTGCTGGATCGTAACTGGACGAGGCTCGACATCTTCAGTCCTGTCGTCGATCAGCATCCAGTAATAGGGCAGGCCGATGACGACGATCAGGGCAAGCAGTCAGCGACTGAGCCGCACGGTCATGGTCAGAGCATCTCGATTCTATCCAGGCCGTAACCAGCCAAGGCCGCCGCATAGCCTGCATATTCAGCCTTGTCGCTCGTGAATATCGCAAGATCTGGTTCCGACCTCTGGATTTTCTGGCCATCGGTCAACGATGCAATGCGACGGGCAATCCCCTCGGCGCCGTGCACTAAATTGACCCCAGGTCCAAATGCCTGTGCGAGAGGGGCCTTGAGCAAGGGAAAATGCGTGCAGGCCAGGACCACGGTATCGATCAGTTCGCCTCCGGCTTGGCTTCTCAGCCCTGCGATCGCTGCCTCGACTGCAACTCCGCTCGTCGATTCGCCGCGCAGTGTCGCTTCGGCAGCTTCGACCAGGCCAGGGGCGGCATGGCGCAGGAGCGTCTTGCCGGCTGCGAATTCATTTTCAAGCCGATCAACATAGGTTTGCCGGATCGTCGCTTCAGTGCCCAGCAGTCCGATCACTCCGGTCGTTGTCATCGCGGCGGCGGGCTTGATTGCCGGAACGGTGCCCACAATTGGCACCTCGAGAGTTCCGCGTACAATACCGAGCGCAATCGTCGAGGCGGTGTTACAGGCGACGCAGACCAATCGTGGATGGAACCGTTCCGTCATGCGTCCCAGCAGGCCTGCAACTCGGGCAGAGACTTGGGCTTCGGTCTTGGAACCGTAAGGCCGGCCAGCATTGTCAGCAGCGTAAATGACCGGTGCGTCTGGCAAAATCTTGCGCAGCTCGGCCAGCACAGTGAGCCCACCAACTCCAGAGTCGAAAAGCAGGATCGGTGACGATGGATTGGTATCCGTGTTCAAACCCCGAGTCTTTCCTTGCTGCCAACCTTCCTGTCTTACTACCGATACGGATATGAAAAACGCAACGGGGCTTCGCCAAATCGTTGCAAAGGGTTATGGGGAAACATGGACTGGCTGGTCGCTCTTCTGCTTGGCTACACTCTCGGGTCGGTGCCCTTCGGCTTGATCCTGACCCGGCTGACAGGCGCGGGCGACCTACGCACAATCGGTTCCGGCAATATCGGGGCGACCAATGTGCTTCGCACTGGCCGCAAGGGGCTGGCTGCAACTACTCTGCTGTTCGACCTCGGCAAGGGCCTCATCGCGGTGCTGCTCGCATCGCACTGGTTTCCCGCATTCGCAGCTTTGGCAGCGATTGGCGCCTTTTGTGGTCATTGCTTTCCGATCTGGCTGCGTTTCCGGGGAGGCAAGGGCGTCGCGACTATGGCTGGGATCTGCTTCGGCCTCGCCTGGCAAGTGGGGCTGGCCTATGCGTTCGCCTGGGTCGTCATTTTGGCGCTCACTCGGATTTCATCGGTTGCAGGCATGACGGCTGCGATGGCTGCTCCGATTGCCGCGCTGGCGACCGGACATCATGGAATCGCGCCTGTTTTATGGGGCATCGCGGCACTGGTGCTGGTTCTACATCGGGCAAATATCGCGCGACTGATTGCCGGGACCGAACCAAGGATTGGCGGTAAGTCGTGAGCCTCTCGCGCGCCGAGGCGTTTGCGCGAATTCGTTTGCTGCGCTCGCCAAACGTCGGCCCGGTCAGCTTTGCGCAGTTGATGCGCCGATTCGGGAATGCGGTTGCTGCGGTTGAGGCACTGCCCGATCTATCAGCGAGGGGAGGCCGACCATACAAACCCGCGCCGAAAGCGCGGATCGAGGACGAAATCGCGGCGGTCAAAAAAGCCGGCGCGCGATATTTGTTTCACGATTCGCCTGAATATCCGGCGCTGTTGAGAGAGCTGGAAAGTGCTCCTTCGGTGCTGACTGTCATGGGCAATGCTGCAATTGCCGGGCGCTGCTGCGTGGCTATCGTCGGCGCGCGCAACTCATCTGCAGCGGCGGTTAAACTGTCGCGCGATTTTGCTGCTGCGCTGTCCGAGGCTGGGGTTTGCGTGGTATCGGGGCTAGCGCGTGGGATCGACGGGGCGGCGCATCGTGGGGCACTTTCTGCGGGAGTTGATAGCGGCGGTACGGTTGGAATCATCGCCAGCGGCATCGATATCGCCTATCCGCCCGAGCATGCCCAACTTCAGGAAGAAGTCGCCGAAAAAGGACTTCTCATCGCCGAGCAGCCGCCCGGCGCAGAGCCGCTGGCCCGTCATTTTCCATCGCGCAACCGCATCATCGCCGGGCTGGCGGCCGGTACATTGGTGGTCGAAGCAGCGCCCAGATCGGGCTCGCTGATCACCGCTCGGCTAGCTGGCGAGGCGGGTCGCGAAGTCATGGCAATTCCCGGCTCGCCGCTCGATTCGCGCAGCCATGGCTGCAACCAGTTGATCCGCGATGGCGCAGTGCTGGTGCAGAGCCCGGAGGATGTCATGGAGTTGGTCTCCGGCTTCGATGGTCTTGCTCGCTCGACATTTCGCGAGGAGGCGTCGAGCTGGATCGCCGATGACGAACCGATCGCCGATGAGCCAGCTGATATCGCTGGGCTGCTGACCACCGCTCCAGTCGCGGTCGACGAACTGATCCGCCAGTCAGGCGAGCCCGCCGCTGCG
>JAQWKP010000191.1 GCA_029247785.1 Novosphingobium sp.
ACCTGCCTGGCGCAGACCGACGCCGTCCATCCGATCCTGTTCACGAGGGGAGCATGACCATGTCAGAGACAAGACCACCGCGTGTGATGGGGCCCGGCCATGACACCTTCTGGGACCATTGCAACAAGGGCGAACTGCAGCTGCAGCGCTGCCAGGATTGCGGCCACAGGCCCTGGCCAGTCGTCGAGATCTGCGAGGAATGCGGCAGCGAGAAGCTTGCGTTCGAGCCTGTTTCAGGCCGGGGCAAACTCGCCAGCTGGTGCAGCTTTCACCAGCCCTATTATGGCGAGGCAATGCCGGCCCCCTATGACACGATTGTCGTCGAGCTGGAGGAAGGACCCTATTTTGTCAGCAATCCGCACGGCTTTGCCAATGCCGATGCAACCGGCGGAATGGCTGTAAAGGTGGCCTTCATTGCCTGCAAGGATGAGAACGGCGCATACAACCTGCCTGTGTTCGAGCGGGCTTGACGCAAGGCCGACCGGGAGAAACAGATGTCCATGACTGACCTGCACCGCCCGCTCTACATGGCGGACGTTCTGGCCAACGCGCTCAACAATGGCAGCGACGTCCCGCTGCTCCACCAGCTCGACGGCCCGACCCTGACGGCCGCCGACATGCGCGACGAGACCAGCCGCTTCACCCAGGCATTGGCGAGCCTGGGCGTAACGGCGGGAAGCCGGGTGTCGCTGATCGCGCCCAACCGGCCCGAATGCCTTCACGTCACCCATGCATTGTCGATGCTGGCCGCGCTTTATGTACCGATCCATCCGCTGGGCGGGCTCGCCGATCATCTTCATGTCATCCGCGACGCCGATGTCCAGGTGCTGATCTACGATGCCGAACGCTTCGAGCCGCGCGCCGCCGAAATCGCGCAGGAAGAGCCCGGCATCAAGTTGCTCGCAATCGGCGCGAGCGAACTGGCCGAAGACATCCACAGCCTCGCCGCGCGCTTCACCCCGCAAAAGCTGGTCCCGCCGATTGTCGACGGACACGACATTACCCGGCTCGGCTATTCGGGCGGCACCACCGGCAAGCCCAAGGCGATCCCCAGCGTCCAGCGCATTGGTGAGGTAACCGGAATCCATATGCAGGCCATTTGGGAATGGCCCGAGCATCCGCACATTCTCTCCTGCGCGCCTCTCACCCATGCCGGCGGGGCGATGTTCATGCCAGCGCTGCTGCGCGGCGGCACCTTCCTGATCCTGCCGCGCTTTGATCCGCTGCAAGTGCTGCAGGAGATCGAAGCGCGCCGCATCAACTGCATCATGCTGGTGCCGACGATGATCTATGCGCTGCTCGACCACCCGCAATTCGATGAGTTCGACCTCTCCAGCCTCGAATCGGTGTTCTACGGCGCATCTTCGATCTCGCCGCCCCGCCTGAAGGAGGCCATCCTCCGGATCGGTCCGGTCTTCGCGCAATTCTACGGCCAGGCCGAAGCGCCGATGACCCTCACCTATATGCGCAAGGCCGATCACGACGTAAACAACATGCAGCGCCTTGCCAGCTGTGGCAGGCCAAATCCCTATGTCCGGCTTGAACTGATGGATGCCGACACCAATCCCGTGCCCGATGGCGAGCCCGGCGAGATCTGCGTGCAGGGCCCGCTGGTGATGGACGGCTATCGTGATCCCGAGCTGACCGCAGAGGCGTTTCGGGGCGGCTGGCTGCACACCGGCGATGTCGCGGTGCGCGATCCCGACGGTTTCCTGCGGATCGTCGATCGCACCAAGGACATGATCGTCTCGGGCGGCTTCAACATCTATCCGCGCGAGATCGAGATCATCATTGCCGAGCACCCCGCCGTCGCCGAAGTCGCGGTGATCGGCCTTCCGCACGAAAAATGGGGCGAAGCAGTCAAGGCGGTCGTCGTGCTCAAGCCCGGCTCAAGCGTCGGCGAGGACGAGCTGATCGCCCCGGTCGCCGCTGCAAAGGGCTCCTACCAGGCGCCAAAGTCGGTGGATTTCGTCGAGGCGATCCCGCAAACCCCGGTTGGCAAGCCGGACAAGAAAGTGCTGCGCGCGCAATATGCGCAGATGGCTTCGGCATAAGATTGAGGAGAGGCAAAAATGGATCTTGAGAAAACCGTACGGATGCTCGCCGACCGGCAGGCGATCATGGATTGCCTCACGCGCTATTGCCGGGGCGTCGATCGGTTCGACAAAGACCTGATCCTGTCGAGCTACCATCCCGATGCCGAAGACGATCACGGCGAATTCGTCGGCTCGCCTGAGGAATTCGTGGCCTGGGTGTTCGCGCTGCACGATCACGGCCAGATCACTACCCAGCACGCCCTCTCCAACCACACCTGCGAGATCGATGGCGACACCGCCCACACCGAGACCTATTACCAGTTCAACGCGCGCAACCGCGACGAATCGGTGTGGGTCGCAGGCGGTCGCTATGTCGATCGTTTTGAGCGCCGCAACGACGAATGGCGTATCGCCAACCGCTATTGCCTCGTCGAATGGTCGGGCACGATCAATGAGGGGCCGATCCCCTATGAAGACATCGCTGACGTCCATGTAAACGGCATGCCGGGCCGCAACCGGCAGGACCCGTCCTACACCCGCCCGCTGGTCAACAATCGCAAGAGGCGCTGCCCGCCCCCACCTTCGACCTGACGAAACCTCCCAGCCATCGCCCCAAGCAAGGAAAAGCGATTGCATCCGCCCCCCCGTCTTTGTAAACGCCGCCTCCTGCCCGAGAGCAGGCCGCTTTAGCTCAGCTGGTAGAGCACATCATTCGTAATGATGGGGTCACAGGTTCGAGTCCTGTAAGCGGCACCACCCAGTCCTCGGGTTTCCCGATGGCACCGGTCTCGGCCAGAATCTCACTAGGTTCTGTCGACATTCCGGCGGTTTACCGGGACATGCGTTTGCCAGACCTCCGGCAGAGACCATTCTGACACCGCAAGAAGGGGCCATTTCGAACGCCTGTCTCAAGGGCCCGGAAACGTGGCACCAGTTGCAGTTGCGATGGGATGAGGGTTGTTCTCAGGAAAACCCGAGGAATGCGCGCTGTTCCGACCAGTTCAATGGCAGGTCCGAGCCGCGCAGGAGCCGCCGGCCGGTGAGGCCTGCCGGATGCCTGCCCTCGACTAGGGCGGAGACGATATCGGGTGCCAGCCAGCTGATTCTGAGAAGTTGCCAGAGATGCCGCTTGCCATAGTGCGACACGCTCGGCTCGTCAGATCCGTGGAGGACCATGCGCTGCGCTGCATGAGCATGAGCGAGGAGCTTGATCAGCACGGGGTCGGGGTCGCAATGCTTGCCGGAACCCTCGGGTGGCAGTTCGAGCCGTCTTTCCTTGCCATGCGTGACCAGCCGCGCCGGCAGGGACAGGGTTGCCCGGC
>JAQWKP010000193.1 GCA_029247785.1 Novosphingobium sp.
CACGCTGGGGTCATGCCTCGATCCGCCGACTTGCCCGACAAAGCGTGAAGGAAGATTCTGTCTCCTGAGCATTGTCAGAACTGACCGGGCGCTCCCGATAAGGCGCGAAGCTGACGCAAGCGCCTCCCATTTGAATGTCCGGTTTTGGGAGAGCGCGTCAGAAGCCGGAACGTCCGATATTGGGGTCGGAAGCGGTCAAGCAGTTTGGATGGCGTGAACGACTGATTGCCAGAAAATCTTTTCCAAAAGCGGACCGACCGCTAGCGGCCCAACTGCTGTCATAGCGCGGAGCCCGAATGGATAGCAGGGATTGGGTATGTCTTGAGATGCTTCGATCGGTCGAGATAGGACGCTAGCTGACATCGCGCAGTTCTCGCAGCAATTCCGCCGCGGCG
Source organism: Novosphingobium sp. (assembly GCA_029247785.1). GTDB lineage: Bacteria > Pseudomonadota > Alphaproteobacteria > Sphingomonadales > Sphingomonadaceae > Novosphingobium. The sequence continues at coordinate 396 of JAQWKP010000193.1, forward strand.
CGCCGCAAGGCCACCGCCTCCTTCCTATCGCCCCCATGTTTCCAGTTGCCGTTAGCCTCGCCCCTTGGAGCGCCGGGGCTTCCACTTGCATCGTGTAGGTGCGGGCCAGCTTGCTCGCGGCATTGGCATTCTCGTGAATATAATACCCGCGAGTAAGCGCTTCGCTCGCGACGCGCATCTGCATCCAGTGGACGGCCACCATCTGCGCGGCAAGCGCTGCTTTGGCAACATTGCGGGGCCTTAGGTCGGCTAGCCGACGCTTCGCTTCGCGCCGCTATCTCTGCAGTTCTAGATTGGTGGTGTTTTTCCCAGAAGGTCCCGCTTGACTGCCTAAAGATGAAGGACCTTTGCAGCCCACGCGACATCTAAAATAGTTCCATCAATAGTTGTTCATTTCTCCCTGTGATTAGGTATTGATCATTAAAGATTCGGAAGGAGCACGAGTGGCACGGGTCAAGACGGAACAGTTGGATATCGAAGTTGATGCCCTTTTGCTCGATGAAGAGAACCCACATCTAGGCGAGGGGGCCAGCAGCGCGCCATCGGCATCGATGTGCTCCCAGCGGACTGAGCGTGCATCGCTCGACCGTAATCCCGTGGTGAGCATCGTCAGCCAACATGCGCGCTTGACCCTGTCCTCTAGGGCGTTCCCGAAGCGTGCTCGTCCATGGCCCTGTTCACCAGGGCCTGCGTCAGTCTTGTTGCCATGATTATCTCCTCCAGGCCCGGTCTCAGGCCCGTTGCTGTGCAAAGCCCGGTAGGCCGCAGTAGGAGATAATGTCAGGAATTCCATGACTTGTACGCCATGATTGAGCCCCATAGGCCCCCATAAATGGCCTAGCGAGCAGTTCCTAATCTGGGGGTCACTGGTTCGAATCCTGTCGGGCGCACCATTTTCTGTTTGGCCTCAAACGCCGGGCGGTCTGTCGACCAAGTATTGGCAAATTACCAACGGCGGCGGCGTTGTGCTCCACGCACCCTGCGGCTTAGCAGATCAGCCCGTTCCTCAGGCGAGACGACCGGGGTATCGTCGGGCAGGTGATCGCGTAACTCGCTGATCTTGACTCGCTTAAGCGTAGGCAACGGCTCGGAATCGCAATCGTACCAGCGACCGTAGATCGTTCCCTCGTGAAACCCGCCGGCATCTAGCCAGTTGGGCACCCCGGGGTCTTCGTTCGCCACCACACAGCGCAGCTTGCCATCGCTACTGATATGCGCCGTCGCTTCGTTGACGCTGCAGAAACGATAGACGATCTCGACTGTGTTGAAATAGGGGTCGTTCATCTGGATGTTCCAATAGTACCGCCTTTCCGGCATTTCGGTTTCCATTATCAGTGCCTCACCATCCGACAGCTCGAAAACTGCCGGCCAGTATAGCTGCTGCGACAGCCCGCCGCCTGGATAGCGCTCCCCGAGGAATACATTAGTGCCGACGCGCTCCTTAACGCTGTTCTGGATGGCCAGAAAGGACTGGCTGTAGAGCAGCGGCAGGCGTGCCATCTTCTCTATACGTTCGACAATCTCCTCCGGCGTCAAGCGGGGCTTGGGTCCAACGGGATCGAGACATTCGATCGATAGTTGTGGATCAACTTCATTCTCCCAATCCACCATGCGATATCGCAGGACAACCGCCGTGGCTTCCGGTGCGATTTCAAACCAGTCTCCGGTGTGGCCTTCGGGACGCTCCGTGCTGAGCAGGATATCAATATTGCCATCGGCATTGACGGTTACGTCGCGATCATCGAAGTCACGACCGAAGCCCATTTCTGAGCGCTCCATCATCCCGGTCCAACCACGTTGAACGTTGAATGTGATTAACGAACAGGTGCCACGGCTGCCAGACAATCGATAGGATAGATCGCCGCGGATCGGCGAGTATAGGTAAATGTCGTCGGGATTGGGCTGATCGGTATAGACCGGGTTCCACAGCGGTGCCCAATCCGGGTGTTCGCCATCTGCGTGGAAAAACGCGAAATAGGCCCAGGACAGGTTCATCAATGTCTGCCGGTAGAAGTCGGCTCGATAGGCAGGATCATCGGGCTTCCATGTATTCGCTAGCTCAGCGATGTTCTCTTCAAGGCCAGGGGCAAGATAGGAAAGGATACTGGGGTCGATTTTGGTGTCGGTCATGGTGGGGCACTCCTGATCCCAAAGCTGCTCAAACCAGACAGGTAATTCATTGTCTGGCCAGGCGCCATGCCGATTGCGAGGTCGAAGCTGCAATAGAGCTTGCAAGCGCTTGGATTCATCGCATTACCGCAAAAAATAGGCATTTTCAGCCGGAGTTGTGGACTATGAAGTATATTGTCACGTTCCCCCTTGCAATTTGCACATCGAAATCGCTTGAATGGCCGAATCATTTGTGATTCAAGTAGTTCGATGATGCTGCGCCGAAACCGAGACCCGAGACTTGCCAGCGAGAGCGTGACGCACGGCTTTGCGCTTGCCTTCTTGCTCGTCCTCGGCGGTCTCGCGGTTGCGGGGCCGAGTGGCCTTATCGCGTGGAGCGAGCAACAGCGGCTTCTTGAACAGCGCGAAGCTGAATTG
>JAQWKP010000213.1 GCA_029247785.1 Novosphingobium sp.
GGCGCCCCGGTCACTCGCAAATCCCTCCGCCCGCCTGCACGCGGCTTCCCTATGCCGCGCCAGCCGCGCGGTTCACTTGCTTTTCCAACGGCGTTATCGTCCGGGCTCGCCGCCGGATGTTTTTTGTGTGGCGCTAGCGCCTGCCGTCGTTGAGCGAATAGCCGCCGCGCGTCATCGGGGTTTCAGCGCCGTCGGTGCCTGCCAGCATCTTGCCGGCGTCGAGCAGCGCTTGTTCGCTGTTAAGCACATGGGCGGATCCCGCAGTGATGTCGCGCACGCAGCGCTGGATCGGATTGCCGTTGCGGATCGCCTGGGTGGTGCAGCTATCGAGCACGGCCTGGACGATGCGTTTGCCGACAGTGAAGGCCTGGCTTGTGGAAAGCTGGCCTTCGAGCTGCATTTCCGGCGTGACCGTGCCTGCCTCGGCGGCATCATAGAGCTGGGCGAAGGTCTGCCGGACATAGGCATCTGCGGCACGCAGATCGGCAACGGCGCTGGCATAGTCGCGCTGGAATGTCGCCAGATCGCTTGCCTTGCCGGCGCCGCGTGCCTTGCCGCGGGCGAAGTCACGCCATTCGTCGAGCAGTCGGCGCGATGCACCCAGCGCGAAGGAAGCATGACTGAGGCAGGGGATCGCCATGAAACCCATTCGGTACAGCGCCCCCCCGCGCTGTTGCACTGGCGCGGCGGCGTTGATGAAGAAATCCTCATGCAGCAGCTGGTCTGTCACCTCGAAATCATAGCTGCCGGTGCCGCGCAGGCCGAGCACGTCCCAATTGCCGTGAAACTTGACCGTTTCACGCGGCGCCAGGCCGATCAGCATGATCGGCTGGCCATTCTCGTCCTTCACCGGCGCATCGCCTTCATGAACGATATAGCCGCCGACGATGAAACCCGCATTGGGTGTGCCCGAACCGAATGAATAGCGCCCGGAAATTCGGTAGCTATCGCCCTCGCGCACCGCCTTGCCGGTCGGCGCGGCCTGGCCGGCTGCGTGCGCGAATTTGCCGCCGGGAAAGATCGCCGCGACCGCCTTGGGTCCGAGATGCGCGCCGCCAACGGCGCCGCCGGTCATCACCGCATGGCCGTACCAGCCCGCCGAACCATCCCAATAGGATAACTCGCTGATCGCATCGATCACATCGAGCGGATGGGCCTCGCCGCCACCAAGCTCGCGCGGAGCCATGATGGCGAACAGGCCGGCCTCATCCATCGCCTTGACCACTTCGGGTGCGAGTTCGGTGACGTCCTCGTCAGCCGCGGCAGCTGCATCGATCATCGGCCCGAGCGCGCGAGTGCGCTCAAGCCAGCTACCGGCCTCGCCAGCTGCGTCTGCAATATGAGTTGAGCTTGCCATTATGTCTCCTGCTCCGTCCGGCCGTGCCGGCTCAGAAATATATCTCTGCACCCTCAACCTCGCCGAGCACGCGCCCGACTTCGATCCACGACATCTCGCCAGTCAGCACATGGGCGTTGCCGCTGGTAATGTCGCGGAAGAAGCGCTGCAAGGCCGAGCCGTCGCGCAGTCCGGTGGTCGCCGCCGCGGCCTGAGCGGCATTGGCAATGCGCATTGCTGCACCATAAGCATGGCTGGCGCTGAGCTTGGCTTCGAGCTGCAATTCCTTGGTCACGCTTCCGGCAACAGCGGCATCGTAGAGATTGGAATAGGCCTGCTTCATATAGGCGTCAGCAGCCTTGAGATCGGCATGAGCTTGCGCGAAGTCGCGCTGGAAGGTCTGCATGTCGTTCATCATCAGGCCGGGCGCGCGGGATTTGCCAGACGCGTATTTGCGCCATTCTTCCAGCATTCGCCGCGCTGCGCCCAGCGCATAGGCACCATGCGAAATGCAGGAAAAGGTCATGAAGCCCATGCGGTAAAGCGGCCCGCCGCGCCGCTGCTGCGGGTCGCCGATATTGAAGGTGAAATCCTGGTGGATCAGCTGTTCGGGAACTTCGAAATCGACGCTGCCGGTGCCGCGCAATCCCAGCACGTCCCAATTGCCGAGGAAATTGACCTTTGCGCGGGGTACTGCAGCCCACAGCATCACCTGCTGGTCGTTTGCGTCCAGCACCTGCTCGCCGGCTTCATGCAGCAAATAGCCGCCGACCAACCACTGTGCGCGAGGCGATCCGGTGGCGAAGGAGTAGCAGCCTGATACGCGGTAGTGGTCTCCCTCGCGCGTCGCCTTGCCGGTCGGCGCAACCTGTCCGGCGCAATGGGTGTAGCGACCCTCAGGGCAGATCGCGGCAATCGCGCTGTCTCCCAGGAACGCGCCAGCGACCCCGCCGCCAGTCATCACTGCGTGGGCATACCAGCCGGTCGAGCCATCCCAGTATGACAATTCCGCAATCGCATCGATCTGTTCGACCGGGTGCGCCTCGCCGCCGCCTGCCTCGCGCGGGATCATGATGGAATAGAGCCCCGCCTCGTCGATCGCCTGCACAACCTCGGCAGTAATTTCCTGCGCTTCCTCGTCCGCTGCGGCGGCGGCATCGATCATCGGACCGAGCGCGCGGGCGCGGGAAAGCCAGCTCCCGGATATCTCGGCTGGAGCTGTAGTTGCTGGCGAAGATGCCATGGTTTCTCCCTGAAGACCCGCCACTCAGGCCGGTGTGAATTCGATCGGAAGGCCCTTGATGCCCCATACGCCGGGGAACGGCCGCCAGCCCTTTTCGCCTGCCTCATGCGGCTGCTTCATGTGCTGGGCGATGAGGTGGATGCCTTCCTGCAACTGGGCGCGGGCAATGAACTGACCCAGGCACATATGCTTGCCGAGCCCGAAAGCGACATGGCGGCGCGCCGGATCGATCTGCCGATCGGGATTGAAGCTGTCCGCATCGTCGAAGGCTTGCGGATCGCGGCCCGAGACGTTGAGGTTGAAGAACAGCATAGTTCCTGCTGGAATCAGCACGTCGCGATAGGTGATGTCCTCGGACGTGAAGCGGAAGGCCGAGCTGGGATTGAACATCCGCAACGTCTCCTCAACCACCTTGCGGCAATAATCGAGATCATCGGCGCAGCGCTCATAGATGTCCGGGTGGTCGGTCATCAGGTGCATCATGTAGGTGAGCACATTCTTCGAGGTGTCATAGCCAGCGACAAACAGGAAGATCAGCATGTCAAAGAGCTGCCGGTCGGAAATGCCGCCATCGTCGGCTGCGTCGAGGATGATGTCGAGCAGGTCGGTCGCATCGCTTTCACTCGGATTGGCACGCCGCGTGGCGACCAGGTCCTGCGCAAAGCCATCCATATGCAGGAACGCCTTGTCGAGCTGGGGTACCAATGTCTTGTCCATGGAGAAGGCCAGGCCCATCACTTCCATCGACTGGCGCAGTCCGGGAATAACATCAAGCGGAGCGCCGACCATCTGGGCAGTCACCGCAACCGGATAATAGGATGAGAATTCCTCAAAATCGATGCGTTCGCGCGGCACCCATTCCGAAAGCAGTCGTTCCATTGTCTCGCGCATGATGGGGCGAAGATTGTTGGCATAGCGCGGCGTGAACTTGGCGGCGAAAGTGTCGCGCAGAACCCGGTGTTCGCGTTCGGGCAGGGCGATCATCTGCTCTTCGCAGAACCGGCCCCAGGGCGAACCCTTGCATTCCATAATCTCGGCGATGCCATCGAAGCTGGGCCTGAGATTATCGTCATTGCCCATCAGGTCGCGGATCGCCTGGAGGCTGAATATGGCATAGCCGGTGTCGGTCTTGGCGAGCCACGGGTGCTTTTCGCGGGCCTTGTCGAACTCGGTATAAGGGTCGGCAGCAAAGGAAGGCTCGTCCCAGTTAAGGTGGTAGAGATCGAGCTCATCAACGCGTTGCATCGGTCGGATCCTTTCCTGCTTGCCTGTTCCGCCGTGCCACATTCAGCCCCGCGAGCCTTGATAGGTTCATCCTGCCTGAACGCGCTCACATGCAAAAGGGGCAATTTCCAACCATTGCGCTCCCAGTCAAATTGGGGCGCTATCGCGCTATCGAATTTTGTATCTCATCTCATTCGCCGGCCAGGCTGAGCTCCTCGCCATATCCTGACGATAGCTCCTGGGAATCGGGATCCACTTAGGCGGCGGTTGCCGGGCTATCCTGGACGCTCTCTACATCAGTCTCCAGCGGCAGGTCGTAGAACTCGATCGCGTTGGTCCTGCCGATACGTATCTGGTCTTCAAGCGGAACGCCTTCGAACTGATCGGCCAGAAGTTGTCCGCAATTGGGCCAGCCGCCATCGAAATGGGGATAGTCAGAGCCCCACATGATGTTGCCACGCCCGATAATCTCGCGGCAGAGAATGGCTGTGCGGTCGCGCATGAATGAACAAGCGACATGGGCGCGGAACACGTCGCTTGGCACAAGTTCCGGCGAAAGGCCCTTGGACTTTCCGGCCCAGCCCTGGTCGCGCAAAAAGCGGTCGTCCATCCGCTCCAGCATGGCGAGTGGCCAGGCAGCATCGTTCTCGACCGAGATCACCTTGAGGCCGGGGTGACGCTCGAACAGCCCTTCGAAGATCATTTCGGCGACTGAGTACATGGTCGGGGTGAAGCCGAGCGAAAAATCGGCAAAGGCGTTGCCGCAGCGTGTGTAGGTGTTGGTGCTCGCCGCGACATGCAGGCTGATCGGCATGTTGTGTTCTTCGGCGGCGCGCCACAGCCGGGCGTAATCCGGATGGCCGTAGCCGCGTTCTTCCTCGCCGTCGATTGAGACCATCGCAGCGCGCATGCCCAGCCTGGCGCAGCGTTCCAGCTCCGCAGTGGCGATCTCGGGATCGCCGGGCGGGATCATTGCGACGCCGTACAAGCGTTTGGGAGCTGCAGAGCAGAATTCGGCCAGCCAGTCGTTGAAGGAAATGCAGCAGGCAGTGCGGAATTCGACATAGCGCATGCCGAACATCGACAGGCCCAGAGTGGTGTAGAGGACTTCAGCCTCGATGCCCTCTTTGTCCATCTCCCTGACCCGCGCATCGGGTTCATAGGAACCGACCGGAACATCCTCCCACTTGCCATCCATGGTGAAATAGAGATCGTCGGGGTCAGTGTATTTCTTCTTCGTTGCCATCAGGCCGATACCGCCGCGCTGCTTGCCGCTTGAGTAGATACGGTCGCCATCGGGCGTCGACTGGATTGTCGGCGCGCCCTCGCGGAATTTGGCGGGCAGGCGGGTCGTCCACAGATCGGCAGGCTCGACGATATGCGAATCGGCGGAGACGAGTTTGAAAGGCAATGGCGACATTGGGTTGCTCCTGTGGCGTTTCTCCTGCCGTGAGGTGCCTATTCGGCGGGTTCGAGTTCCTCGACCCGGGCTTCACCCGGCGTGAACTCGATCGGTAGGCCCTGGATGCCCCAGGTTCCTGGGAACGGCCGCCAACCCGGCTCGCCCGCCAGCTTGGGGTGGCGGATGCGCTGGGGGATCTGGTGGATCGCCTCCTGCAATTGCGCGCGGGCGATATATTGGCCGAGGCACATATGTTTGCCGAGGGCAAAAGCGATATGGCGTCGTTCGGGTTCGATCTTGCGGTCCGGATCGAATGTCTGACCGTCGGGATAGGTCTTCGGATCGCGCCCCGAAATGCTCAACGGGAAGAACAGCATCGTATCCTTTGGAAAATGTACGCCGCGAAATTCGAAATCTGAATCGGCATAGCGCGCTACCGTACCTGGATTGAACCAGCGCAGTGCCTCCTCGACGACCTTCTTGCAATATTCGTAATCTTCGCCGCAGCGCTGATATATCTCCGGATATTCGAGCAGAGTGTACATCGTGTAGGTCAACACGTTCTTCGACGTGTCATAGCCAGCGAAGAAAAAGAAACTGATCAGATCGGCGAGCTGCTGGTGGCTGATATTGCCTTTGTCGCCAACCCGGATGAGCAGGTCCAGCAGGTCTTCGTTTTCCTCGCTGCGATCGGGTGGATTGGCGCGGCGCTCGGCGATGATGTCCTCGACAAATTTCTCGGTCCGCACCACGCCTTCCTGAATGCGCGGGAACAGGTCGAGCTGATAGGAGTGAGCCAAGCCAACCGCTTCGAGATCGTCGCGCAGTAGCTCTATTCCCTCCTGCGGTGCACCGACCAAAGCGAACATCACCGAGATTGGAAAGTGGGACGCAAATTCCTCAAAATCGATCGCGCCGCGCGGAGCCCATTGATCGAGCAGATTGCCGATCGTCTCGCGCATCATCGGGCGCAGTTGGTTCGCAAAACGTGGAGTAAACTTCGCTGCGAAAGTGTCACGCAGCAGCCTGTGCTCGTCGACCGGAAGTGCGATCATCTGGTCTTTGGTGAAGCGGCCCCATGGCGTGCCCTGCTGCCCCAGCTGATCGACGACATCGGCGTAGGGCGGGCGCAGCACGTCTTCCTGCTGGAACAGCTCGCGGATTGCCGCATATTCATGGATAACGTAGCCATACTCGTCCCATTTCGCGAGCCACGGGTGCTGCTCACGTGCCTTTTCAAAAAACGACCACGGGTCTTCGCCCATAGCCGGATCGCTCATTGGCAAATGGTACATCTCGACATCATTGACGTTCTGCACAACCGTTGTCCTCTTTGTCGGGTCAGCACTATGAGCCGCAGGTTATCATACGCGTCGCCCCGTGCAAGCCGGGTGCGGGTGGTCAGGCGATCAGGCCCCGCGCTTGCAAGTCTTCGGCCAACCTTTCCGCGCCAGTGAAGTGATGGACCTGCCAGCCCAGCCCTTCAGCTGAGGCGATGTTGGCGGCATTATCATCGATGAACAACATCTCTTCAGGAGCAAGCCCAAAGCGGCCGGCGGCCAGCGTGAAAATCCTTGGATCGGGTTTGATAAGCCGTTCCACACCTGAAACCACGATATCGCGAAACAGGTCGAACAGGGGCTCGGTCGGCCGGAACTGGTCCCAGAATTCCGCACCGAAGTTGGTTATTGCGAATAACGGTATATCGCGCGCTGCAAGCTGCCTGACTAGAGCAGGCATGTCGGCGACGGGCCCCGGGATCGATTCGGCGTAGCGGGTAGCATAGGCGTCGATCAGGTCGGCATGGTTGGGAAACAGCTGCTTGCGCTCGACTAACCGCGCGCCAAGATCGATCCCGGCATCGTGCTCGAAATGCCATTCCGGCGTGACGACATTGGCCAGAAACCAGTCCAGCTCATCGGCATCGTCAATCAGTTTTGCGAAAAGGTAGCGCAAGTCCCATTCGACCAGCACTTTACCGACATCGAAGACGACGGCGGTTGTACGTTCCGCGGTCTGGTTCATCAATTACCAGCCCCGAACACTCGCCATCAAATCAACCCTGGCGGGCCTTGAAGCGACGGTTGGTCTTGTTGATGACATAGGTGCGGCCACGGCGCCGGATAACGCGATTGTCGCGGTGGCGGCCTTTCAGCGACTTCAGGCTGTTGCGAATCTTCATGGCGTTTCTCTATGGTAAGCGGGCTTTGGCGGGCATTTGCGGATTGCATAACCGCCGAAAATCGAAGCCGCGCGCCTAAGGGCCGCAGCCGCCAAAGTCAAGCGTCGGGGCGCATATCCGCAAGCTTTCGTTCCCAGGCGAGTGCATGGCTGACGATCGTGTCGAGATCGGCATATTGCGGCACCCAGGGAAGAGTCTGCATGATCGCCCGGTTGTCTGAAATCAGCGAATCGGGATCGCCGGCGCGACGGCCTTCCATGGTTCGCTCGATTATGCGGTTAGTCACCCGGTCGACGGCGTCGAGCACCTCAAGCACCGAAAGCCGCGGCCATATCCGCAATTCATTGTCAACGAGCGGTCTGGTTCTGCAAGCAGCGCCTCCAGCGCCAGAACATGAGCTGCAGCAAGGTCCGAGACATGGATGTAGTCGCGCACGCCGGTGCCATCGGGCGTGTCAAAGTCGGTGCCGAACACGCTGACGGAATCGCGTTTGCCCAGAGCGGCTTCGACCGCGACCTTGATGAGATGAGTTGCGCCCGCCGTCGACTGCCCGGTGCGTGCTGCCGGATCGGCACCTGCGACATTGAAATAGCGCAATGCGCAATAATTGATCGGATGGGCATAGGCGACATCGGTCAGCATTCGCTCGGTCATCAGCTTGGACATGCCATAGGGGTTGATCGGTAGCTGGGGGCTATCCTCGGTGACCGGCGAGATCTCGGGAATGCCATAGGTCGCTGCCGTCGAGCTGAAGATGAAATGCGGCACAGAGCTTTCGACCGCCGCGCCGATCAGCGCGCGGCTCTTGGCGGTGTTGTTGTGATAATATTTCAGCGGGTCCTCAACCGATTCCGGTACAACGACCGAGCCAGCGAAATGCATGATCGCGCCCGTGCCCTGCTCGGTGAATATCCGGGCGAGAAGATCGGCATCCTCGATGTCGCCTTCATAGAGAGTCACGCCCTCGGGCACGGCGAAACGGAAACCGGTCGAAAGATTGTCAATCACCGCTACTGGCCAACCCGAATCGACCAGGGCAAGCACTGCGTGGCTGCCGATATATCCGGCTCCGCCGGTAACCAGTACGGAAGGTTTCTTGTTCATCACGAAGTCCGCTATACGGTCTGTAAGAAAATCTGATTAAGCCATGAGCAATCAGCGGGGGTCCACAAGCAAACGGCCAAACCGAAAATTGGCCGGGAGGAAAGCAGTGATGAAACCATTTTTCGCAATTGTCCCCGCAATTTGCCTTGCAGCGATATCGGGCTGTGTGGCGCCAGTAGGCCCGGTCGAAGTGACGCGCTTCCACCTGCCGGATACGACGCAGCTTGGCAATACGATGATCGCGGTCGAGCCGGGGGACGGAATGGACGGCGCGAGCCTTGAATTTCGCACCTATTCCGCAGCGATCGCACGCGAACTTGCGCGAGTCGGATATAGCGAATCTTCACCCGGCACCGCCGCTGGTGGCCAGATCGCCTTGCTCTCATTTGATCGCGCGACATACCAGCCGGGCCGCAGAAACAGCCCTGTCAGCGTTGGCGTTGGCGGTAGCACCGGTAGTTATCGATCGGGTGTCGGTCTTGGCATCGGCTTCGACCTTTCCGGTCCGCCGCCGGAACAGGTCGAAACGCGGCTCTCGGTGATGATCCGTGATCGGGAGAGTGGCAAGACCTTGTGGGAAGGCCGAGCGAGCTTTGCCGTCAAGGCGAACTCGCCGCTGGCAGACACCCAGCTCGGCGCGGCAAAGATGGCCGAAGCCCTGTTCAGGGACTTTCCAGGAAATTCCGGCGAGACTATCCAGGTCAAATGAATTCCATCGAAATTTCGTCGCAGTTCGATTCTGGAAATATCGAGGTTCTCTCCGTCAATGGTAGCGAAGCCAGCCTTGCCATTCGCAAGGACTGCGATTCGGAATTCTTTCAATGGTTCCACTTCCGCGTTGCCGGCGCGAAGGGGCGTGACCTCGTGCTCCGCCTTACCGGCCTGGGCGAAGCCGCCTATCCGCGCGGCTGGACCAACTACCGCGCCTGCGTGTCAGAGGATCGGCAGCGATGGAACCGGGCTGAGACGCACTGGGATGAGCGGCAGGACGGTGGCACTCTTACCATCCGTTACACACCGTCGAGCGATCTTTCCTGGTTTGCCTATTTCGCGCCCTTCTCGTTGGAACGGCACCATGACATGGTTGCCCGTGCCTCCGGGGGCAGCAGCGTCACCTGCCGCAGCCTGGGCACGAGCCTTGACGGGCGATCGATCGACTGCCTCGAAATGGGAGCGGGGCCGTTGCAAGTCTGGCTGATCGCCCGCCAGCATCCGGGCGAAAGCATGGCCGAATGGTGGATGGAAGGCGCGCTGGACCGGCTGATTGACCCGACCGACACGCTCGCTCGCCAGCTGCGCCGCAAATGCCGGCTGCATATCGTTCCCAACGTCAATCCCGACGGTTCTGTGCGTGGCCACCTGCGCACCAATGCCATCGGCACAAACCTTAACCGCGAATGGGCCGATCCCTCGCCGGAACGCTCGCCCGAAGTCCTGGCAATTCGCAATGCCATGGATGAAGCCGGAGTCGATTTTGCGATTGACGTGCATGGTGACGAGGCAATTCCTGCCGTGTTCATGGCGGGCTTTGCTGGCATTCCCTCGCTCAAACCCGAACAGCAGGAAGGATACGACCGGTTCTGCTCGATCCTTGAGCGACGGACGCCGGACTTCCAGACCAAGCTTGGCTATCCGACGGCGCGGCCAGGCAAGGGCAATCTCACGATGGCGACCAACCAACTGGCCGAGCGTTTCGGCTGCGTAGCGATGACACTGGAAATGCCATTCAAGGACCACGACACCGCCCCCTGCCGCAAACAGGGCTGGAGCCCCGAGCGATCGAAACAGCTTGGCCGTGAGTGTCTTGCGGCCTTGCTCGAATGGGTGGAGAGCGACGGGGCCTGACGCCCTGTCAGTCCTTCCACCACATAGTACCGAAATCGGGCGTGGACGCGGCCAGCCATTCGGGTTCAGCCTTGCCGTCGCGATAGCGGGTCAGGATAATTTCGCCGGTGGCCTGCGCTTCATTGCCGGCCTCGCCCATGGCCTCGTTCCGTCCTTCCAACCAGCGATTGGCTTCGCTCGTCGTCTCGACGCTGATGCGGTGGATGACGCGGCCCATGCTTGCTTCGCGCAGCTGCCTTTCGAGCTCGTCCTTCTGCTCCTCGTTCCAGTAGAACAGGCAGGCCGAGTGATAGACGCAGACCGGATCGGGGGTTGCGGCGAGCACCCCGGGCAAAATGGTCAGCGCGTCGCCTTCATGGAAGGCGATGTCACTGGCGGCGACGAAATCCATCGCATCGTTAAGCTGGCGCTGGTCGTCCAGCAATTCGGGATAGCAGGTGGCAATCATCCAGCGCCGGTCTTCCTCTCGGTTCGGATCGATGACATTGAGGTCGAGGCCGGTGCGGCTGCCGATTAGGGGAATGCGCAGCGCAGGCCCGCCGTGCAGTTCGCCCTTGAGGTGTATGGGCGAGGCTCGGTCGCCGATGTGCTCGCCCTCGCGCAGCTCGTAGGCATATTTGTCGAACATCAGCAGCGCACCGGCCGAGCAACCCAGTTCGACGATGTTGAGCGGCTCACCGGCCTCATCGGCGACAATGCACATTGGCGGCAGCAGCGTGCGGCAGCGATAGGCATAGGTCATCTGCACTGGCTTGGATGCGATCAGCTGCCTGAGCTCATCGCGGTATTCGAGACAGAAGGCGCGAAAATCGGGCCATGCCTCATCTGGCGGTGCCGGTTCGGCAACCAGCGTCGCGAAAAAACGGGCGAGCGGGTGTTTGGCGCCGCCCAGCAGCAGGAAATGGGCCGAGGTGAACAGGTGGACCGGTGAGGCCGCATCGAGCCCTTCGGCGGACAGCGCCAGCACTTCGGGGTCTTTCGCGCCTTCGCGGCACAGCGTGGCATAGAGCGGTGAGCCAAGCGTGCCATACATGTGTTCGGCAGCGCGATAGGCCGCAGCAGTGTGTTCGAGGTCTTCTGCATCGGCCGCCATGTCAGCCTTCGCCAGCACCTTCGACCCAGCGATCCATCCCGTCGTGGAAGTGATGTATCTTCGGCTCCTGCTTTGTCAGCACCATATAAGGCAGCTGGCGGCTGTTGAGCCCGCGCTGCTGGATCGCCATCTGCACGAAGTCCTGTTCGAGTGCGAGGAAGTAGGGAAAGTGATCGTCTTCGGCGATATCGGTGTATTGCGTTCGCTGTGCTTCGCGCTCCTCTGGGGGAAGCCACATCAGTGCAAATACGCGCCAGTTACAGCGGGTGGGATCGCCGCTCGGATGCGGCTCGGCAATGATCGCGGTACCATCGCCTGAGCGCACCTGCAAAAAGACATTGGGGAACAGGAACCAATATTGGTAATCGCTCATCTGTCCATCGGTGAGGTTGCCTACATCGAGGCCCTTTGCCTCGAGCTTTTCGCGCACGGCCTGTTGAAGCAGGCCGATCGGGGTTGCTCCTGATGGCAATTCCAGCGTTCCATCCTCCTTGCGGTATCCGGCGACAATTTCGGCCAGACGCGGCAGCGCGTCGGCGAAGCCCGGGAAGTTGGCAACCGGCAGGTTGAGATAGCCCTCGACCTCTGCCTCCAGTCCCAACCCAGCTTGCATCGATGCTGCGAAAGGCACGGCAGTCACCGCGTGATCGCCGACGAAGCTGCAATGTTCGGCACCGAGATTGGTCATATGGGCGAGTTCGGGATGGACGCCCTGAACGTGATAGCCTTCCTGGAATGCGTCCATCACCACTTTCCAGTTGCAGTCGATGGATTCGCGCAGGTTCATGCCAAGAGCAACCATTTCATCGATGCGATAAGGCGTAAGCATTTCCTTGGCGTCGCCGAGGAAGCTATCGAGCGGCGGCGCGTCCGGGTCAGGATTAAGGAAAACGAAACCGGCGAAGCATTCAACCTGGACCTCGATCAGGCCGAGCTCGTTTTTGTCCCCGACGAATTCCTCCGTGGTGCCGTCAAAATCGGGCTTGGCGACGGAGAGGCATTGGCCGTCCAGGCCGTAGGACCAGTTGTGATAGGGGCAGGTAAATCGCGGGGCATTGCCGCGGCCTTCGCAAAAGGCGTTGCCGCGATGGCGGCAGGCGTTAACGAAGCCGCGCACCTTGTCGTCGCGCCCGCGCACCAGGACGAACGACTGGTCGAACAGGCGATATTCCATGAAGTCGCCCGCCTCGGGGATTTCCTCGGCGCGCCCAGCGATCTGCCAGACGCGCATCCAAAGGTTCTCGCGCTCGCGCTGGTTGTAGTCGCGAGAATGATAGCGATCCGTCGGAATCTGCTTACGATAGCCCGAAAGGTCGAGCTCGCAGCTCAGCGGGGCATTGTCCACGCGCTCGCCCGGTTTTGCCAGTTGCGTTGCCATCGGCTTTCCTCATGCATCCTGTCGGTGCTTGCCGGGAAAGCTAACACGGCAAATCCGGTCGCGCTACTCGTCTTCAGGCACCATATTCGTCGTGACGTCTGAACCACGCCTGGGCGTAATCCAGGCCACCCTCATCCCGCCCTTTGGCAACCATGTCGAGCAGATCATAGATCCCCAGGGTGGCTTCAAGGCCGCGTGCATAGACCGAATAGGTGTGGAAGATCGTCCCGTCATTGTCTTTGACAAAGCTGCTCACGCCGGGAGCTTCTGTGCCGGGAAACGCTCCGCCTTTGCCGAAATTGTATTTGACTTGCCCGGCTTCGATTTCTGCTTCGGAAAAGCTCACGTTGAAATCGAAGTTGAAATCGCTCTCGAGCGAGGAGACCCATGGGAAGTTCCATCCCATCCGTTGGCGATAGGCTAGCAGCACGTCCAGCGGTGCGCGGGAAATCGCGGCAAGGCTGACATCGCGAGCAGCCAGATGCGGGATCGAAGGATTGATATGATCCGCCATCATCGAACAGCTCGTACAGCCAGCCTGCCAATCGGGGCCGAACATGAAGTGCTGAATGAGAAGTTGGCTATTACTGCCGAACAGATCGGCAAGCGATACTGCACCGCTTGTAGCCTCAAATCGATAGTCCTTCGACACCTTGCGCCACGGCAAGGCCTGGCGCGCTTCGGTTAGCGCATCGCGGGCGCGGCTGTGCGCCTTTTCCATTGCGAGCAAGGCCCTGCGGGCCTCAATCCAGTCTGCGTCCGAGACGATTTCATGCTTGGCCATTTGGTGTGGCTCCCATTGCAGGAAGCAGCCAGCATATCAGTGAGTACAGCGTCGGTATAGGCGCGTTACTTTACATCCCATTGCAGGTGCAGGTTCCGGATCGAGAGCAGGCCGGGATAGACGGTGCTGCTGGTGCCCGGCTTGACCCGGAATTCCGGAATGCGCTTGAACCATTCGTCGAGCAGCAGGCGCAACTCGCGCCGGGCAAGATGGGCGCCAAGGCAGATGTGGACGCCGCCGACGAAAGTGAAATGCCGGTTGGCCTTGCGAGTCGGATCGAAAGTGCGCGGGTCCTTGAACCGGGAGGCATCGAAATTGCCCGCCGGGTTCAGGCAGGAAAAGCCGTCGCCAGCCTTGACCTGAACGCCGTGCCATTCGAAGTCCCTGGTCGCGCGCCGACCTGAGCTGAGGATCGGCTGGGTGCGCAGGAATTCCTCGACCGCACCGTTGATCAATGCTGGATTCTCGCGGATCATCGTCTGGATTTCGGGCTGCAGCGCCATTCGGCGATACATCTGGCTGATCGTCGCCGCGACTGTGTCGAGCCCTCCCAGCCACAGGAACCACACCGTGCCGATCTTCTCTTCCTCGGTCAGCGGGCGGCCTTCGATCTTGCCATGGACGATTGAGCTGGTCAGATGCTCGTCCGGGTTCTTTTCCTTCTCGGCAATGAAGCTGCGCAGGTATTCGAGCACGTTGCGCAAGGCCCCCTGCATCTTTTCCAGGCTGCCGGAATGGAGGATGTCCCATTCCCACTCGAGGAAGTCTTCGAATTTCTCGTCCGGGAAGCCCATCAGTCCCATGAAGATGCGCACCGGAAAGACCCGGCCGAAATCCCAAGCCATGTCGACTTCGCCCTTGTCGGCGATGGCGTCGATCATCTCGGTGACGATTTTCCGGATGCGCGGTTCGAGATCACGGGTGATCCGGGCCGGGGAGAAGAACGGCACCAGGAACATGCGATATTTGCTGTGCTCCGGGGGATCGATCGCGAGCGGGATCGAGCGGAAGGTCTCGCCGATCAGCGCCTGGAATTCGGCAGTACCCTTGTTCGAGAAATGGTCGTTGTCGCTATAGACGCGGTCGATATCCTCATAATGCGGCACGACCCAATTGCCGCTTGGCGAGGCGCCGGCAGCGCTGCCCATCCCGTTCTGCGGTGGAGGATTGAATAGCAGGCGAGGGATTTCCGGCCCGCTGAGCCAACCGAACGGCTCATAGGGATCGACCAGGTCGTTGGCATGGGAGCTGCCCATCGCAATGTTTAGATCGACAATCCGGTCTTTGGGGACATGGTCCGGCGCACCGGCAAATTCGGTTCGGATCGCGTCTAACGACTGGGGGAAAATCTTCTCGAGTGTTGCCTGGTCGGACATGTGGGTCTCCAATTGAAATCATCACATGCCGCGAAGCGTGCTGTGGGGCAAGGGAAGAAGCAGCCACGAATCTGCTTGAGAGTCGGGTGGTGAAACGCGAAGGTCTGCGTCAGGTGACGCCGGACATGTGTTCCGCTGCAAGAACGCGCGCCTTCGGAAGAGGGAGAGATTAGCAAATGAGCCAAGCTCCGTCGTCGGCTGCGCCGAGTGCCGCACAGGAATGGCGGATGAACTGGTTGCTGGTGCTATCGGCGATGGCCGGAGTATCCTTGGGAACGGTCCCATCGGCAACGCTTGGCCTGTTCATGGCACCGCTCCAGGCCGAATTCGGCTGGAGCCGGACTGAGATATCCTCCGGCCTCACGCTGTTCGCAATCGTCAGCCTGCCGCTGGTTCCGTTCGCTGGTGCGATGGTCGACAAATTCGGTGCGCGCCGGGTCGCACTCCTTGGGATTGGGCTAAGCGGGCTGGTCTTCTCCTCATTCAGTCTTCTGGGCGCAATGCTCTTTCAATGGTTCGCCATATGGTTCGCCTATACGATCGTGTCGCTGATGACGCGCACGCTGGTTTTCAGCAGCGCGATATCCCGGGCCTTTTTGACTGGGCGCGGATTTGCCATCGCCGTGTTGTTGATCGGGACTGCGATCGCGCAATCGCTGGCACCGGTTTTATCTCACTGGTTGATCGAGAGTTACGGTTGGCGAACAGCCTATGTCTGCCTCGGGCTCGGCTGGGGAGGGTTCGCATTCGTCCTGCTGCTGGCTTTCTTCCATGAACCGGGCCGGAGACGGGACTCGGCAGGGGTGGTGCCGGATTCCTCAGCTGCTGCTGCGCCGGGCGGATTGACTGCGAAGCAAGCGTTCCGAAACCCGGCCATGCTGCGCATCGCAATTGCCGCCTTCCTGCAAGGCACAATGGCCGTCGGGGTGATGGTCCATCTTGTGCCCCTGCTGACCCTGACTGGCCTGACGCGTGCCGAAGCGGCTGGCACCGCCGCAATTCTGGGTATCTTCTCGGTCGTCGGTAAGCTGGTCACGGGCACGCTGGTCGACAGGTTTTCGGGCGGTTTCGTGCCGGCAATTACATTTTCCGGTCCGGCACTTGGCTATTTGATATTGTGGCAAGGGAGCGACACGCCTTGGCTGATCCCGGTTGGGGTGGCGGTCCTGGGATATTGTTCGGGCGCGTGTTTCCAGCTCACCACCTATCTGACGACACGCTATGCCGGACTCGCCAATTTCGGGGCGATCTTCGGAATTGTATCGAGCTTGCTGGCCGTGACCGCCGGGCTGGGCCCGCTGATTGCCGGCGCAATCTTCGACCTGACGGGAAGCTACGAATACCTGCTGATGGCCGGAATTCCCGCCGGCTTGCTGGCTGGGATCGCTGTGTTCGGGCTAGGGCCCTATCCCGACTTTACGACAGCCGACGACAGCGACTGACGCGAATCCAACTCAGTTCACCGATTGCACCTGGCCGCCATCGATACGGTAGTTTGCGCCGTTGACGAAGGCGGAATGCGGGCTCGCGAGGAACGCGACCAGCGTGCCGACATCGCCAGGCTGGCCATAGCGCTGCGAGGTGCAGGCAAACACGCCCAGATCCATGAACCGGGCTTCGCGCGTTTCATAATCGTCGGGCCAGCCATTGGCCTCGGCCATGCTTTCCAGGGTTGATTCGAACATGTCGGTGCGGGTGCAACCGGGGCTGACGGTGTTGACCGTCACACCGCTGCGCGACAACTCCTTGGATAGTCCGACGGTGAGGTTGTTGAGGCCAGCCTTGGCGGCGCAATAGTCGGGCACGCTGGTCGGTGGTTCGGCCCCGCCGCCGCTGGAGATATTGATGACCCGGCCCCAGCCATTCTCGCGCATGTCGGGGACGAAGGCATGGATCATGCGAACCGCCGAAATGAGATTCTGCTGCAGCGTGCCCAGCCAGTGCTCGGTTCCGACATCGAACCAGGACAGCATCTGCCCGCCATAGCTTTCGGTGCCGCCGATATTGTTGACGAGGATATCGATGCCGCCGGTTTGCTCTGCGACAGCTTCAGCCACCTGCGCCGCGCCTTCGTCATTGGCAAGGTCGCCAATAGCGAGATGGGCGGTGCCGCCCGCGTCGCGAATTATGGCAGCGGTCTCTTCGATGCGTTCGCGGTTGCGGCCATGAACGACGACGGTTGCGCCTTCGCCTGACAGCACTGTGGCAATGCCCCGGCCGATACCGGAACTGCTGCCGGTGACAAGCACGCGCTTGCCGGTGAGATCGAGGTCCATTTTCTGCTCCTTATTATCTTCAACCCAATGTGTAGCCACCATCCGCTGAAAGCGTCACGCCGGTCACATAGCCAGCAGCAGGTGAGCACAGCCAGACGGCGGCCTCGGCCACTTCCTCGGGCTCTGCGATCCGGCGCATTGGGATGTGCTCAAGATGCGCGTCGGTATGGCCGGGGCGCTTTTCCGCCGTTTCGCGAAGCGCCGGTGTCCACATCGCTCCTGGAGCCACGGCGTTGATCCGGATGCCCTGTTCGGCGTAGTCGACCGCAGCGCAACGTGACATGCCGTAGATCGCCTGTTTGGCCCCGAGATACCATGACAGACCCGCTTGGCCGGTGTTTTCGCGACCAGAGCCGATATTGACGATCGCACCGCCGCCGCGTTCAACCATCGCCTGGATCTCGTATTTCATGCAGAGGAATGTGCCGGAGATATTGACGTTGCAGGTATCGGCCCACTCCTGCTCGCTGATGTCGGCCAGGGGCTTGCGGTCGATGAAGCGAACCGCGTTATTGATTGCACAATCGAGCCCACCGAAGCTGTCGATGGCACAACGCATCATGGCCTGGACTTCGGCAGAGCTTGAAATGTCGGTCCGCACGAAGACTGCTTCGCTGCCACTGTCCCGGATGGCCTGGGCAGCCTGCTCGCCAGTCTGCTCATCGATTTCGGCAATCACGAGTTTCGCGCCTTCGCGCGCAAGAAGCTTGGTGCAGGCCAAACCGAGGCCACGACCGGCGCCGGTAACCAGCGCGACCTTACCTTCCAAAGACGCCATAGTGTTTTGAGCTCCCTGTCCCGAACGGAAACCTTGATGGCCCCGCTCGCCGTCAATGTGAAGGGTTCTTTTTGGGAGCGGCTGAGGTCCTCAGATCCCCGAAAATTTCAAACCCGCTAGACGATTTATCCAAGTGCGTTAGACTTTGCATCGGTTGGAGAGGCACTATGCAGAAAACAATCTACGAGCCTGTCCCGGTGCCCTCCCATGTGCCGCCCGAGCTGGTTTTCGATTTCGATTTCTTCACTCCGCCCGATGCCGCCGACGACATCCAGCTGGCATGGAAGAAGCTGCACGAGGTCGCGCCCGATATCTTCTGGACGCCGCGCAATGGCGGCCACTGGGTGGCAACGCGTGGCGAGGATATCCGAGAGGTCCAGACCAACTACCGGCGCTACAGCCAGCGGGTCATGACCATTCCTGCAGCCGCGCAGACCTTTCGCATACTGCCGGCCAATGCCGACCCGCCGGAACATGAGGACTATCGCAAGATCATCATCCCGGCCTTTTTGCCCAAGGTGGTCGATGGGCTGGAAGCTGGTATCCGTGAGAATGCGCGGGAGCTGATCGGCGAAATTGCGCCGCGAGGAGCGTGCGAGTTCATCGAGGATTTCGCCCGACAGCTGCCGATCATCACTTTCCTCAAATTCGCCGACTTGCCGCAAGGCGACCGGAAGCTGCTCGTCGATCTCGCGGATGCGATCATGCATGGCAGCGACGAGAGCAGGGCCGCCGAGGCGCAGCAGGAGATGACCGATTATGTCGCCCGGTTGATCGAGCAGCGCCGGCGCAATCCCGGCGGGGACGTCATCTCCATGGTGGTTACGGCCAATATCGGCGACCGCCCGATCAATGATGAAGAAGTTTTCGGGCTGGTGCGGCTGATCCTGTTTGGCGGGCTCGACACGCTGACTTCGCTGGTAGGCTTCATCTGGCGCTTCCTTGCGACCCATCCCGAGCATTGCCGCGACCTTGTCGACCATCCTGAATTGCGGCGCAACGCGTTTGAGGAACTGATCCGCCGTCACGGCGTCGTCAACACCGCGCGTTTCATCACCGATGACTGCACCTACAAAGGCATCGCCTTCAACAAGGGCGACATGATCCAGATACCCAATTCCCTGCACGGGCTGGATGAGCGGATCACACCGGATCCGTTGACAGTCGATTTTCGTCGCACCCATGTCCAGCACGCGGCTTTCGGTGGAGGTCCGCATATCTGCCCCGGCGTCTGGCTGGCCAAGCGAGAGATCGAAGTTTCGCTCGACGTCTGGCTGGACCTGATCCCCGAATTTAGCCTTGCGCCGGGGAGCGCCCCACTACTGCACGCCGGCGCGAGCAATAATGGGGTGCTGCGGCTCGATCTGGCCTGGGATGTGACCTAGGTCAGATACCCAAGATTCTCCAGTTTCAGCAGCACTTGCTGGGCCGCCTCATCGATGGTGATCTCGGTCGTGTCGATTCGCATTTCGGGGTCTTCCGGTGCCTCATAGGGATCGGAAATTCCGGTGAATTCCTTGATCACTCCGGCCCGCGCCCGGGCATAGAGCCCCTTGCGGTCACGTCCCTCGCAGACTTCGAGCGGGGTAGAGACATGGATTTCAAGAAAGCCGCCCAGAGGTTCGATCATCTCGCGCACGGCCCGGCGGCTTATCGTGTAAGGCGCGATTGGCGCACAAATCGCGATGCCGCCATTCTTGGTGATCTCGCTGGCGACATAACCGATGCGCTCGATATTGAGGTTGCGGTGCTCTTTGGAAAAGCCCAGCTCGCTCGACAGATTTTTGCGCACGATATCGCCATCGAGCAGCGTCACGCGCCTGCCGCCCGATTCCATCAGCTTGGTCATCACTGCATTGGCAATGGTCGATTTGCCTGAGCCTGAGAGGCCAGTGAAGAACAAGGTGAATCCCTGGCTGCTGAGCGGCGGATTGCGCTCACGCAGGACAGAGATGACTTCGGGAAAGGAGAACCAGTCGGGGATGTCGAGACCGAGCCGCAGGCGTCGCCTGAGTTCGGTGCCCGAAATCATCATCTGGGTCTCGTCTTTCTTGACCTCATCGACGGGCGCATATTGCGCGCGCTCCTGAACATAGACCATCATCTTGAACGGGACGAGCGCGATGTCGAGCTCCTCCTCGTAATCAACATACATCTCCTGCGCGTCGTAAGGCCCGTAGAAATCCTCGTCCTGAGAGTTTTTGCCTGGGCCGGCGTGGTCGCGCCCGATGATGAAATGGGTGCAGCCGTAATTCTTGCGGATGATGCCGTGCCACACCGCTTCGCGCGGGCCGCCCATGCGCATGGCAAGTGGCAGCAGGCTCAGCGCGCTGGTCTGTTCGGGATAGTGCTGCAACAGCTTTTCATAGCAGCGAACGCGCGTGAAATAGTCGATATCGCCAGGCTTGGTCAGGCCGACAACCGGGTGGAGCAGCAGGTTTGCTTCTGACTCGCGCGCTGCGCGGAAGGTGAGTTCCTGATGCGCCCGGTGCAGCGGATTGCGGGTCTGGAACGCGACCACCTTGCGCCAGCTCCATTTGGCAAACAGGTCGCGCAATTCCTGCGGGGTGTGGCGATTGTGAGTGAAGTCGAAATGCACCGGCGCTTCGACGCCGCGTACTGTTCCGCCCAGATACATCGGTCCGCATTGGTTGAGCAGCCGATCTACTTCCGGATGGAGACCATCGGTGGTGCCGAGCACGTGGTGGGCCTCTTCGGTCCGGTCCGGCTGCCATTTGTCGGAAATCGTCATGGTCGCGATCAGCACGCCTTCGCGGTCGCGCAAAGCGATGATCTCACCCAGATCGACCGTCTCGGCGAATTCCTGGCTGACGTCGAGATTGACCGGCATCGGCCATAGCAGCCCGTCGGCCATGCGCAGGTTGGCGACTACATTCTCGTAGTCAGCCTGGCCCATGAAGCCTTCGAGCGGCGAGAATCCGCCATTGAGGATCAGCTCGATGTCGCACATCTGGCGCGGCGTAAGGTCCCAACTCTTGAGATCCTTGGATCCGGCCTTTTCCGCCGCGGCCTCATCCTTGCCGAGATAGAGGTTCTTCAGCTCCCCTCCATGCGGTGTCTTCAATGCTCCCATGCTTCCTCTCCAATCAATTTTACTTTTAGTTGTCGGGATATCAGAACGGATTGTTGGATTATTCAAGCCTGATTGCGGCCAGCTTGCCGATAGTATCGTGGTCCAGCATCGCCTGGCTGAACCGGGCAGCATAGGCGGTGTTGTATGCTTCGGGCTGGAAGATCGAATCGTTGATGATGAACACCAAATAGCCGTAGGCGAGGTACACCGCGTATTGTTCCATCGCATCCTCGAAGCTCGGCGGCGTTACGCCGTGGCTCCTGAGTTCATCGAGATAGTACTGGATCAACCCGGCTTCGAGCCGGGGGCGGTCGGCAAGGTCAAGCGCGCCGCCGACGTGATAGGCGACTTCAAACATCGCCGGGGCCTTGTGGGCGATGCTGTCGTAGAAGCCGGGCGCGCCATCGGTATCGACATACAGATTGCCGAGATGGGTGTCGCCATGACAGGCGCTGAGCGGCAGGGTGCGGGTCAGCGCCCCCATCCGGTCCATCGCATCGCGCATCCAGTGGCGATCATGGAACAGCGTTGAGACGGCTGCGCCTCGCGGGCTGTCGACATAGGACTTCCACGTCTCCTCCTCGGTGAACTGGCCGAAATAGACGTCAAGATTGCCCGCCCAGTCGACCAGCCAGTCCCATTGGCCGCCCGGCTGCATTTCCGTGCTGTTCCAGGTCTTGCCGTGGAGCAGGGCGAGGTCCTTGAGTCGCCGGGCAACCTGATCGAAGCCCTGCGGACGGAGCGGAGAGCAGAACTCGACCCCGCGCGCGACGAGGTCTTCCATGATGACGATGCCCTGCTGTGAGGACTCGTCCCACTGCGCGAAATAGGGTGCCGGCGTGCGCAGGCCGAGCGGGGGCAGCAGCGTCGCATAGGACTTGGCCTCCCGTTCGTGCATGAAGGCCATCGCCCGGCTGTGCGGTTCGAAGCCGCCTTTCAGTATCACAGTTTCCGGGATCGGCGCGTCTTCGCGATTATTCTCAAGGTCGAGCTTCAGCCGAATCTTGGTGCAGGTGGTGCGGATCATGTCGACCACCTCGAAGCCACGCACACGCACGCCCGGCGCATAGCCTGACAGGGCTGATTCCAGCCAGTCGCGCGTGATGCCCTCGATGTCGAGAGGTAGGGAGAAGCTGTTGGCGTTAGCCATGGGTACACTCCAAATGCGGGTCGACCATGACCTTGAGATGCGTATGAGGAGTGCGCATTGCGTCCAGCATTTCCGGAAGTTGGTCGAGCGCAATCGTATCGCTCACCATGTCCTCTGGTTTGAATGTGCCCGCATCGAATGTGCGGATGGTTTCGGTAAAATCTTCGAAGGAATAACCAATCGGGAAGTGCAGCGAGATTTCCTTGAAACTGTTGAGCGCCGGGATCACCGGATCAGGCACGGTGCACATGCCCAGAGACAGGACCGTCCCGCCGATTGGGGCCTTGTCGACAGCGAGCTGGAGCATTCCGGTCTTGCCGATGCACTCGGCGACGATATCGGGCGGCCCGCCCAGCGCTGCCTCGATCGCGCCGGGGTCTTCCTCGTCAAGTCGGATCGTTGCATCGGCGCCAATCGCGCGCACGATTGCGTCGCGCTTGTCCGAGCGGGAGACCACCACGATCCGCCCAGCGTCCAGTTGTCGGCCCCAGTAGATCATCGAAAGCGCCATATTGCCTGCGCCGAGAATGAGGATGCGGTCGCCTTTCTCAAAGCCAGCCATGCGCAGCGCGCGGCGACCACATGCCATCGGCTCGACCAGCGCGCCCTCGGCCATGCTTACCGAATCGGGCAGCAGAAATCCGGCGGTTGCAGGGATCGCCTTGCGTTCGCCGAAGCCGCCGAACAGCGAGGTGCCTTCGCTACAGAATAACGTCCGACCAGCAAGGCACATCGCGCATTTGCCGCAAGGGCCGCTGGGAATACAGGCGAGCCGATCACCGACCTTGATGCCCGAAACATCGCGGCCCAGCTCGATCACCTCGCCAGCGAATTCATGACCGATCGGGCGGCCCGTCGCATAGTCGAAAGCAGAACCAGAGGTCATCGAGATATCGCTGCCGCAGATGCCGCAGCGGCCGATCGAAAGGAGTAACTCGCCAGAGCCGGGAGTTTCCTCGGGCCGCTCCTCGATGGTGACCGGCTTTCCCGCTCCGTTGAAGATCGCAACTTTCATGCATTACTCCCCGCCACCGACATTGCCTGCCCGGCAGTCGCCGAGTCAATCGGATGCTTTGTCGGGCGGGTCACCTGCCGCGAAGTCGACGCCGAGCCATTTTTCCCAGAGCAGCCCGATCGATGCATAGTCGAGCCTTTCCAGTCCTTCGCGCATCGCAAGCTCGTAAACTGAATGGGCCGCCGGAATCGCAAACAAGGGCACGCCGAGCGCATCGGCGGCATCGAGCACCAGCCGGGAATCCTTGGCGGCGTTGGCGGTTGACATGCCGCCGTCGAAGTCATGCGATTGCAGTCGACCACCGAAGCGGTGGGTGAGTGGCCGGGCCAGACCGGATTCGCGTTCCAGCAGGCGCTGCAGCACCGGCATCGGAATGTCCTGCCTGGCAGCAAGAGCTCCGGCTTCGACCAGCACGACATAGGCTGCATGGGCGACGGCATTGACGACCAGCTTGGTCGCCATCCCCTTACCACGCGCGCCGAGAAAAAAGACCTCCGCTGCCATGGCGTCCAGCACCTCTGTGAGGTCCCCTGTGACTTGCGCGTCCGCGCCAACCAGCAAGGCAGCCTTGCCTTCCGACAGTGCAGCGACACCGCCGACGATGGCTGCATCGACCACGACTGCGCCAGCAGGTGCGAGCAATTCGTGGAGCGCTTCGACATCCTCGGGCCGGACTGTGCCGGTCTCCACCACAATCGTGCCGGGCCTGATCGTTTCCCGAATTTCCTCTGCGACCGAGAGCGATGCTTCCGGATTGGGCAGCGAGAGGATGATGATCTGGGCCTGCTCGGCCACGATTGCGGCGCTGCTTGCCACGGTGGCCTGCTCTCCCGCAGCTTTACAACGCTCCAGGTCCTGGTCGAAGATGTTCAAATCGAAACGCGGGCAGAGCGCATCAATCATCGCCTGCCCGGCATTGCCGACGCCGATCAGGCCGATGCGTGGCAGAAATGCGGGAGTGGCGGTCATTTATCGGTTCCTTCAATCTTGTTGTGAGACCGTGGCTTGGGCTTCCGGCGCGAGTCAATCCGGAGATCCAGTCTTCGGGCCGATACAAAGCCGCCATTCATCGCCCCGGCGGCACCATATCTATTGAAAACCGTTCGCAATATTGCGAAACAGGAGCATTCACTCAGATCAGGAGAAGTCTCATGGCCGATGCCGATGCTACAGAACTGGCGCAGTCCGCTCGCAAATACTGGTCTGCTGACGGCTACAAAAAGGGCGGTGTGATCCGTGAGGTTGATTATGCCTCGCAATCAGGCGGGCTCCATCCCTCGCTTGAGGGCATCAAGATCGTGGATACTGACACCCATATTGTCGAGCCGCCTGATCTTTTCACCAGCCGTGCGCCGGCAGGCATGAAGGACAAGATGCCCTATGTGAAACGCGACGAAGATGGCACCGACCGCTGGTATATTGGCGATCGCAATTGCGGCTCGATGGGCGGCAATGTCATTCGCAAAGACAACAACAAGCTGCTGGGCCGGCTGGCCTTCCCGACACTTGATGAAGGCCATGCTGGCGGCCATGAGCTCGCGCCACGCTTGCAGGCGATGGATGACATGGGCGTCTATGCGCAGGTCTGTTTCCAGAATTCCGGCGTCACCCAGGCTGGTATGCTGATGACGCTGGGCGATGACGATCTGGCGCTGACGATCATCAAGACGTTCAACGATTTCAGCGCCGATTGGCAACGCGAATCGGGAGAGAGACTGTTTCCGATGGCGCATTTGCCGCTTTGGAATCAGGCGGAGCTGGAAAAAGAAGCGCAGCGTTGCATCGACATGGGGCTGAAGGGCTTCGTCCTGCCAGACACGCCGGAGAGCTTTGGCGTGCCCAGCTTCAACGATGATTACTGGACCCCGTTGCTCGAAATGTGCTCGGCCACAGGAACGCCGCTTAATTTTCACCTCAACGCCGCGATCGACCCGAATTCGCTAACTTGGGACGGTTTCCGGTTTGAGCAGACGCTGTCAGTGATCGCGACGATGTACTCGATCGGCAATGCTGCGACGCTGGGCAACTGGATGGTTTCAGGCCGACTGGATCGTCACCCGAATCTCAAGATTGGCCTGATCGAAAGCGGCGCAGGCTGGATTCCTTTCGCCGTCGAGGCGCTGGAGCACCAGTTCCGCGAAATGCTGCCTGTGATGCGCGATGTCCTCAAGAAACAGCCCTGGGACTATTTCCGCGATCACTTCATGTGCACCTTTTGGTTCGAAAAGATCGCGCCCAAGCTGCTGCTGGAAACGATTGGCGTCGACAATGTCATGTTCGAGACCGATTTCCCGCACCCGACTTCACTTTACCCTGGCGTGCAGAACCATATCATCGACGTGCTCGGCGGCCATGATTTCGAGGTGCAGAAGAAGGTCCTGCAGGACAATGCGGTGAGGTTCTACAACCTGCCGTTCTGAACGCGTCATGAGCATGACCTGATCGCCCCTGTTCGCGCCGCGCTTGTCGCACCACTCCTGTCGACGGGCTCAGCGCGAACGGGACGAAAGGACGGTCCGCATGTCCCTGTGCAGGTTCAGGCCAGCTCTTGCGGGGTCGGTTCGATGCTCAGCTTCGTCGCGGCTGTCGGCATCTGCTGCGTCGCGCAGTGAATTCCACCGCCCATTTCGCCTAGCGGATCGACGTTCAGGCTGACGATTTCGCGATCCGGATAGTGCCTTTTCAAGGCATTGACAGCGAGTTCATCGGTGATGTCATCGCCGAAGCTCGCAGCAATCACGCCGCCGTTACAAACGTAGAAGTTGGCGTATGAAGCCACAAAATCCGCGTCTCGATTACGGGGATTTCCAGGTTCGGGAATGGCATCGACGGTCAAACCGGCCTTGGCCAGAGCGTCATGGGTCTTCCTGGCAGCGACATGGAACGGGTCGCCGGAATCGAATTTTGACGGGAGGTTGATCAAGACCCGTCCCTTGCCGGTGAACCGCGCAAGGCTGTCGATATGATAATCGGTGATGTCCAATCCCCGCACGCCTTCGCTCCAGATCATCGATCGGGCTCCGTATGCAGCAAGCAGGCGTCTCTCGATCTCGTCGCGCGTCAGTCCGGGGTTGCGGTTCTCGTTCACCCAGCAACTCTCATGCGCCATGAGAAGTCCGCTGCCGTCCTGCTCGACACCACCCGGCTCTCCTACCAGCCCGCTCGGTATCATCTCGAGGCCGAGCTGTTCCGCAACCTGGCCGGCAATTCGGGCGTCGTGCTTGTGCAGCTGCTTGTTACCCCAGCCGTTGAACTCGATCTGGCTGATCGCGATCCGGCCAGCGCCGTCGATCACGAACAATGGACCGCTATCCCTGCACCACAGGTCTTCGGCCGGAATGTCCCAA
Source organism: Novosphingobium sp. (assembly GCA_029247785.1). Classification (GTDB taxonomy): domain Bacteria; phylum Pseudomonadota; class Alphaproteobacteria; order Sphingomonadales; family Sphingomonadaceae; genus Novosphingobium. The sequence goes on from JAQWKP010000213.1 coordinate 26,628, forward strand.
AGTTCAACACTTTCGGAAAGTCTGGCGCGGGCCGAACCGTGGTGCGCCTTTTCGGCCAGCATGACGACCGGTTCGAACCGGGAGATTGCATTGGCGATGCCGGCAATCGTTTGCTGGACCATATCCAGAAACGCAGGGTCGGGATGGACTATTCGGCTGACCGGCCATTGCATGAAGGTCCGGTCATGGTGGTGTTCCTCGGGCGGAACATGATAGATTTCCGTATCGCTCACCGGCCTGTTCCAAAGATAGACGGAGGCAGCGGCCAGCGAAGCGGTTCCCGCGAGAATTGACCTGCGCTTCAATTGCTGATGCCCTTGCCCGTGCCAGACTGCGATCCATACGGAATCCGCATGCCGATTGGAACCGGGCAGCTAGCGGCAGAAGCTTTTGCCGTTCGCCTCAAGGTGGAAATGATCCTTGTGGGCCGCGTTGTATTCCGGGCCCAGCACCGTGCCGAAGCGCTTGCAAGCGCTCTGGTGGACGATACGCAGGAAGCGCCGCTCTTCGTCGCTGAATGTATTCCAGCCCTGCAACACACTGATCCGCCGCCCGTCCGCGAGAACGAAGGCAGAGACATCGATCGCATTGGCGGTGGCATGCCCCGAGCGGCGACTGGTGCCGGCGACATTGCGGCAGGCGTAGCTGCCCATCGTCTCGATCTTGATGAGCCTGGAGCCCAAAATCTGCCTTGCTGCCCGGTCCACGCCAAAACGCGCCCAGCCTGCAAAACTGTTGGCCATAGGGCAGGTAACCGGCCCGAGATTGCCGAGACTCAGTACGGAGGTGTCGCTGCGTAGGCTGGCGAGCTTCACGGAATTGAGAGTCGAACAACCCGAGCCGAAATACTGGTCGGGCAGCGGCGAGAAATTCGCATTGGTTGAGCCGAGTTGCGCCAGACACTGTCGTGAACTCGGTGAAGGCGAAGAATAGCTCGCTGAAGACGACGTGCGAACGCCTTGCTGGCGCGATGATTGCGGAATATCGACACAAGCTGTCAGGGCGGCCAACAGGGGCAGTATGGCAAGAATGTGCCGCATCGGCAGGATTTTGCCGCGTGATGGTTAAGATTCGGTTTTACGGCGCACCAGCACGTCCTTTGAAATGGGGGTAAGTCGACCAAATTCCTTGACATGCTGCGCTGCAACATTAAGCCGGTCGACGGGCCACGCGGTCCCAACGCCGCGCGTGCTCTCTGTAAGGAGAGTCTGAAATGACTGATATTGCAATGCCGGCGCGCAAACCTGCGCGGCCGTTTTTTTCATCCGGTCCTTGCGCCAAGCCGCCCGGATATTCCCCTGACAAACTAACCACCGAATCGCTCGGCCGGTCGCATCGCGCGAAGATCGGCAAGAGCCGTCTTGCCACATGTATCGACCTTATGCGCGAGGTGCTGCAGCTGCCCGATACGCATCGCATCGGCATCGTTCCGGGGTCGGATACTGGCGCTTTCGAATTGGCGATGTGGACGATGCTGGGGGCACGTGGTGTGACGACGCTGGCCTGGGAAAGTTTTGGCGAGGGCTGGGTGACCGATGCGGTCAAGCAGCTCAAGCTCGATCCCACGGTGATCCGCGCCGGTTACGGCGAGCTGCCCGATCTGGCGCAGGTCGACTGGTCGAACGATGTGTTGTTCACCTGGAACGGCACTACCTCGGGCGTGCGCGTGCCCAATGCCGATTGGATCCCCGAGAACCGCGAGGGCCTGAGCTTTGCGGACGCGACCAGTGCGGTGTTCGCCTATGATATCGATTGGAACAAGATCGATGTTGCGACCTTCTCGTGGCAGAAGGCGCTGGGCGGCGAGGGCGGGCATGGTGTCCTGATCCTTGGCCCGCGTGCGGTTGAACGGCTCGAAAGTTATTCCCCGGCTTGGCCGCTGCCCAAGGTGTTCCGGCTTACAAAGGGCGGCAAGCTCAACGAGGGTATTTTCAAAGGCGAGACGATCAACACGCCTTCGATGCTCGCGGTAGAGGACGCGATTTGGGCGCTGGAGTGGGCGAAGTCGGTCGGTGGTCATGCCGGTATGAAAGCCCGGTCCCGGGCCAATGCTGAAGCGCTCGACGCCATCGTCCAGTCGCACAATTGGCTCGGCCATCTTGCCGCCGATCCGGCGAGCCGCTCGACCACCAGCGTGTGCCTCACCGTCGAAGGTGCCGACGGTGATTTCATCAAGGCGTTCGCCAAGCTGCTTGAGGATGAAGGTGCGGCGTATGACATCGCCGGCTATCGCGATGCCCCGCCCGGCCTCAGGATCTGGTGTGGTGCCACCGTTGATGCTGCCGATATCGAAGCGCTTGGCCCGTGGCTCCATTGGGCCTGGGAATCGCTTCGTGACTGATTTTCTCGTCCTCCCCCGCCTAGGCGGAATGACGAAAGAGGGAATATGAAATGACTAAACCCAAAGTCCTCATATCTGACAAGATGGACCCCAATGCCGCCCGAATCTTCGAAGAGCGCGGCTGCGATGTTGATGTGATCACTGGGCAAAGCCCTGAAGAACTGCTGAAGATCATCGGCGAGTATGACGGCCTCGCCATTCGCTCGTCGACCAAGGTTACCGCCGACATTCTCGAGGCAGCAACCAATCTCAAGGTCATCGGTCGCGCTGGTATTGGCGTCGACAATGTCGATGTCCCGGTCGCCTCCGCCAAGGGTGTGGTGGTGATGAACACGCCGTTCGGCAATTCCATCACCACCGCCGAGCACGCCATCGCGATGATCATGGCGCTCGCCCGTCAGATTCCCGACGCCAACGAATCGACCCAGGCCGGCAAGTGGGAGAAGAGCCGCTTCATGGGTGTCGAGGTCACTGGCAAGACTCTTGGCCTGATCGGTGCAGGCAATATCGGCTCAATCGTTGCCAGCCGCGCGCTGGGTCTCAAAATGAAGGTGATTGCCTTCGATCCGTTCCTTACCGATGAACGCGCGGTCGAAATCGGCGTCGAGAATGTGGATCTTGACGCTCTGCTCGCTCGCGCTGACTTCATAACTTTGCACACGCCGCTGACAGACCAGACCCGCAACATCCTTTCCCGCGAAAACCTAGGCAAGACCAAACAGGGTGTCCGGATCGTCAATTGCGCGCGCGGCGGGTTGATCGACGAGGAGGCATTGCGCGAGGCTTTGGACAGCGGCCATGTTGCCGGTGCCGCGCTCGATGTATTTACCGAGGAACCGGCGAAGGAAAACGTGCTGTTCGGCGCGCCTAACTTCATCTGCACCCCGCATCTCGGTGCTTCAACGACCGAGGCGCAGGTCAATGTCGCGCTGCAGGTCGCCGAACAGATGAGCGATTACCTCGTCAATGGTGGTGTCACCAATGCTCTCAACCTGCCATCATTGTCGGCAGAGGAGGCCCCCAAGCTGACGCCCTACATGGCGCTTGCCGAAAGGCTCGGCAGCCTGGTTGGCCAATTGGCGCATGGCAATCTCACGCAGATCAGTATCGAGCGTGAAGGCGCAGCGGCGCAGCTCAACGGCAAGCCGATCGGCGCGGCGGTGCTGTCCGGCTTCATGAGCCAGTATTCGGACACGGTGAACATGGTCAACGCGCCGTTTCTGGCGAGGGAACGCGGGCTGGACGTGCGCGAGATCCGCCATGATCGCGAGGGTGTCTATCACACGCTGTTGCGCGTGACCGTCGCGACCAGCCAGGGCGACCGCTCGGTCGCCGGAACACTGTTCGGTAACGAAAATCCGCGTCTGGTCGAGATTTTCGGTATCGGTATCGAGGCCGAATTGTCCGGGAATATGCTTTACGTCGTGAACGAGGACGCGCCGGGCTTTATCGGCCGGTTAGGCACGCTGCTGGGCGAGCAGGGCATCAATATCGGCACATTCCATCTCGGTCGGCGTGACGAAGCGGGTGACGGCGATGCGGTGTTGCTGCTCTCGCTCGACAGTCCGATCCCGTCCAAGGTCATGGACATGGTCTGCGAAGTGCCGGGCGTGCGCATGGCCATGCCGCTGGCATTTTGACAGGAGCAAGCTTGCAAAGCTTAGCCAATCCCGCGAAAGCCGAGCAGGGTAGAATGATGCAAGACGCCGACCGTGATCTGTTGCCCGAGGGGCTTGTCGACCGCCTACCGCAAGGCGCGGGCGCTGCCGTGCGCGTCAAGCGCGCTGCGCTCGACGTCATGGCGGGTCATGGCTATGACCGGGTGCTGACCCCGGGAATCGAGTTTGAACGCTCGATGGCAAGCCGGATGGTGGGGGTCCAGCCGCGCCGCATGTTCCGCTTTGTCGACCCGGCGAGTTCGCGCACCCTTGCACTGCGTTCGGACATTACCGTGCAAGTCGGTCGCATCTCAGCGACTTCGCTGGCTGATGCGCCAAGGCCGCTTCGACTGTGCTATTCCGGTCAGGTTCTAACGATCAAGCCGGACGGGCTCGACCCAGCCCGAGAGCGGCTGCAATTGGGGGCCGAAATGATCGGCAGCGATTCCGTCGCTGCCGCAGCCGAGATCGTCGCGGTCGCGATCGAAGCGTTGCAGGCGGCAGGCGCGCAAGGCGTGTCCGTTGATTTCACCTTGCCGGACCTGGTCGATACGCTCGCCGAGAAGTCTTTGCCGTTGCCTGTCGAAAGCATTGAGGCGGTTCGCCGCGAGCTCGATGCCAAGGATGCGGGCGGTCTCGTCGCGGCCGGTGGGGAAGCTTATCTGCCGCTGCTCTATGCGATCGGCCCGTTCGATCGGGCGATCGAACAGCTGGCCGAGACCGATGCTGGTGGCGCGCTCGCCAGCCGCATCGAGGGGCTACGCGAGATTGCCGCACGGATTGCCGGCAAGGCCCGGATCACACTCGATCCGTCCGAGCGGCATGGCTTCGAGTATCAGAGCTGGTTCGGATTCACGATTTACGCACAGGGTGTATCGGGAGCGCTCGGCCGTGGTGGCACTTATCGCATCCTCGGCCGGGACGAGGCTGCGACTGGTTTCTCGCTCTATCCCGATCCGCTGATCGATGCGTTGGCGAATGTTGAAGAGGTGCGCGAAACGCTGTTCCTCCCGCTCGGCCATGACGAAGAAGTCGCCGCGAGGCTGCGTGCTATCGGCTGGCGCACAATTGCGGCATTGTCCGGCGACGACGATGCGGCAGGGCTCGGCTGCACTCACCGGCTGGAGGGTGACGAGGCAGTCGCACTTCAGGGCCGCAAATAGACGATCATGCGGCTGAACCGGCCGTCCGGCGCCAGCGTGAAATGGTCGATCGTGGTCAGAACGTAGCGCTGCTCGCCGTCGACATCCATCGGGATCGAAAGCTCCATGAAGCAGTCATTGCCCTCACCGTAAATCGAGACGGCCTTGGCAATTGGCGTGACCTTGGCGATGGTGTTTTCGTAGAAATCGACGATCTTTGCGCGTCCGACTACCGGCGCGCGCCTGAGCGGCGGATAGATCACCGCATCGTCGGTAAACAGGTCCGGCAGCTTGTGGAATTCGCGGGCCTGGACGTGTTCGACATAGGTTTGCGCCAGGCGGTAGGCCGGTGATGCCTTGGCATCGACTGGTGTGTCGATGAACACGTCGCGCTTGTCGGCATGGGCCGGATCGAGCCTTCCCCCCGGTACGTTCAGTTCGACATGGTCTGACATCAGCTTCTCCTCTCTGCACTGTTCATCGTGTTACAAATCCGCCGGTAGGCGATAGGCGCGGGCCGCGGTTCCGGCGAACAGATGGAGCTGTTCATCGGCGCTGTACTGCGCTGCCATCCGCTTGCAGCCATTCCAGAATACGCCGTAGCTGCAGGACGGCTTTTCCTGCGGGAAGTTGCTTTCGAACATACAGCGTGCCGGGCCGAAGCAGGCGATGCAGGTTTCGATCCAGCGCTGCCAGGCCCCGGCCAAACCCTGCGAAGAAGGCGGTTCGGGATGCTGGTGGAATGTCAGGTCGCTGATCCACTTCGCCAGGCCGCCAAGCTTGCAAAAGACGTTTTCGCGCCGGGCGAGGTCAACCATCGCCTTTGCCCAATTTGCGAAGCTCGCTTCAGGGTCGCGGGCATAGCCACCTTGCATCACCGGGGTACCGCAATGGTCGAGCACGATTGTCGCATCAGGAAATGCATCGGCGAGAGCGGCCAATTCCGGAATTTGCGGCCCATAAATCCAGCTGTCGAAACTGAGCTCGCGTCGCGCCAGTTCCGCAAATCCCTCGCGGAACTTCGGATCGGCCAGTCGATTGGGGGCGGCGTGAAGGAATTCCGGAGTGAGCGAAGCGTCGGCATCCCACGGGGTGATCTGGCGAATGCCCTTGAACCGCCCTTTGCCTGCCTCGACATGGGCGTCGAGTGTCTCGCAAACTGCGGTGCCCAGGAATAAATCCGCAAAGCCGACGATGCCCAGGCTGACCTGCGGCGCCCCTTCGGGCAGGGCCTTAGCCCCGGCGACGAGCGCACGCGTTTCTCCCACCGGGCGCAGCAGTTCGGGATCGTCGGGCGAGCAGCCGCGTCCGCGCCCGCCGGTCTCGGCATGGATGCTGGCGACGATATTGTGGCCACTGGCCTGGATGTCGGCGAGGAATTCCTCTTCGTAATAGCGGTAGCCCGGGAAGGCGAGGCAATGGTGGTGCGCGTCGACGATCGGCAGCTCTGGCGCCAGCGGCTCCTCCGTGCGCCGCGCAAGCCATTCGTCTCTGACTGGAACGATGGAGGGATGGTTCATGCTGGCGAATATGCATCAGCGCTGCAAGATGGCAAACAGCGATCACACGCTTGCGCGGCAGGCCCGACTTGTTCCACTCTGTGCCGTGACAATCTTGCGGGAGACGATCGATGAGCAAATTCCTCGAGGCCGAAGCCGGCATCCGCCAGCTTCATTCGCATTACACCGATGCCGTCTGGCGCCAGGATTTCGCGGCCTTCGCCGATTGCTTTTCCGAAAATGGCGAGTGGCGGATTTCCGGAATGACCTTGCGCGGCCGAGCCGAGATTGCCGAGACGATCGAAAAGATCATGAAGAATGCCAGCCACATCCTCATCACCTTCCGCACGCCGATCATCGAGCTGACATCGCAAGGCGCCTCGGCGCGGACCTACATCACCGAGCAATGCAGCTGGAAGCATCTGCCGCCCAACATCTCGATTGGCCGCTATTATGAAGACTTCATCGAGGAAGGTGGCCGCTGGCGGTTCGACTGGCGATTGTTCGAGCTGCATTATTCCGGCCCCGAAGACATGTCTGGCGCATGGCATGAACATCCCGATTATGGCCCGCCGCCGGCGATGCCGCCGCGCGACAGAACTCCGGCTGACCACGCCAGCAAGAAATGGGGGCTGACCGAATAGCCCCTCACGGATTCCCGCAGATCGCCACGGTTGTCGGGCCGATCCCGGTCTCGATATTCTCGATAATCTGCATGGTCGTGCCGTCGAACACCGAAACCTGGCGGCCATAGGGCCGCACGAAAATGCCTTTCAACCCATCGGGAGCAAGGCGGATGAAGCCTGGCAGCAGGCCGACGAATGAGCCCTCGTTGAGCACGCCTGCGGTGATGTTGTAGGACTGCAACATGCCGCCATAAACCGTGGTTATCAGGATGTTGTAGCCATCGGGCGTGAAGCTCATCCCATTGGGTCCGGGCGCGGTCTTGATTGTCTTGGTGACCTCGTTTGACGCCGTGTCGATTTCCAGGATCGTGCTGCCCATCGTGTTTCCGACGAAGGCGCGCTTGCCATTGGGTGAAACCAGCACGTTGAACGGATAAGGTTCGGGCGAGGCGATGGTGGCGATGATTTTGCCCGCGTCGAGGTCCACCACCGAGATCGTCTTGCCGATCAGATTGGCGACATAGGCGCGGCTGCCGTCAGGCGTAATATCGAACCGCTCCGACTGCGCTTCGACCGGGATTTTCCAGATCATCTTGCCACTCGTCAGCTCCATCTTGCCAAGTGCGCCCGGTTCGGTGTGTGTGTCACCGATATAGGAGATGATCAGATGCTTGCCGTCGGGCAGGAAGCGCAGACCCGAAGGATGCGCGCCGCCAGCTGGAATTGTGTCGACGATCCTCGATGTCTTGGAATCGACGATCGACAGGGTGCCGTCATCGACATTAGAGAAATAGAGCTTCTTCCAGTCATGGCTGAATGTCGGGTTGACCGGGGCGTTGCCGGTCTTGTGGTTTTCCACCAGCGAGTGAGTTTCGAGATCGATGACCGACAGCGTCTTCGAATAGGAATTGGTGACATAGGCAAGGTGCCCACAAATCGCGACGGGATCGCCCTTGATTTCTGAACGTGACATCACGCCCTCGGTGCTTTCGGCTGACACCGCTGTCGTCGTGGCAAGAGCAAGCAGCGCGGCGATGGCCGCCAATCCGGTAAATCGCTTCATTGTGGTTCCCCTCGATCAGTAAACAATTCATCCAGCCAGGTTGAGACGGCCTCGGTCGTGCCGTGGCCCGGCTTGCCGAGCAACTGGTTGAGTTCGTGATGTGCGGTTGCCCCCTGCGCTTCGACGCGGGTAACGCGCGCTGACGAGCCCGATGCGCGCAGGGCATCGGCGAGGGCGTTGGCCTGGACGATCCCCGAATCGGGGCGTTCGGGCATGTGCAGCAGCAGGAAAGCGGGCGCGTTGGGCGCAGTTGCGTGGCAATTGGGCGAGAGGCGCCGCTGGCGTCCAGGTTCCTCGCCGAAAGCGTCGATGAAGGCGCCGCTCCAGTCGGGCATCACATTGGCGATCTGCATCGCCACGTCGTAGCAGGCACCGTCAATGCCGATGACCCCGGTAATGTTGGCGAAGGACAGGCCGGCGGCGCGAAGCCAGCTTTCATCGGTGCCGAGCAGGGTTACGAGATGAGCTCCGGCGCTGTGGCCGGCAAGGAGGACGCTTTGGGTGTCGATGCCAAGATCGCGCGCTTTACCGAGCACGGCGGCGAGCGCGTTGGCGGTGTCCTCGGCCTGCTGTTCGACTGTCGCATCGGGGACGAGCCGGTAATTGGCCGAGGCCAGTGCAAAGCCTCTTTGAGGAAACCAGATCTGCTTCCAGTAGCCCGTATCGAGCGATTTATCGCCAGTGCGCCAGGCACCGCCGTGGACGAAGAACAGCAATGGAGCCGCGCCTGCCTCGTCTTTGGCGCGCCAGAAATCGACCACATGGCGCTCGTGCTCGCCGTATGCGAAGGAATGCTCCGCGGGCAGTTGTTCCGGCACTTCAATGCCGTAGTTTTCAACCATCACGCCGTACTCTGCCTCCACTGCGTCGTGTCGACAGGTGTATTGCCCGGACTTGTCGGGAGCAAGCGGCATTGACCGTGATTGGCGCATCTGGGCTGGCGCGGTGCAGCGGGCTCGCTAGAACAGTACGAAAGACCACTCAGCGGAAGGGGCGGGGATGAATGGTGAGTATGATGTCGTTGTCATTGGCTCGGGCGCGGGCGGATTGCTGGCGGCATTGCGCGCTGCCGAGAATGGGTTGTCGGTCGTCGTGCTCGAAAAGGCAGCGCTCTATGGCGGGACCACGGCAACTTCGGGCGGTGCGATCTGGGTGCCCTGCCACGGATTGGGCGACCACGAAGATAGCCGCGAGCAAGCCGAATCCTATCTCAATCATGTCACCGGCGGCGAGGCCCATGGCGAGCGACTCACCGCCTATCTCGATCACGCCCCGGAGATGGTCGGGTGGATGCAGAGCCTGGGTATCGGCTGGGACATGCTTGAAGGCTATCCCGACTATTTCACCGAAGCGCCGGGCACTGTGCCGGGCCGCGCGCTCGCTCCCGCCGAGGTCGACGGCAAATTGCTGGGCGAAGACTATCTGAACATGCGCCTGCCTTTCGGCGCGTTCATGCTCTTGGGACGCTATTCGATGGGGCTCGATCAGGCATTCTCCCTGTCCGCGCGATTGCCGGGCTGGCAGCGCGTCGCTGCCGGCATTTTCGCGAAATACTGGCTCGACCCGCTGTGGCGGTTGAGGACGAAGCGCGATCGCCGCGCGACGATGGGCAATGCCGCGATCGCTGCTTTGCGTCTGGCGCTCAAGCAGCGCGGTGTGCCGGTGATGCTGGAGACGCCCTTGCGGCGTATCGAGGCGCAGGACGGGCGCGTGACGGGTGTTGAAGTGGAGCGCGAAGGTGCGCTTGCACGGATTGGCGTCGGTAAAGGACTGGTCCTCGCAGCCGGGGGCTTCGAGCAATCGCAACATTTGCGCGACGAGAACCTGCCGGTCTCAACCAGCGCCGAATGGAGCCTTACGCCCCGATCCGGCAATACTGGCGATGCGCTGATCGCGGCGGACGCGTTGGGCGCGGACCGCGAATTCATGGCAAATTGCTGGTGGGCACCGAGCACCATGCTGCCCTCCTTCGACGATCCCGAGGACATTCAGCCGCAGCAGATGTTCTTCGATCACCGCCATCCCCATAGTCTGGTCGTCAATGGGCTGGGCGAGCGCTTCCTCAATGAAAGCTGCTCCTATGACGAATTTGGCAAGGCAATGATCGCTGACCAGCAGCGCACGGGCGCAAACCTGCCGTGCTGGTTGATCTTCGACGCTACCTATCGCGACAAATATGGCTGCGGTTCGATCATGCCCGGCTCGATCATGCCCGACAGGCGCATTCCCGCCCACTTCTGGGACCGCTGGTTTTATCGTGCGCCCAGCCTTGCTGAGCTGGCCGATAAGATCGGCTTGCCTGTCGACGCGTTGGAAGCCTCGGTCGCGCAGATGAATAAGGCGGTCGCAGCCGATCGGGACGAGGCCTTCGGGCGCGGGGCGAGCGCTTATGACCGTTTCTTCGGCGATCAGTCGGTTGCGCCCAATCCATCGATGGGGCCGGTCGCTGCCCCGCCATTCTACGCAATCCGTATCGAATTGGGGGACCTTGGCACCAAGGGCGGGCTCAAGGTCGATGGCGATGCACGGGTGATCTCCACCAGTGGCGAGGCGATTGAGGGGCTCTATGCAGTCGGCAATTGCGCGGCCTCGCCATTTGCCAATTGCTACCCCGGTTCGGGCGGGACGATCGGACCGGCGATGGTTTTCGGCTATGTCGCTGCAGACCACATTGCCGGGACTTCCGGGTCAGCCTGACAAGCAGACGTGGGATTAGACTGGACCCCGCCCTTGCCCTTGTCGGACCAGTCCACTAGGGCGCGCGGGTTTGTCCTCGCGGAAAGGTTCGTAACTTGGCCAACGTCACCGTAATTGGTGCCCAATGGGGCGATGAAGGCAAGGGCAAGATTGTCGATTGGCTGGCAAGCCGCGCCGATGCCGTGGTGCGCTTCCAGGGCGGGCACAATGCCGGCCATACGCTGGTCGTCGGCAATCAGACCTACAAGCTCTCGCTGCTGCCATCGGGGATCGTGCGCGGCACGCTGTCGATCATCGGCAATGGCGTGGTGCTCGATCCGTGGCACTTTCGCGACGAGGTGGCCAAGCTGACCGGGCAGGGCGTTGCGATCACGCCTGATAACCTGCAGATCGCCGATAATTGCTCATTGATCCTGCCGTTCCATCGCGATCTCGACGGGCTGCGCGAAGATGTCAGCGAATTCAAGATCGGCACCACTCGGCGCGGCATCGGCCCGGCCTATGAAGATAAGGTCGGCAGGCGTGCGATCCGGGTGTGCGACCTGGCTCATCTTGACGATCTCGACCCGCAGATTGATCGGCTTTGCGCGCATCACGATGCCTTACGCGCAGGCTTCGACCAGCCGCCGATCGATCGCAAGCGGCTGAAGGATGATCTGACCGAAATCGCTCCACATATCCTGCCTTTCGCCAAGCCGGTCTGGCACACGCTCAACCAGGTCAAGAGCGATCGCAAGCGCTTCCTGTTCGAAGGCGCGCAGGGCATGTTGCTCGATGTCGATCACGGCACCTATCCCTTCGTCACCTCGTCGAACACGGTCGGCGGTGCGGCGTCTGCGGGCTCCGGCTTGGGGCCAGCGGCGACGGGCTATGTGCTGGGTATCGTCAAGGCTTACACCACGCGGGTCGGTGCCGGGCCGTTCCCGACCGAGCTGGAAGACGAAATCGGCCAAAAGCTGGGCGAGCGCGGCCATGAGTTCGGAACTGTTACAGGGCGCAAACGGCGCTGCGGCTGGTTCGATGCGGTGCTGGTTCGCAAGGCGGCGGCGGTATCGGGCATATCGGGTATCGCGCTTACCAAGCTCGATGTGCTCGACGGTTTCGAACAGCTGCGCATCTGCGTCGGCTATCGTCTTGGCGACAAGACAATCGATTATTTCCCCAGCCACGCCGCCGAACAGGCCGCGGTCGAACCGATTTACGAGGACTTCGACGGCTGGAGCGAATCGACCGAAGGCGCACGCCGTTGGGCCGATCTGCCAGCCCAGGCGATCAAGTATATCCAGCGGGTTCAGGAGCTGATCGAATGCCCGGTGGCATTGGTCTCGACGAGCCCTGAGCGTGAGGATACAATCCTGGTAACGGATCCCTTTTCGGACTGAGCCATGAAGATACTCCGCCTTGCTCCTCTCGCCCTGTGCCTGGCAGTGGGAGCGGCGAGCGCGGAAGAGGTGGTTTCAGGCCTCCCGCCGATCGATCGCATCCTTGTCGACAAGTCGGACCGCAGCATGGAATTGTTTTCCGAAGGGCAACCCGTCCACCGCATCGATGGTATTCAGCTGGGCGACGCTCCGGAAGGTCACAAGCAATTCGAAGGCGACGAACGCACGCCTGAGGGACGCTATGTTATCGACTGGGGCAATGAGGCGAGTTCCTATCACCTCTCGCTCCACATCTCCTATCCCAACGCCGCGGACGAAGCCTTTGCCGCCTCGCAAGGCCGCAGCGCGGGCGGAATGATCATGATCCACGGCCAGCCCAACGGTCTTGCCGTCGGCCGCATCCCGGGCGATTGGACCGATGGATGCATTGCGGTATCGAACGATGAAATCGAGCTACTGTGGGGATCGGTGCCGAACGGGACCGAGATCGAAATACTGCCTTGAACGGCGCTATTCGCTCAGAAATCGACCGCTACGCCCTTGCGAACCCAATCGCCATAGCGGGTCGGTGAAAGGCCGTTCGGATCGGTATCGTCCTTGACCTCGTCCGGCTGGGGAGCGGGTTCATCACTCCAATGCGCGGGCTTCTTGAATGGGCCGGGCCGCTGTGTTGCTCGCTTGGTCATGCCATCATTGTGGGGCTGCTGGCGCGGCAATGCAATCTGCCTTAGGGGGCGGGAATGTCCATTCCCGGTCTTGCTTCTCGCCGCGCTGCGCTCACCTTGCTCGATGCGGTGCTGCGACGGGGCAAGACTTTGGACAAGGCGGCACCGCAGGCGCAGGGCCCACTCGAAAGCGAAGCGGACGGCGCGCTGGCCCGGGCCATTGCGTCCGAAGTGCTGCGCTGGAAAGTCGATCTTGATCTCCTGATCGACAGCGCCACGAAAAAACGCCTGTCCGATGAAGCCAAGCCGCGCACGGTGCTCGCAATGATGCTGGCGCAATGGCTGCGCCTCGATACTCCGCTCCATGCCGTGATCGCGACTGGCTTGCCACTGCTCGCCGGTGGGCCGCGTCGGCTTGCCCATGGTGTGTTCTCGACACTGGTGAAGCGCGAGGTAGGCCTGCCTGCCGCGCCCAGCCTGCCGGATACTGTCCGTCTGCGTTGGGGCGAGCGAGCCGAAGCCATTGCCGCCGCGCTTACCGAGCCGCCGCCGCTCGACCTCACCCTGCGCGATCCTGGCGAGACCGACGCATGGGCCGAGCGACTGGGCGGCATTTCGTTGATGCCAGGTCATGTCCGGCTATCTCGCGGTGCCGCGGTGACAAGTCTCGCCGGATTTGATGACGGCGCCTGGTGGGTCCAGGATTTTGCGGCGAGTCTGCCGGCGAAATTGCTCGGGCCGGGTGAGGGCAGGAGCGTGCTCGACCTGTGCGCGGCCCCTGGCGGCAAGACCTTGCAACTTGCCGCTGCAGGTTGGCAGGTGACTGCGATCGATGCCAGCGCCAAGCGGCTTGCCCGGCTGCGAGAGAATCTTTCGCGCACCGGACTTGTCGCGGATATCGTCACCGCCGACGCGCGCGATTGGCAGCCAGAGGCGCCCTTCGACGCGGTTCTGCTCGACGCGCCGTGCACCGCAACCGGGACCTGCCGCCGTCATCCCGACGTGCTTCATCGCATCGGGCCGAGGCAAATCGCCGAGATGACCAAGTTGCAGGCGCGGCTCCTTGAACGCGCTGCTGGCTGGGTCAAGCCCGCTGGGCAGCTCGTCTATGCGGTGTGTTCACTCGAGCCGGAGGAGGGTGAAAACCAGATGGCCGGGCTGGCCCTTGAAACGGCACCAATCACGACCGGGGAACTTCCTCAGGAATTGCTGCCGACGTCGCAAGGTTGGCTGAAAACCGAACCTGGAATGCTAGCCGGCGCCGGCGGCATGGACGGGTTTTTTATCGCAAGATACATTAGGAATGAAACCTAAGTATTTGATCTGAATAAAACCTAAAGTTCACTTTACCTTTGCGGCAAAGCTTTTTCGTAACTTCATTAGCTTGGGCGGGATCAGCGCGAGGCAATAGGGATTGCGCTGGCCTTCGCCTTCCCAATATTCCTGGTGGTAGTCCTCAGCTGGATACCATTGCGCCGGCCCTTCGATGGTGGTGACGACGTTCCCGCCGTGCTCCTCATTGGCGCGCGCGATTGCAGCGTCGGCCTCTGCACGCTGCTCGTCATCGAGCGGAAATATGGCCGAGCGATATTGGGTGCCGACGTCGTTGCCCTGGCGGTTGAGCTGGGTCGGGTCATGCGTGCCCATGAACATGTCGAGCATTTCGGCATAGGATACGACCGAGGGATCATAGACTACCCGGATCGCCTCGGCATGGCCTGTGGCACCGGTGCATATATCGCGATAAGTCGGGTTCTCGGTCTGGCCGCCGATATAGCCGCTGACCACTTCGCTCACGCCGATGACATCGCGGAACACTGCTTCGGTGCACCAGAAGCATCCGCCCGCCACGATTGCCGTTGCTTTGTCATCCATAAATCCGATACTCCCTTGGTGAACAGATAGGGCAGGCGCGCGCGCTTGTCATTGCCTGCATGGGAGAAGTGATGATGCGCAAATATGTACCCCTGATTGCCGCCGCGATTGCATTGGCGAGCCCGGCGCAGGCCGGTCACCATGAGAGCAAGGGCGGCGAGGCAACCGCCGGTGTCGAATCGGTATTGGCTCATGCCCGACGCGATGGCGACCGAGCTCGCGATCAATTCCGTAATCCTGCCAAGACGCTTGCCTTCTTCAAGGTCAAGCGGGGCATGACCGTGATCGACTATATGCCTTCGTCCGGCTGGTACACGCGCGTGCTGGTTCCCTATCTCGGCAAGGACGGGCGCTATATCGGCCTCAACCCGGCGCTGCCTGCCGGCACGTCAGAACGCCTCGCCAACTATATGGGCGGACTGCGCGAAAAGTTTCCGCCCAAGGCAGCCGAGTGGAACCTTGAGGGTGCCAGCATCGAGGCCTTTAACACCGACCAGTTGGGCGAAGACCGCAATGGCACTGTCGACCGCGTTCTGATCTTCCGCGAGATGCACAATCTTCATCGCAACGGCTTTCTGCACAACGAACTCAACCGGCTTCATGCATTGCTCAAGTCCGGCGGCAAGCTTGGCATTGTCCAGCACCGCGCCAAGCCTTGGGCGCCCGCCGGCTATACCGATGGCAGCAAGGGCTATTTGCGCCAGCAAGATGTGATCGGCCTGGTCGAAGCGCATGGATTTGATCTTGTCGCCACCAGCGAGATCAACGCCAATCCCCGCGACAGCGCCGACTATGACGGCGGCGTGTGGGAGATTCTTCCCAGGCTGCGCACCAAGCGCGAGGAGCTCAGATCCGTTGGCGAAAGCGACCGGATGACGCTTCTTTTCCGCAAGCGGCGCTGATACGGCGCGGTCCATGACCGCTGTTACCGTCGCCGCGCTGCAATTGGCGCTCAATTCGCCCGACGAGGCGGAGAATATCGCTGCCGTCTCTGCGCTGGTCGAGCAGGCGGCGGGCCACGGCGCGGACATCATCCTGCCGCCCGAGCTGTTTTCCGGGCCCTATTTCTGCAAGGTCGAAGACGAGGCCCTGTTCGGTTTGGCCCGTCCTCTTGCCGAGCACCCCTCGGTGATCGCCATGCAGGCCCTTGCAGCCGGCTTGAGAGTGGCGATTCCGACCAGCTTCTTCGAACGCGACGGCCAGCATTATTACAATACGCTTGCGATGATTGACGAGAGCGGCGAGATTCTCGGCACCTATCGCAAGAGTCACATCCCGGACGGGCCGGGCTATGAGGAGAAATTCTATTTCCGCCCGGGCAATGACGGTTTCAAGGTCTGGGATATAGCCGGAACCCGCATCGGCGTCGGCATCTGCTGGGACCAGTGGTATCCCGAATGCGCGCGGGTGATGGCGCTGATGGGTGCCGAAATGTTGCTATACCCCACTGCGATCGGCTCCGAGCCCCAGGATGCCGATCTCGATACCAGCCGGATGTGGCGCAGGGCGATGATCGGCCATGCGGTGTCGAATTGCATGCCGGTGATCGCCGCCAACCGCGTCGGCGATGAGGACGGCCAGCGCTTCTACGGCAACAGCTTCATCGCCGACGAATGGGGCGATTGTGTCGCCAGCTTCGAAGACGAGGAAAGCGGCGCCTTGCTTGCCACGCTCGATCTTGCCCGCGCCACCAAACACCGCGCCGGCATGGGATTCTTTCGCGATCGCCGTCCTGAGCTCTATTCGCGCATCAGCCAGGACATCTGAAGCTTGGGCAGTAATCGCTATCTGATCGCGCTGGGATCGAACGTCCGCCATCACCGCCATGGCAGACCGGATCACGTGCTGCGGCGCGCAGTTGACAAGCTGGAGAGCGAAGGGCTTTCGATCGAGTTTGTCTCCGGAATATACGTCAGCGCCCCGCTCGGCCCTTCGCGCAGGTGCTACGCCAATAATGCGGCAGTGCTTGGCACCCATCTTGAGCCCGAGGAGCTCCTTGATCTGCTGCATGATATCGAGTGTCAGTTTGGCAAACGACGCGGCGGGCAGCGCTGGAGCGCCCGGGTGCTCGACCTCGATATCGTGTTGTGGGATCGCGGCATATATGCGGCCAATGGCCTGATCGTGCCGCATCCGCAATTCCGCTTGCGCGACTTCGTGCTGCGCCCTTCGCTAGAGGTTGCGGCTGACTGGCGAGACCCGCTCACCGGGTTAACGATCCGCCAGCTCCACGCCCGCTTGACCCGCCCGCGCGCGGCCCCTAGGTGAGCCTCCGCGAACGTACGAGGTTCGGGCCCTTAGCTCAGTCGGTAGAGCAACTGACTTTTAATCAGTAGGTCGCTGGTTCGAACCCAGCAGGGCTCACCATAAATTTCAAATAGTTAGTTAGATACAACCACCCCTTGTAGGGGCGGGTTTGTTAAAAGGTTTCACTGAGGTTTCATCATAGTTACGGCTAGGCCCAGTTGGGGAGACCCATTCGCCTGCCCCCTTGATCACGCCTTCACCTCAGCCAACGAATCAAGCGGCTCCTGCTCC
>JAQWKP010000224.1 GCA_029247785.1 Novosphingobium sp.
GCATCCGCGTCAACGCTATCTGCCCCGGCCTGGTTGAAACACCAATGCTGGGTGGCGGGCTCGATCAGTCAGCCGACCGGGATTACTGGTTTGACGCCATCCCATTGAGCCGGGCAGCGCAGCCCGAAGAGATGGCAAGCGTCATCGCCTTCCTCGCCTCAGACGATGCCTCCTACATGACCGGCTCAATCGTCACCGCCGACGGCGGCGTCACCGCCCACACCGGCCAGCCGAATTTTCCCGAGCGGCAGAAATTGCGGGCCGAGCGGGCGGCGAAAGGCCAAAGCTAGGCGTCAAATTTGCATTGTCGCTTATTTGGCGTCCGGTTTCGGCAAGTGCCTGGCCCCGGTTGAAGGCAGGTTTAGAGTGGGAACCGGACGACTTCTATTTTACATCACAGATGATGAGGTTTGCACCGATCATGATCGTTGGCTTCGTGGCTTCCTGCGTCGGGCCAACCGATTATCTTCTGGTGGCTGATTTTGCAGTGGAATGCCCCTCCTTGCAGACAGCTGAAGTTAGAGAAACTCTCGGTACGTTTGCAAAACGTAACGGTCTTACAGTGGACGTGCAGGAAAATTCAGCAACCTATCTTCGATTGGCAATGGAGGGGAACGGATTTGGTCACCATATCCACACAGAGTATTGGGCGGCAGATGATGTGCCGGAGCGGAGTGAATGCAGCGCGAAAGCTTCGCCTTGCATAGCTGTTACGGCATTTGCCGGTGGATCAATTCCTGAAGACGAACAGACAGAAAATACAATCCGTCAAGAGAAGGTGGCGAAGGGGCTTCAGCTTGCTCTGGTAAGAGCATGCAGCGGTTGAGTCAGTATAGCCCCTAATGTCCGGAAGGTCCGCTTTCCGCTCGACCGTTCCGTTTCTTCGCCCCACAAACCACTTTCCTACACCCGTTCCGCCCGGCTAGCCTTGCCCGCATGATTCGGACAGACCCCGTTGCACCGCCATACGCGGCCCACAAGGTGACACTTCTTGCGCAAGGTGACACTTTTTCTCCTTGGACTGTGTCAACCTGTCAACTTCGGGACCGCCGCGTCGCCCTATTTCATCCCGAAACGGATCGGCAGGCGCTTCGGCCCATTGACGAACACCGCCTGGCTCATCGCCGGTTCGCCATCAATTTCGACCCAGTCCAGCCGAGGCAATAGTTCCTCGAACAGGATACGCATCTCGATCTTGGCGAGATACTGGCCGAGGCACAGGTGACCGCCATAGCCGAAGGCGATGTGGCGGTTGGGCTTGCGGTCGATCCGAAACACATCGGGATCGTCGAACATCGCCTCGTCGCGATTGGCCGAAGCGTAGCACAGCATCAGCCATTCATCCCTGGCGATCGCGTGGCCACCAACTTCGGTATCCGCTGTCGCATTGCGCATGAAATGCTTGACCGGCGTGGTCCAGCGGATCGCCTCATCGATCATTGAAGGGATCAGAGACGGGTCCGCCTTGAGCTTGGCGAACTCATCGGGGTTTTCCGCCAGCGCCCACATCGCGCCGCCGGTCGAGGATGAGGTCGTGTCATGCCCGGCCGTCGCGGTGATAACGTAATAGCCCATGGTGGCCATGGCATCGAGCGGCTCGCCATCAATCGTCGCATTGGCGATGACCGAGGCAAGGTCATCGGTTGGATTGGCCCGGCGCTCCTCGGTCAGCGTATTGAAATATGCCATCATCTTCGCCAGCGAGGACATATCGAGCTGCTGGTCTTCGCTCTTGACGGTAAAGGCGCCGCCGCCGCTCTCGTTGAGATCTGGATCGGTCGAACCGAACATTTCCTGCGTCA
>JAQWKP010000228.1 GCA_029247785.1 Novosphingobium sp.
GATGGCAGCTGGACCTATTTCGGTGCCGATCTCGCCTATCACTATCAGAAGGCGCAATCGGCTGACGCGATGGTCGATATATGGGGCGCAGACCACGCCGGGACGGTCAAGCGAATCAAGGCGGCAGTGGCAGCGATGACCGGGGCGGATGGCGCGGCTACTCCCTTTGAGGTCAAGCTGGTCCAGATGGTGCAATTGCTGCGCGATGGCCAGCCAGTCAAAATGTCCAAGCGTTCCGGCACATTTATCACGCTTGCCGATGTCGTGCGCGAAGTCGGCAAGGATGTCGTTCGCTTCACCATGCTGACTCGCAAGCCCGAGGCGCAGATGGATTTTGACTTCGCCAAGGTGGTCGAGGCCTCTCGGGATAATCCGGTATTCTACGTCCAATATGGCCACGCCCGGGTCTGCTCGACTTTGCGCAAGGCGGCGGACGAGGGGCTAGCACCTTCCAGTGCGCAGCTGGAGTTGCTGGGCGAGGAGGAGCTCGAACTGATCAAGCTTGCTGCGCAGTTCCCGCGGATTGTCGAGGCCGCGGCCAGTGCACGCGAGGCGCATCGCATGGCATTTTTCCTCCAGGACCTCGCCGCTGCATTCCATGCCTATTGGAATGTCGGGAACGATCGGCCTGACAAACGCTTCATCGTGTTAACCGATGTTAACCTTAGTTGTGCTAGGCTCTTCCTGGCTGCGCAAATCGGGCAGCTGATCAAGAATGGTTTGGCGCTGCTTGGCGTTGAAGCAGTAGAGGAAATGTAGCGATGTCGATCTCGGACATGACCGATTCTTACGGCGACGACGAGCGCGAAGACCCGGTGGACGGTGAACAAGGCGAAGATGCGCCGTTTGAGGATGAAGACGCGCCCTTTGCCGAAGAAGAAGCTCAAGATAGCGACGACGATGTTTTGCAGGACGAAGAACTGCCGCTTGCCGATGAGGAAGCGCTCCTGCCGTGGCTTGAGGGCGACGAGGACGAGGAAGATTACGACGGCTATACGACCGGCCAGACCTTGGGCCTGATCGGCGCGGTAACCCTGGTGCTCGCTCTGGTTGCAGGCGGAATCTGGTGGTTTGTAACGTTGGACGGTCCGGATGCTGACCTGATTGCCGATGGCAGCACGATCAAGAGCGAAGGGCCTTACAAGCAGCGTCCCGACGATCCGGGTGGCAAGGTTTTCGAAGGCACGGGCGACAGCAGTTTCAAGGTATCCGAAGGTCAATCGAATCCGGCCAGGCTCGGCCAGGCCGATTCGAAGCCAGAGCCTGGATTCGAGACTCTTGGCCAGGCTGCGAAAGATCCAAAAGATAAGAGCCCGAACGGCAAGCCGGCTGCAGGTACCGGAGCCGGGGCGACCGATTCTCCCGGCGTTGGTGTTCAGATTTCGGCCTATTCGAACCGGGCGTCTGCCGAAACGGGCTGGGGCCGCCTCTCGGCCCAATATGGCGCGCTCAAAGGGCTGCGGCACCGGGTGGTTGAGGGCAAGGTCGATGGCAGCACCGTTTATCGCCTGCAGGCTATCGCAGACGACAAGTCCGCAGCCAGCAAGCTGTGCAGCGGGCTCAAGTCGTCCGGCCTAAACTGCTACGTGAAGCCTTAAACCCTTTCCACATCCCAACCCGGTCCTGCGCTTGCGGGAACGGCGCATTCTGTGCGAATTATAGGCGATGTTGCCTGCGATCTTCGGCATTGACGGCTTGACGCTTTCCGATCGGGAGCGCGCGTTCTTCTGCGATGCGGATCCGGCTGGTTATATCCTGTTCGGACGCAACGCCGAAAGCCGCTCGCAATTGCGCGCTCTCACCGACGAGTTGCGCGCGATTCACGGGCGCGAACGCCTGTTTATCTGCATCGATCAGGAAGGCGGCAGGGTGGCGCGGATGAAACCACCCGAATGGCCTGCCTATCCCGCCGGAGAAGCGTTCGACCTGCTTTATGACATTGCCCCGGCAAGCGCGATCGAGGCAGCGCGGGTCAATGCTGAGGCGCTGGGGCTCGATCTTGCGGAGGCCGGTATCACGGTGGATTGCCACCCGGTGCTCGATGTTCGCCAGCCAGATGCGCATGACGTGATCGGCGACCGCGCCTTTGGCAGCGAACCGATGCGGGTTGCGGCCTTGGGTCGCGCCGTGCTCGACGGGTTGTCGCGGGCCGGGATTGCCGGTTGCGTCAAGCACATGCCGGGACATGGCCGCGCTGCCGCCGACAGCCATGAGCGATTGCCAAGCGTGGAGGTGGATGCGGCGCAGCTTGAAACCGATATTGAACCGTTTCACACCCTGCGCGAAGCCCCGGTGGGGATGACAGCCCATGTGCGCTATACCGCCTGGGATGAGCACAATCCCGCGACCCTTTCCGCGACAATTATCTCTGACATCATTCGCAGCCGGATCGGTTTTTCCGGCTTGTTGCTGACCGATGATCTCGACATGAAGGCGCTGCCGGGCAGCGTGCCGGAGCGAGCCGAACGGGCGGTGGCTGCAGGATGCGACATTGCGCTCAATTGCTGGGCGAAGCTGGATGATATGGAAGCGATCGCCTTGCGCCTGCCAGTGATGTCCGATGAGACTGCGCAGCGGTTGGAGAAGGCATTGAGAGTGACGGGGCCGAGTGGCGGAGCGCAGAACCAGGAACAGCTTGTCGCCAAGCGCGATGCGCTGCTGACATTGGCGGAGGCACGGGCATGACCGTCGAAATGCACCCTGAACAGGTCGATTCCACTTTTGACGAGATTTGGGAAGGCCCTGCTTCTGCTGCGACGGATGATAGCGCGCTATATCTTGAGCTGGATGGCTGGGAAGGGCCGCTCGATCTGCTGCTTGACCTTGCCCGGCGCCAGAAGGTCGATTTGCGCGGGATCTCGATCCTTGAACTGGTTGATCAATATCTCACCTATATCGAACGGGCAGAGGCGCTGCGGCTGGAACTGGCGGCCGATTACCTCGTGATGGCTGCGTGGCTGGCCTATCTCAAATCGGCCATGCTGCTGCCGAAAGAGGAGCAGGAAGACCCCAGCGCCGAGGAACTGGCGCTGCGCCTGCAAATGCGGCTGCAGCGGCTCGGGGCGATGCGCGAGGCCGCAGCGCGGCTGTTGGGTCGGGACCGGCTGGGTCGCGACGTCTTTACGCGTGGTGCGCCCGAAGGCCTGCGGGTCGATCGCAAGAATCTCTGGCAATGCGAATGGCTCGATCTGGTCAGGGCTTATGGCGACGTCAAGCTGCGCTCCGATCCAGTGGTTCACATGGTGCGGGATCGCATGGTGTTTACGCTGGAGAACGCGCTGGAGCGCGTGTCTTCCATGCTGGGCGTAGCGCTTGACTGGATGGAACTCAGGGAATTTCTGCCACCGGCCCATGACGGTGATTGGGCCGATCCCCGGCTGCGGCGCTCGGCGTTGGCTTCCAGTTTCGTGGCGGTGCTCGAGTTGGCGCGGGTCGGCAAGGCCGAGCTTGAGCAGGACGAGACTTTCGGGCCGCTACGTCTGAAGGCAGTGCAGCCATGAGTGCGCCTTTCGATGAGGGGGAGCAGGACCGGCCCGACGATCTAGTCCGCGCGGTCGAGGCCGCGCTGTTCGCCGCCGAGCAACCGATAACTGCCGATGCGCTATCGACACATCTTGGCGGTGCCGAGGTTCGCGATGCGCTGGCCGAATTGCAGGCCCACTATGCCGGCCGCGGTATCCATCTCGTCGAACGCGGCAAGCGCTGGCATTTCGAGACCGCTCCGGACCTTGCCCACATTCTGCGGCGTGAGCGCGAGCACTCGCGGCGCTTGTCGCGCGCGGCGACCGAAGTGCTGGCGATCATTGCATATCAAGAGCCGGTTAGCCGGGCCGAAATCGAGGCGATTCGCGGTGTACAGACCGCCAAGGGTACGCTCGACGTGCTGATGGAGGCGAGCTGGGTGCGCGCAGCCGGACGGCGCGAGGTTCCCGGACGACCGCTGATCTATGCGACGACGCCCGATTTCCTGGCTCATTTCGGCTTGGAATCGCGCAAGGATTTGCCCGGAATTGACGAATTGCGTGCGGCTGGTCTGCTCGATCAGGTTGATGACGAAATGGTCGAATTGGCGCTTGCCGGGGATGCCGAGCCTGATGAGGCCGAAGAGGGTTCTGAGGCAGACGAGGACCAATCAGAAGCGGATTGACTGGCGCGCGGGGCGCTGATGCCCTATATTAGCCGCGGCTTTCTAGAAAAAGGTTTGCGAAAATGAATGTCGGCCCCTGGCAATTGATCATCGTCGCCCTTGTCGTCCTCGTGCTTTTCGGCCGCGGTCGCATCTCAGAGATGATGGGTGATTTCGGCAAGGGAATCAAAAGCTTCAAGAAGGGCATGAACGACGAGCCAGAGAGCCCGGCAGCCCAGATTCCGCCGCAAAACGCTGCGCCGGCCTCCGACGCGAAAGCCACGTCTGCCGAGAGCGGGAGCGCCAAGAGCGGCAGCTGATGCTCCGCCGCTTGCGGGGATTTTTCCATGTTTGACCTCGGCGCGACCGAACTGTTGCTGATCCTGATCATCGCGGTCGTGGTGATTGGTCCCAAGGACCTGCCGTTGGCCATGCGCACGGCTGGGCGGTGGATCGCCAAGGTGCGCCGCGTATCCAGCCATTTCCGCTCTGGTCTCGACACCATGGTCCGCGAGGCCGAGCTTGAGGAAATGGAGCAGAAGTGGAAGGCGCAGAACGAGGCGATCATGGAAGAGCACCCCGATCCTGAGGACCTGCAGGCACCTGTCTCGGGATCGGCTGAGGCTGCTGCAGAGGACCAGACTGCCGCGAAGGCGGACCCACAGCTGCCGCTAGCGCCGCCGTGAGCGCAGCGTCATGATCCCCGATGTCGACGATATTGATGAGACGCAAGCGCCGCTGCTGGACCATCTGATCGAGCTGCGCACGCGGTTGATGCGCTGCATCGCCGTGCTTGCTGTCACCTTTGCGGTATGTTTCTACTGGGCCGACGACATTTTCAGCTTTCTCGTCTGGCCTCTGACCCAGGCGTTCCCAGCCGGCGAGGGAAAGCTGATTTTCACCAAGCTCTACGAGGCCTTTTTTGTTGAAATCAAGGTGGCGCTGTTCGCTGCGTTTTTCGTCAGCTTTCCGATCATCGCCAACCAGCTCTGGGCCTTCGTTGCGCCAGGGCTTTATGCACGGGAGAAAAAGGCGTTCCTGCCTTTCCTGATCGCGACCCCGGTGCTGTTCACGCTCGGTGCGTCGATGGCCTATTTCGTCGTCATGCCGACCGCCTTCCGTTTCTTTGTAGGGTTCGAGGGCGAACGTGGTGGGCTCAAGATGGAGGCGCTGCCGGGTACCGGCGATTATCTCAGCCTGGTGATGCAGTTCATCCTCGCCTTCGGCATCAGTTTCCTGCTGCCGGTGTTGCTGATGCTGCTCAACCGGGCAGGGGTTGTCAGCCGCGAACAGCTGGCCCGAGCGCGGCGCTATATCATCGTGGCGGTGTTTGCGGTGGCCGCCGTAATCACCCCGCCGGATATCATTTCGCAGCTCTTGCTGGCCGGGCCGCTGATAGTGCTGTTTGAAGGCTCGCTAGTGCTGATGCGGTTCGGAGAGAAGCGGCGCGCGCGCGAGCATGCAGAAGCGCTGGAAGCCGAGGACGACAACGACGAAGCGCAGGAAGCAGCGCCAGCGGAGTGAGTCCTACCGCCCTGGGATGGGCAACCGCTCGTCGACTGATTCGTCGCGCTTTTCGTCCTCGACATCATGCACCAGCTTACCGCCCACCCAGGTCTGCAACACGCGGATCGCGGCTAGTTGGTCTGGGGTTGAGAGGAACGGATCGCGGTCGAGCAGCAGGAAATCAGCGCGCCGGCCCAGCGCGATGCGCCCGAGCCTTCCTTCGGCGAATAATGCATGGGCACCGCCCGTAGTGAAGGCCGCGAAAGCTTGTTCGCGATTCAGCTTTTCCTGGGGCTGCCAGCCGATGAAAGGCTCCCCGTTCGCGTCCTGGCGCAGCAGCGCCGAGGACATGGCGACAAACGGTTTCGTCATTCGGGCCGGCGCGCC
>JAQWKP010000237.1 GCA_029247785.1 Novosphingobium sp.
CGACATCGTCTGGGGCAAGATGGCCAGCATGGTCGAAGGCGCAGCAATGGCGAGCGAGAAGCTGTGGGGTGGGGGGTAGGGTTTATTCCCGTTTGCGCCACACCGGAAAGACCGCATTCTCCGTAGACGACATGGCGGCTATCATCTGCTCATAGTCGAAACCGGGTAGGTCCATGAGATGGTCGAGCGCAGCTTGCTCACCGGTTGCACCTTGTGGGAACGCGCAGGTCTGTTGTTCGTCAGCTCCAAATAACAGCCACCAGACATCCGCTCCCCACGGCCCCGAATCGTTGGTCTCGATAACAATGCCCGAAATTTCCGCTGTCGGGACGGACGCCTCGTTGCCGTCATGGTCAGTGACGCGAATGTTTCCCTGGACAACAACAACGAACCAATCGGATTCTGGTTGAGGTCGTTGTTTCCGCTTTTTCAACCAACCAAACACGGATTTCGTTCCTCCCGAACCGCACAATCACCCACCCGCAGCCTTGGCCTTCTCCGCCTCCCGGAATCTCGGAATCACATGTTCGCCCATCAGGCGGATGGTGTTCATTGATTCCTCATGGGTGATCTCGTTGAATTGGACCACGCCCATGAATTCGTCGACGCCGATGTCTTCCCACTGCTTGATGATATCGTAGCAGGTTTCGACATCGCCGGCGCAAATGCGGGCTTCCTTGATCGCTTCGAGCGGATCCTGGATGCCGAGCGCCTGGCGTTCCTCGACCGACATGCTGCGCTCATTATAGCCGGGCCGATCCGGCACATCGCCGAAATATTTGTGCACGCGCGAGTGGTGAGCGGTCGCGTTCTCGCCGCCGCGCGCCCGCGCTTCGGCATCGTTTTCGCCGCAATATAGCGTGGTGAATCCGGCGATGTTGTTATTGACGAAATCGCCGCAGGGGTCCGCATTTTTGATCCCGTCGCGATAATGGTCGAGCTGGGCGTTGAGCTCCTTGGGCGTGGCGATGGTGAAGCTGAGACAGCCGACGCCGAGCTCGCCGGCAAGACGAAAACTGCTCGGACTGCCGCAGGCCATCCACATCGGCGGATGCGGCTTCTGCACCGGCTTGGGGACGACGACCCGCTCCGGCAGGTCCATATATTCGCCTTTGTAGCCGGGAAATACGCGCTGCCGCCACATCTCGGGGACCACTCGCATCGATTCGACCATGCCGCCGCGGGCATCGGCGCTATCAATTCGGAAGCCGTCCAATTCCTCCGCCGTGGTCGAACGCCCGCAGCCCCATTCAAGGCGGCCCTTGGTGACAATGTCCAGTGACGCCACCCGCTCGGCAACCTTGAAGGGATGCGAATAGCCCGGCGGCATCAGGGCGACGCCAAGGCCGATGCGAATGTTCTTGGTGTGCTGCGCAATTGCGGCGAGGAAAATGTCATTGGCCGAGGATCGCGACAGGTCCTCAAGGAAATGGTGCTCCACCATCCAGGCGGTGTCGAAGCCCATCTCGTCGGCCAGCTTGATCTGTTCCATTGCCTCCCAGAACGCTTCGGATTCGGTCTTGCCAGCCTGTTCAAGCTCGATCGGCAGGGCAATTTCATAGAGCAGCGAAAAGCGCATCGGGTGATCCTCTCGTGGTGCGGTCTGGGCCGCGTTTCGGCCAGCGTGCCAGCGGATTGCGGCGCCGTCAAACAGGCGCTTGCTTGTCTGGTCGGAAAGCGCTCGAAAAAGCCGCAAGAGAGGCGTAGTGTCCGGCCAAAGAGCCCTTGGGAGAGGTTGCAGTGGAATATGATCTGATCGTGAGAAATGGCTATGTCGTCGACGGTACCGGCCTGCCGCGCCGCCGTGTCGATGTTGCGGTGAAGGATGGCAAGATCGCCCGGATCGCCCGGATGGACGGCGCCAGCGCCCGCGAGGAGATTGACGCCAAGGGCCGGATTGTGGCTCCCGGTATCGTCGATGCCCACACCCATTATGATCCGCAGATCACCTTCGATCCCTATGCGACGATGAGCTGCTACCATGGCGTCACCACGGTGCTGGCGGGCAATTGCGGCTTCTCCGCCGCGCCTGTGAAAGCCGAGGATCGGACCTTCATCCAGGGCGTTTTCGCCAAGGTTGAGGATATGGACCCGATCGCGCTGTCCGGCGTCGCCTGGGACAAATATGAGACTTTCGAGGAGTTCCTCGCGGTCGTCAGAAGCGATCTCGGGATCAATTTCGCGTGCTATGTCGGCCATTCCAATGTCCGGCGTTGGGTGATGGGCGAGGCATGTAACCAACGCGAGGCAACGCCCGATGAAATCGCCGGGATGGCCGCGATTGTTGAGGAAGCGGTGCGCGCGGGCGCTGCCGGCTTCTCCTCTTCCTCGCTTGGAACCCAGAACGATATCTGGGGCCGCCCCGTGCCCTCGCGCTTTGCCAGCCATGATGAAATCCTGGCGCTGGCCGAAGCGGCGGGCCGCGCCGGCACCGGCACCATCTGCTACCTGCCCGAAGCAACCGTCTCGGGCATGAAGGACGAGGACAATGAGTTTCTCACCGAGATCGGCCGCCGCTCGGGCCTTCCGGTGATCATCCAGGGGCTCGGCGCGGCGAGCAAGGTCGACGTGCCCGGCGACGCCTGGGACGCGGCGGTAATCGCGCTCGACAAGGCGACCGAGGAAGGCGCGCCGTTTTATTCGATGCTGATCGCCCGGCCGTTTGATCGACCGGTGCGCTTCGATGATACCAACAAGCATTGGCAGGCCGTCGCGACCTGGGACGCGATGACAAAAATGTCGCTGGAAGAACGCCGCGCCCTGCTCAAAGACCCCGAAGCGCGCGAGGAAATGCGCCATGCGGTGGAGAACCAGAACACCGATGCAAGCAAGGGCACGACCCTGCCCGCGCCGAAATGGCCGGTGGTGTTCGTCCAGGAATCGCCCACCCTGCCGTTCGAACAGCATCAGGGTCGTTCGATTGTCGAGCTGGCCGAGGAGAAAGGCGTTGCCCCGGGCGATTTCGCGCTCGATCTGGCGCTGGCCGACGATTTCGAGACCCATCTGCGCTGGCGGATGGACGGGCCCGAATGGTCCAATTCGGTGAAGAAGGCGCAGCTGGATGCGCGCATGTTGATCGGCACATCCGATGGCGGCGCACATCTCGCCAAGGACGACCAATCGGACTGGAGCACCTATTTCCTCGCTACATGGGTGCGCGAGAGGCAGGTCTGGTCGCTGGAAGACGGCGTGCGGCAGATCACCCACGTGCCCGCAGCCTTGCTTGGCTTTCATGATCGCGGCACGCTTCAGGTGGGCAAATGGGCCGATATGATGATCTTCGATGCTGAGGAAATCGCCCCGGTCCGCAAGGAATTCGTCCATGATCTGCCGGGCGGGGTCGGGCGCTACAAGGCTTTTGGCAAGGGCGTTTATGCGACCATCGTCAATGGCCAGCCGATCGTGCTCGATGGTGAGCTGACCGGGCGCAAGCCGGGCATGGTGGTAGCGCCAAGCTGAGGGAGCCTCACCGATGGCCAGATTTACTCCGATGACAGGAACGCTGGGCGCGGATGTTCACGGGCTCGACCTGTCGCAGCCGCTCGACGGTCAAACGGTGGGGGTGATCCGCGAGGGTCTGCATACCCACCAGGTATTGTTCTTCCGCGAGCAGAAATTGCTCAGCGTAGAACGGCACAAAGCGCTTGCCGCCAGCTTCGGCGAGCTGGAAATCGCGCCGTTCCTGCATGACAATAGCGATCCGACGGTGATGATGCTCGACCAGTCAAACCCCTCGGGCAGTCAAGCCGCGAATTTCCATGCTGACAACACGTTTCGGCCTCATCCGCCAATGGGCGCGCTGCTGCAGGCGCATTGCCTGCCCGGCGCGGGCGGCGACACCTGCTTTTCATCGATGCATGCAGCCTATGAAGCGCTGTCTGACAGGATGAAGACCTATCTTGACGGGCTGGAAGCATGGCATTCGCTGGCGCAAATGGCGGCGCGGCTGGCCAGCCAGGGCCTCAAAACCTCGCTCAACATGGACGACTGGCCGCCGATCAAGCACCCGGTGATCTCCACCCATCCCGAGACCGGGCGCAAGCTGCTCAATGTCAATTACAACTGGACCACCGAGATCGACGGCCTGCCGGTGGCCGAAAGCCGGATGCTGCTCGATTTTCTCTACGAGCATATCAAGAGCCCCGAATTCCAGGTCCGGCTACACTGGCACGAAGGCGATATCGCCTTCTGGGACAACCGCGCAGTGCAGCATTACGCGGTGCCGGACTGGCAGGGCAGGCGAGTGATGCAGCGGATTGCGATAGCTGGTGTGGGGTGATGGTTTGTTCGGCATTCGGCTTGGTCATGTCGTTGTCAAACTTTCGCCCTGCTGAATGACAGTTTACAGTTTGACGGCAGACCAATGGAATCCGCAGTGCACTCTGGTGAGTTCAATTTGAGGTTATAAGATGGAGAGCGCGACCAGCGAAAAAAGAGACCGCTATTTCGCGCCGGGAACAAGGGTTCGCCGGGACGCCATATGGGACGATGACGAACAAATTACGTCAGAATTTGGTGTGGTTATCCATTGCTGGTTGGATGATGAACTCGGCATGTTTGATTGCTACGTTGCCTTCTTTGGCCTCGCTCTTCCCAGCGGTAAGCCAGCTGAAAAGCCATATGTTCTTCGTTACACAGCAGCAAGTTTGGATAAAATCGACGAATAGACGTCTGTTGTGGCGGTCCACCCCTCCATTTCGAGCCGTTCCGGAATTGGGCTTGAAAGATGGGCCGTCTCCACTAACGCGAGCCTCTGCCTCAGACCAGTTGAAACAATCTCTCCGGCCCGATCCCGCTTGACACCCCGGCAGGCCCGATCATCATGCGTATGCTAGAAATAATGACAAGAGCCGGCTTCTCCGGCCAAGGGAGAGGCATGACGAACGTCCTACAGACCAACCCCGCAAGGCCCCCTGCATGAGCACCCGCGATGTTCTCATCGGGATCGATGTTGGCGGCACCTTTACCGATGCGGTGCTGATCGACGGGCCGGATCGCTACCGCGCCAAGTCGCCCAGCACCTATCCCGATATCGGGCGCGGGGTGCTGGCGGCATGCGAGTTGGCGGCGCAGTCTGCCGGGCTGGAGCTGGCAGATATTTTGCCGCGCGTGCGCAAATTCGGGCTTGGCACCACCGCTGTCACCAATGCCATCGCCACGCGCCGGGGGCTACGGGTCGGGCTGATCACCACCAAGGGATTCGAGGAGACGCTGCGCCTCGCGCGCGGCCGGACGCAGGAGGTCGACGGCTGGCTGCAATCGGTCGACGCGCTGGTCCAGCCGAACGCCATCAGGGGTATCGATGAGCGGATCGATCGCAATGGCACGGTGCTGACACCGCTTGATGCCGATGCGGTGATCGCAGCCGGGCGCTATCTGGCTGAGGACGCGCAGGTTGAGAGCATTGCCGTCTCGTTCCTGTGGTCCTTCCTCAATCCCGAGCATGAGCGCGAGGCGGTGCGGCTGCTGCGCAAGAGCCTGCCAAATATGCCGGTCACCTGCGGGATCGAATTGCGCCCCGTGATCCGCGAATATGAGCGCACCACGCTGGCCGTGCTCAACGCCTATGCCAAGGGCGCCTATGCCGGGGTTGACGAACTGGCCGGCACCTTGCGCGAACAGGGCCTGACCGCGCCGGTATTGCTGTGCCATTCGGGCGGCGGGGCGATCTCTATCGAACAGGCGCGCGAACAGCCGGTGTGGCTCGCTGCATCGGGCCCGGCGGCTGGCGTGGCGGCAGCGGCGCGGCTGGCGACCAGCGTCGGCGAGGCCAAGGTGCTGACCAGCGATCTTGGCGGCACCAGCTTCGATGTCGCCCATATCGCCGACGCCGCACCCGCGCGCACCCAGCGCGGCGATCTGATGGGGTTCTACACCGCATTGCCCCGCGTCGATGTCGAATCGGTTGGTGCAGGCGGCGGCTCACTGACCTGGACCGATGAGCGCGGCATGCTGCGCGTTGGCCCGCATTCGGCGGGCTCGATGCCGGGCCCGGTGTGCTATGGGCGCGGCGGCGAGCAGGCGGCGCTGACCGATGCGCTGTTGGTGCTCGGCTATATCGATCCCGCGCGCTT
The DNA here is from genome assembly GCA_029247785.1 of Novosphingobium sp. Classification (GTDB taxonomy): domain Bacteria; phylum Pseudomonadota; class Alphaproteobacteria; order Sphingomonadales; family Sphingomonadaceae; genus Novosphingobium. Next base: position 6,075 of record JAQWKP010000237.1, read on the forward strand.
TCTTGGCGGCACCATGACACTCGACCGCGAAGCCGCGCTCGCCACATTTGCGCGGCAGGGCAAGGAACTGGGCCTCGATGCAATCGAAGCGGCCTGGGGCGTGCGCGAGATTGCTGTTGCCGAAATGGTCAAGGCCTTGCGCGCGCGGCTGTCCTCTCATGCGCTGGCCGCTTCGGAACATTGCCTCGTCAGCTATGGCGGCTGCGGCGCGCTGTTTGCAGGCGAACTGGCGCAATTGGTCGGGTTGACCCGGGTGCTGATCCCCGAGCTGGCCTCGGTGCTGTCTGCCTATGGCGCGGCGACGATGGATATCAGGCGCGAGCGGCTCTCCACCCTGCTGCTCAAGCTGCCCGGCGATGCGGCGACCATAGACGACACTATCGCCGAATTGCGCGATGCGGTGTGGCAGGATCTGGCCGCCGATGGTGTTCCCGAAAAGGACCGCATCGTGCGCTTTGAAGCCGACATGCGCTTCTTCCTGCAGCGCTGGGAATTGACCATTGCGCTGCCCGACGAGCTTGTAATGGGCGATGGCGGGGTTGAGGCCGAAAAACTGTTCCGCGAGGAATATCTGCGCCGCTTCGGTGCAGCCTCGACCACCACTTCCGGGATTGTCGAGCTGGTCGGTATCCGCGCGGTCGGCATCGGCAAAATGGCGCAGGTTGAGGAAGCGCCAGCGCCAACCGAAACAGGCGAAACGCGCGATGCCCAGCCGATTGGCACACGCCAGGTCAGCCTGAAGCGCGGCATGGCTCCCGAGGCGGTCTCGGTCTATGATGAGGCTGCGCTTGTGACAGGTGAGGGCATCTCCGGACCGGCCTTGGTCGATTCATCGGATACGACGATCTGGGTGCCCGAGGGCATGAGCGCGCGGGTCGATGCCCAGCGCAACCTTTCAGTCGAGGCAGCGACATGAATTATCAGGCCAGTATCACCGATGATCCCATCGTGCCCGAGCTGCTGCGTTCGCGGCTCGAAGCCATCGGGCAGGAGGCAGGCGATGCGGTGCAGCAAACCGCGATCAGCCCGATCGTCACCGAGAGCAAGGATTACTCGGTCACCATCCTCGATGCCGATGGCTCGGTGATCTCGGCCTCGGGTCTGATCGACCTGCATTACGGCGCGGTTATGCATGCGGTGCGCTCAACCATCGAAGTCCATGGCGAGACGATTGCCGATGGCGATGTGTTCCTCGCCAATGATCCGCATTCGGGCGGCGGACTGCATCCGCAAGACGTGGTGATCCAGCGACCGGTATTCCTGAACGGCGAGCGCGTCGCATGGGTCGCGCTGGCCGCGCATATGATGGACATGGGCGGGATGGTGCCCGGCTCATCGGCAGTCAAGGCAACCGAATGCTACCAGGAAGCCCTGCGCCTGCCGCCAGTGCGCATCGTCAAGCAGGGCGAGGAATGCGAGGACATCTGGAACATCTTCCGGATCAATGTGCGCAGCTCCGATCTTATCGAGATGGACATGCGCAGCCTGGTGATCGGCAGCGCGGTGGCCGAACGCAAGCTGGTGGAACTGGTTGGCGACATGGGCCTGCCAAGCTTTCAGAGCGCCTGCGCCACATTGCTTGCAGGCGTTGAGCGCGTGCTGCGTGAGCGCATTTCCCAGCTTGAAGACGGGCACTATTATTCCGCCGCGTGGATTGAGTGGAACAATGATGTCATGCGCGTGCCGTGCAATCTGGAAGTGCGCGGCGACCGGGTGATTTTTGACCTCACCGAAGCCCCGGCGCAGATCCCGTTCTTCATCAATTCCAAGGAATATATCATCCGCGCGCAGATCGCCCCGCGCATGCGCCAGATGCTGGCGCCGGGCCTGCCGTTCAACCAGCCCGTGCTGGACATTGTCGAGATCGTCAGCGAGCCGGGCAGCATCGTCAATTGCACCATGCCCGCGCCAATCGGGGCCGCGCATATGGATGCAGCGATGGCAGTCTACACCGCGGTCGGCCAGTGCCTGCAACTGGCGCTTTACGCCTCGCCGCAAGCTGCCGAGCGTGAGCGGCTGCTGTCGCCCTCGCTATCGGCCTATGGCACCGGGCGCTGGACTTATCTCGATCATTTCGGCGTACGCCGGGTCTATACGCTGATTGACGGCGCATTCTCGGGCAGCCCCGCCGCCTCGGACCGAGACGGCATCGATATCAAGAGCAGCCAGGTCAATATCGGCAACCAGCTTGAATTCGCCGATGCCGAAGTGCTGGAATCCTCCTATCCGCTGCTGTTTCTTGAGCGGCGAACGACCACCGGCTTTCACGGCTATGGCAAATATCGCAGCGGCGCGGGCTGTCAGGAAAGCTTTCAGGCCCACAACACCGATACGCTGGTCGGCAATATGACCGGCACCCGCGCCTGGTTCCCCACCGGCGGCGCAGCGGGCGGCTATCCCGGTGCGACGATGCGCTATTTCCTGACCAATCCCGATGGTGAGACTGAATCGGTCGGCATCCACCAGACCGGCGTTGCGCTGTCACCCGGCGATACGTTCGAGATGTTCTGCGCCAGCGGCGGCGGCTTTGGCGATCCGCTGGACCGCGAAGTGAAATCCCTCGCCAGAGACCTTCACGAGAACCGCGTCGATGCCGAAACATTGCGCAATATCTATGGCGCAGTGCTGACCGATGGCGGCGAGCTCAATGAAGAAGCAACCGCAGCGCGCCGCGACGAAATGCGCGCCGAACGATTGCGCGAGGCCAGACCGGCAGCCTCCCCCGTCGATGCGACAGTGGATAGGGATGCGCCCGCCCAGCCGCTGTATCCCGGCGTAGTCCAGCGCGGCAATCTGGCGGTATCGGAATGGTCAGGCACGGTGCTGGCCGTCGCGCCGGGCAACTGGCTCGACGGCTGCCCGGTGATCGACACCCATGTCGATGACCGCGCCGGCGGCACCATCACCCGCTCTCATCTCGATCCGGCGTCCGGTCGGCTTCTGTTCGTTGACGTGCTGCGTATTCAGGACGTGCCGAGCATGGACGTGCTGCCACTGCGCTGGACGCAGGCCGGGCATAATCTGCCGAAGGGGTGAGTGGGTAAAGTTCCCGCCCCCTTCACCCTTGGAGCATCATGCGCAATATCTGCACCACTTCCTTCCCCTCTCCCCTTGAGGGGAGAGGTTAGCGCAGCTTGTCCCTGCGAATGCAGGGGCTAGCGCAGCTGGGAGGGGGGCGTGCGACATCAATGGCGCTGGAAGCCACTCTCCAACTTCGCCCACAAACCGCCATGCACCCGCCTGATGCTAAGACGAAACCTCGGCTGTGCGGGCGGCCATGAGCTGAGCCGGGTCGATGGTCAGGCCAAAGACCGCACGAACCGGGCCTGAGCATGTTTCTGTATGGCGCGCATCTGCCGGTACGACGGCCTTGCTGCCAGCTTCCAGCTTGTGGCTTTTGCCGGTGGCCGGATCATCGAGCACCAGCACGCCTTCGAGCAGGTAGATTTCCACCCCATAGGGGTGATCGTGGGCCTCGCCTGTCAGCTCGTCGGGCGTGAGTTCTGTCTCGGCGAGGTGCAGGCCGCTTTGCTTGATCTCGGCAATGGCCTCGTCCCGACCGGAAAAATGGCGCGCTGTGCAGGTAATCATGGCTATCTCCATGCTGAGGTCTGAAAATTCGGACGGCAGTGATGACGCCGTCTCGTATCGCACGAGATGTGCAGGGATCCAAACCCAAAAGGGCCGGACCTTGTTGCCGCGATGGGGTCGATTTCAAAGGATGAACTTTCCTACATGGCGCCGGCCTGACAAACTCCCGCCCATGCCGCGATTCCGATCCTGCCGATGCCGATAGGCAGCCTGCCATACACCTCCCCCAAGCCGCGCCCGCACAGCGCGGCTTTCGTGTTTTTCGGGGTTTCGTTCACGAAAGGGGAAAGCGTTCACCCCGCATGTGTTTCATCAACTAACTTTTCAGGTAACTGGGCGATGGTAGGCCGTTTTCCCAGTGATTACAGCTACTCAGCTGCCCGCCGCAGCCTTCCTCGCCTTGCGGTTCTTCCAGTATTTCCACATTTCCCGTTGAGAGTAGATTTCGGCTTCCCAGAAGCTGTCAAAGCCCGGTTCGCCCGCCACGCCGGTCGCGGGGAAATCGTCCTTCCCAGGGTGGTAATAGGTGCCGAAGATCACGTCCCACATCGGAAACATGAAGGCGAAGTTCTTGTTGATATGCTGCGGTTCCAGGCTGTGGTGGATGCGGTGGACTTGCGGGGCGCACCACACACGGCTGAACCAGCCGACATGCCAGCGCACATTCATATGGCTGAGCGTCAGCAGATTGTTGAGCACGGCGGCCGTAATCCCGGCAGCAATCCCGGCGTGCCATTGTTCGAGCGGATCGACCTTGAACAGGATCAGGATCGGCACGGTGATGAACAGCGAGTTGAACACCGATTCCATCCAGTTCTGGCGCGCGGTGCTGATCGCTTCCAGCTCGGTGTCGGTGTGGTGCATCTTGTGATGTTGCCACAGGAACTGGTTCACATGAGTCCAGCGGTGATACCAATAAAAGAAGAAATCGCCGATCACCGAGGCCAGCCAAAGCGAGGCGACAAGCAGCAGCAGGTCTGTGGCAGAAGCGAAGCGCAGATCGAACAGGCCAAGCTCGAAGCCGAGATTGCGAGCGACCGCAGCGACGGTGAGGAATGTCGCAATGGTCAGCGTCGCGCGCAGGAAATCGAAGAAGGTGTTGACCTGCAGATGCAGCAGCCAGCGCTTGAATGGCTTGCGCGGGCCGGCAGGCGGGAACAGCCGCTCAATGCCCGATTGCAGGAGGACCGATGTGATCGGAAACGTCGCCGAGACCAGCACGATCCACAGCGCCTGCGTCCCCGAACTCAACACCAACCCGCCGAGCACGAGCAGCACCAGCAGGATCAGCGCCAGGAAAATCTCGCCCGCCGTGGCGCGGTTGTCCTGGTCGGAAAGCGCTGGAGCGGTCTGGCTCATGCGCTCGGCTCATGAACCAATGCGGCCGAAAGGGTGAAGCCGGGATAGCCGCCCCGCGCGATCTCCTCGCAACGCTCGGCGTAATTGGAGAAGCCGCCCATATAAGGCAGGATCACGCGCGGTTTCCCGGGAACATTGGCGCCCATGTACCAGGAGTCTGCCTTGAGGAACAACGAGTGGGACGCGGCCCGGCGCACCTCCTCACCCCATTCCTCCTGGGCCGTGGGAGTGGCCTCGATCCGCTCAAGCCCATGAGCAACAAGATGTTCGAGGCAATCGGCAATCCAGTCGATGTGCTGCTCCACCGATGGGATCATATTGGTCAGCACCGAAGGCGAGCCCGGCCCGGTGACCGAGAACAGGTTGGGAAATCCGGCGACCATCAGCCCGAGATAATTATGCGGGCCATCTGCCCATTCCTCATTCAGCGAGGTGCCGCCTACGCCCTTGACGTTCATCCGCAGCAGCGGCCCGGTCATCGCATCGAAACCGGTGGCGAAGATCAGCACATCGAGCGAGTGGACCGTCTCGCCCACCTCCACGCCGTCAGCAGTGATACGGGTGATCGGTGTGGCGCGCAGGTCGACCAGGCTGACATTGGGCCGGTTGAAAGTGGCGAAATAGTCACTGTCGAGACACAGCCGCTTGGTGCCGAAAGGATTGGTCTTCGGGCACAGCTTCTCGGCAGTTTCGGGGTCGTCGACGATATCGCGGATCTTGCCATGGACATATTCGGCAACCAGCTGGTTGGAATCGGCGTTGGTGGTGAGGTCGGTATAGCTATATGTGAAACCCGTGCCGCCAGCATTCCACAAGGTATCCCAAATGGCGCTGCGTTCTTCGTCACTGGCGTCGAGCGCCGACCTGCCGGGGGACCAGATCTCGGGCAGATCGCTCGGTACGCTCACCTGATAGGCTGCGGGAGTCAGCTTGTTCGAGCGGGCGTAGGCCGGATAATCGGCCTTTACCCGAGCAAGCTTTTCGGGCGAGACCGGTCCATTTCGCGCCGGCAGGCTGAAATTAGGCGTCCGCTGGAACACAGTGAGATGCGCAGCGCTCTGGGCGATTACCGGGATCGTCTGGATGCCCGAGGAACCGGTGCCGATGATGCCGACGCGCTTGCCGGCAAGCTCCACCCCGTCATGCGGCCAGGCCGAGGTTTGGACGATAGTTCCGGCAAAGCTCTCGATACCATCGATATCGGGCAGGATCGGCGCGGACAGGCAGCCGGTGGCGGCGATTACAAAACGCGCGGAAATGCATTTGCCGGTGTCGGTTTCCAGCGTCCAGCGATTAGTGGCGTCATCGAATGTGCAGGAGGTGATGCGCGTATCGAACGCGATATCGTGCCTCAGATCGAAGCGGTCGGCGACGTGATTGGCATATCGCAGGATTTCCGGCTGCGTCGCAAAACGCTCGCTCCATTCCCACTCCTCCAGCAGCTCGTCCGAGAAGGAGTAGCAATAATCGAGACTTTCGACATCGCAGCGCGCGCCGGGATAGGCATTCCAGTACCAGGTCCCGCCAACACCCGGCGCGGCCTCGAACCCCTGCAGCGTCAGGCCCAGCTGGCGAAGCCTCTGATGCGCGTAAAGTCCGCCGAAACCCGCGCCGATGATCACTACATCGGTGGCAGGCAGGGTCTCTTGCGGGGTGTCCCCATCACTGCGTTTGATGTCTGTGATTTCACGACCCTCCATCCGGACCCGCAATCCCTTCGGGCACTTTCCCCGATCAGCAATATATCTACCGTGAGGTCAAGCCATTCGCTCTCACGCCGCCGCAATGACTTCCCTGCGACCCAGCCCATAATCGCCAACAATTGTCGTGCGTCGCATGATCCGCGTTTCTTCTGGGGGCACGCCGCAGGCGCAATGCAGCATCCGCCAATTGTCCCACAACACCATGTCGCCTGCCTGCCACTGGTGGAAATACATCAATTCGGGCTTGAGGACGTGCTCGATGATTTCCCCAAGCAGCGCATCACCCGCCTCGTTCTCCATCCCCTCGATGCCATCGGCGAACCAGGGCGAGACATGCAGCACCTTGCGGCCGGTTCCTGGCTGTTCATAGACCGCCGGATGGATCGCACGGACCTGTACCGAGGGGTGCGCAGACCCGGTTCGGAACAGCTCGGACATTTTGACCAGCCGGTCAGGCTGGGAACCGAATTTGGCGCGGGTGAAATCCGGTTGGTAGGAATAGACCACGCTCAACCCGTCGATTCTCTCCCTGAGCTGCTCGGGAAGCAGGTCCCAGGCCGCGATCTGGTCCAGAAAACCGGTTTCACCACCACGCCCGGGCAATATATCGGGCCGCAATATACCGCCATGGTTGATCCTTTCGACATAGGCACCGTCGAAATGCCAGGGCAGGTAGCCACCAAGCACCTTGCCGCCGATCTCGTAAATATTGCCGTCCTTTTCAGGATCGAATTCGATCGGAGCGAGCGCCCGGTGCTCGGTCTTGATGTCGGTGCCTTCCATCATTGGGTGCACCTCGGGCTCGCCGAAGATTTCAGACAGGCGGACCTGCGTATCGATTCCGCCGGCAATGTCCCTAAACACCACCAGCCCTTTTTCCATCCACAGTGTGAGCAACGCCTTACGCACTTGCGGGTCGTCTATCGAGCCCGGCGACAGGCCCGTGACGATGGCGCCATAGCGACGCTGTTCATCCAGCGGTTCGGTGTCGAAGGCGGCCACTCGCGCTTCCTCAAGCCGCACTCGTCTGGAGGGCATCGATCGCGACTGTGCGCGTGTCCCGCCCCGAACGTAGCACCGTGCCCGGCAAGCTGCCGGTATGCTCGCCGCTGCGCACGATCTCCACGCCGTTGACTAGCACATGGTCGACGCCAATCGCATCAGCATAGAGGCGATAGGCGTCGCCGCCCGGCAGATCGTGGCGGCGATAGGTTGGGCCGCGCGCGATGTTGTCCGCATCGAAGACGACGATATCGGCGTGAAAGCCCTCGCGCAGCTCGCCGCGCTCGATCAGCCCGAAATAGGCCGCTGGCCGCGCGGTAATCTGGTGGATCGCCGCTTCCAGACCGATCACACCCTGCTCGCGCACGCCTTCCTGCAGCACCGTGGTCGAAAAGGCGAAGCTGTCGATCAGGT
>JAQWKP010000263.1 GCA_029247785.1 Novosphingobium sp.
CCTGACCAGTCGGAAGAGTCCTTGTCGGGTGCGCCGGTCACATCCGTGACCAGCTAGCATCACCGGCCCGCTCCCCCTGCCCAACCACCCGACAGGATACACTTGGGGTGGTTGGGCAGGGGGAGCGGGCCGGTGTTGCAAAGCTCAAGGCGGATGCCTTGAGCGCACCCGACAAGGATTCTGCGGGTGTTAGACTCATGTCATTGGAACAAACACAGGTCCGGTTAGCAAGCTGCCACTCCTCGCCCTTCCCCAGCTTTGCCCGAGCCGCTACAAGCACCGCCATGTCCACGACTTTCCAGCTCGACACTTCGACCAGCCGGTCTCATCCGACGCCCCAGCCGATGCGGCGGCTCACGGTCCCTGCGATCCGCGATCGCAAGCAGGATGGGGTGACGACCGAGCCGATCGTCGTGCTCACCGCCTATACCGCGCGACAGGCCCAGTTGCTGGACCCGCATTGCGACGTGCTGCTGGTCGGGGATTCGCTCGGCCAGGTGATCTATGGCCTCGATTCGACCATTCCGGTGACGCTGGACATGATGGCCAATCACGCCGCCGCTGTGGTGCGCGGCTCATACCATTCGGTGGTGGTGGTCGACATGCCGTTCGGAGCCTATGAGGCTTCACCCGAGAAGGCCTTCGAAAGCGCGTCCTACCTGATGAAATTCAGCGGTGCGGCAGCAGTCAAGCTGGAGGGCGGCGAGGCGATGGCCGACACCGTATCATTCCTGGTGCAGCGCGGCATTCCGGTGGTCGGCCATGTCGGATTGACCCCGCAGGCGGTCAATGTGCTGGGCGGCTACCGCGCGCGCGGGCGCAGCGAGGCGGGAGCGAAGAAGATCGTTGCCGACGCTGTTGCGCTGGATGAGGCCGGGGCCTTCGCGATTGTTGTCGAGGGCGTGGTCGAGCCGATCGCCGTCGATGTCACCAAGGCGGTTTCCTGCCCGACCATCGGCATCGGCGCATCAGCACAATGCGACGGGCAAGTGCTGGTCACCGAAGACATGCTCGGCATGTTTGAGCGCGTCCCGCGTTTCGTGAAGCGCTACGGGGACATTGCCGAGGTCATTGCGGAAACGGCGAAGAAATATGCCGAGGAAGTGCGCGCGCGGACCTTCCCGGGCGAGGAACAGACCTACCAGCCCAAGTAGCGCGATTTTTGGGGCTGAGTATCGGTCTCGAATGTCGGGTTGTGAGCCCATTACCGACGTCCCGAACTACAGGTAGCTGGAAACTTGCAGTTTCGCTTCTCTTGCCCAGCTATTAACCACCGACCATTCCCCCGGATTCGGGTCGCGATTTGCCAGACCACGACACTGAACAATCACACCGTTGCGATCTACCTCTATGGTTTGGCGACGTTCCTGTTTTCCATTGTTTTCGCTGACTGAAAGACTCCATATCGTGCAGTGGCCTTTGGCACAGGACCAGTGATAGCTAGCCACACAATGACGCAATTCGTCGCTCTCAATCTGTAAGTCTCTTGCCGCACGAAGTTGCCGGACGACCCACCTAAGGGTGTCTCCGCCTCGTTTCTTCTCCAGTGTGAGGCCCTCAAAATCCGCCTTTTCATATTGACCTGAAGGCAAATCGCGTAGCCTACCCAGTTCACGATGCCAGTCATGGACTTGTCGCATCAGCGAATTGACGGTCCGGCCTTGCATTGAGAGCCCAGGTTGGGCTGGCGGCTCAGTTCGCCACTCTCCAGGAGCAACTTCGATCTCCACTGGTTCAAACCTCTGATTTTGCAGATAGTCGACAATCGGCCCAAATTGTCTTGGGTCGAGCATCGGATTGTCGGCAATGAAGCGAACAACTGTAAACCAGAAGTCCTCGTTAATGAGCGAACGGCCCAGACGGGTTGCCGCCATCGCGTGGATGGCAGCATCGGCGCAACCAAGCGATTTCATTTGGCCCCAACGCAATGCTTGCTCGACCGTATAGTCGTCGGGTGCTTCCAAGAAATGATGCGCCATCCTCTTGGTAAGCGGGATGGGCGATTTTGCTTTGCGCAGATTATGGCCGCGGCCAAGATGTACATACCAGTCTCGAAAACGCCAGCTAGGACGGTCGTCACGCAACCAGACGCCTTCCATGAAGTTTGGTACACTGCCGTATTTGTCGAAGAGATGATGGGTTAGTTCGCCAAACATCTTTTCGTGATTTTTGCTTTTGGGCTTCCAATCCTCAAGCGGTCGAAGCCACAGAGCGCGGCGGTCATGGACCTTGACTAGACCACGAAGAAAAGGTGTCTCAGCTCGACCGGGAGCGGTTTGAAATATGAAATCTCCGTAGTTTGACAATTGCAGCAGCATTTCAAGCAACGAGGACTGCGCTTCTCCGTTCTCCATGCTGGCTTCAATTTCCGCCGCAGCCTGTTTGAATATCGGTCGATCTATCTCATCGGAAGACAATTCGCCTGAGCAAACGGCTCTCAGAAAGGCCTTTGGATTCCGATGCAGTTTGGAATGAGCAGCACGCCGAACCTGTATCGCCTGATAGGCTTCCCGTTCCTCCATGAGTTCGGCACCGGATTTTTCCAGTGAACCCTCAAAGCCATTGACCCAACACCAGTCTATATAAGCCGAAGATTGTTTGAAGCCCATTTCCAGCATGTGCTTCTCAATTTTGACGGGGACCGGGTCGATCTCCCGCAAGTATTTAGGACGGCGGGCCATCTTCGTTGGATAGGGTCCGAATTCATGGTGGTATATAGAAATTTGCATCTAGCGACTGAAACCATTGCCTAGGCCTCGAGTCCGCTTCCCACCCAAGAGCCGCCAACTCAACCGCCCTGGCTCTCTTTTCCGGCCACGTTCCTCTACTTGCCGTAATTCAGCTGCAATGGCCCTGCAAGAACGTCGAACATGCGCCTTGCGGCATTGGCCAGATCAACTTTCGGGTGTCTCACGCGCCAGCCGCGATGCCATCGGGGCCGCCACGACCATTTGCGCAAGATGATAGACCAGCAGCGGCAGCAGGATCATGCCGGCCTTGGCCGAGGGGAACAGCACGGTGGCGAGCGGTGCGCCCATGGCGATGCTCTTCTGGCCGCCGGCAAACAGCATGGCGATGCGGTCGCCTTGCGACAGGCGCAAGGCCCCGCCCAGCAGCCAAACGCCGCCATAGGCAATCAGCAGCAGCACCGCGCAGGCAATCAGCAATACGGCCCATACTTCCAGGTCCAGCATGCCCCAGATCTGCTGCTCAACCGCCCCGGAGAAGGCGACATAGACCCCCAGGCCGATAACCGTACGGTCCATCGACGAGACCAGCTTGCGGTGCTCAGTGACCCATTCATAGGTCCAGCGCTGCAGCACCTGGCCGAGGATGAAAGGCAGCAGCAGAATCAGCAGCACCTTGGTCAGCGTCTGCGTGTCGAACACGGTGTCGGCGCTACCGGACAGCAGCGAATAAAGCGGTACGGTGATGAACACGCCGAGAATATTGAGCAAGGCCGCCGCGACCACCGAGCTGGCGACATTGCCGCCAGCCAGCGAGCTATAGACCGTTGCCGACTGAATCGTTGAAGGCAGCACGCCAAGATAGAGAAAGCCGATGGCAAGCGTCGCCGGGAGCCATGCGGCGGTCCCCTGCCAGGCCGCCCAGCCAGCAACGCCCATCACCCCGAATACCCAGATGGTGAGCGGCAACAGCAGCCGGATATTGCCAAGCCCCGCCCGCACTTCTTCGCGCGACAGCTTCATGCCGTAGAACAGGAACAGCATGAACACGGCAGCATTGGCGACGATCTGCGCGATCCCGCGCGCCTCGCCGGTTACGGGCAAAACTGTCGCCAGCAGGATTGCGCCGACGATCAACCGCACCATCGGGTCGATCCGGTTGTACAGCGATATCAAGCCTTCGGCATCCTGACGGGCGGTGCCGGCGTTCCTGAAAATCGCGGTGCCGGTGCTGGCTGGACGACGCCGTCAACCTCAATGAACGTGCCGCGCGCGACATTATGCGGATGGGACGGCGCTTCAGACAGGCTGAGCACCGGAGCAAAGCAGATATCGCTATCTTCCATCAGCGCGCACCATTCGTCACGGGTCTTGGTCAGGAATATCGCTTCCAGCCGCTGGATGAGCGCTGGCCAGTTGGACTTGTTCTCACGATCAAGAAATTCGCTATCGTCCGACAGGCCGAGAACCGCCAGCATCTGATGATAGAATGGCTCCTCAATAGGGCCGATCGAGACATATTTGCCGTCCGAAGTCTCATAGGTCTCGTAGTAAGGCGCGCCGGTGTCGAGCACATTGACGCCGCGCTCGTCCTGCCACATGCCGATCGCGTGCATCATGTAGGTCACGGTGGTCAGCAATGCTGCACCGTCAAGCATGGCGCAATCCACCACTTGCCCCTTGCCGCTGGTGCGTGCGGAAAGAATGCCCGCCAGCAAGCCGAATGCCATCATCATGCCGCCGCCGCCATAATCGCCCACCGCATTGCTGGGCGGGGTCGGCTTCTGATCCTTGCGGCCATAAGTGTGAAGCGCGCCGGACAGGGCGATGTAATTGATGTCATGCCCGGCCCATTTCGCCTTGGGGCCTTCCTGCCCCCATCCGGTCATCCGCCCGATCACCAGTTTTGGATTGCTCGCCAGCAGATCATCAGGGGCAAGGCCGAGCCGCTCCAGCGCACCGGGCCGCAATCCCTCGATCAAGACGTCCGACTTGTCGATCAGCTCGCGCAGCTGCGCCAGACCTTCCTCGCTCTTGAGATCGAGTTCGACGAATTCGCGGTTGCGGTTCATCACGTCATGACGACCGAACGCGCCTTGGGCAGGGACACCGGGCCGCTCCACACGGATCACTCTTGCACCGTGATCAGCAAGCATCATCGCGGCAAACGGGCCCGGCCCGATGCTCGCAAGTTCGACTACAGTAATTCCTTCGAGCGCCCCCGCCACTTCATTGCCTCCTGCTGCCGCGATCCGGTCCGTTGGGATTGCCGGAGGCGCGCGCCCTTGTCGAGTGCGCAGAAGGAATTCAGCTCTCGCGAATCTCCGCAAGACGCAACCGGCCCTGGGTGAGCAGCGGATTGTCGCCCATCAAGGCGCGGGCCTTTTCAAGCAGGGCGGCGGCATCCTGAGGGCGAGTCCCGAGCGCAACGAGGCTCAACCCCCAAGCCTGGGCCGCGACCGGACTCGCGCGCTGCAGGCGATAGGCGTGTCGAGCATTCACCTCGGCAGCGTGCGGATCGCCGGTATATATCTGCATCAGCGCGAGATCGGACAGCAGCTGCACATCGGATTCGCTGCCGGTCACCGCGAGATATTCGAAAATCCGTCGTGCGCGTTGCCAGTCGCCTGACTGTATCGACAGCCATGCCGAAAGCCGCAACGCTTGCCGGCTCGTCGGATTGGAGGCGAGGAAGCCATCGACCAGCTCGACCGCCTCCCGCATCCGCCCTGCCATGAGATTGGCCTGAAACCGGCGCAACATAAGGCTCTCGGACATTCTAATCCGAGCCGCCGCACCATAGCGCACTACAGCCGCCTCGGCATTGCCGTTCAATAGCTGGATGTCGCCTGCCAGTTCCTGGTTGTCATAGTGGCCGGGGTCAGTCGAACGCAGCTGCTCGATGATCGCCTCGGCCTCGCCAAGTCGCCATTCCCTCACCAACTCGGCAATCGGTGTATCTCCATAGCGCGGAAAAATAGCGACATTGCGCGGGGCAGCTGCGCGATCGAGCAACGGCCCGGCAAGGTCTCTGCGCCCCAGTATTTCCTGCGACCGGCCGACAACCGTCATCAGATAAGAAGACGCGCCGGGCTGCGCAGCGGCAGCGCCAAGCCGCTTTACTAGATATTTGTGTTCGCCAGAAAGAAACAGCGCCCGGGCCAGCAGCGCCTCTGCCCTAGCATTGCCGGGCTGCGCTTCGAGCAGCTTTTCAAGAGACTCAGCGGCCAGCGAATAATTGCCCGCAGAAATCTGTGTGATTCCTTCGAGCAGCATTGCGCCGGGAACGTTTGCCAATCTGCCTCCCGCGCGCTGAAGTAGCTTGCGGGCCAGGCCATAATTTCCCGAACGCGCCGCCAACACTGCCTGCAGATAAAATGCCCGTGCATTGCCCGGCTGCAATTTTAGCACATGCCGGGTGACTGTGAGCATTTCCTGGGCTCGTCCCAACTCGCCCAGAGTCGCTGCATATTCGGTCAAAACGGACACGTCGTCTGGGCCGTGCGTCAGCGCCGCTTCGAACCAGGGGATTGCCGCGAGGAGCCCGTAACTGTCGCGCACCAGCTGCCCTCTGAATTCAAGCGCACGAACGCTGCGCGGATCGAGTTGGAGAGCATATTTCGCAGCGTCAATCGCCAGGGTGTCCTCGCCTCCGGCAAAGCGCAACCGCCCGATCTCCACCCACATCCCGGCGTCTTCAGGAGTGATCGCAATCGCCCGGTCGAACGCCGCCCCCGCCGCCTGTAAATTGCCCTTTTGTTGTTCAAGCTTTGCCAGAGCGCGAAAGCCTGCTGCCGCACTGGCTTGATCGAATTGGCCGTCTGCCAGCCACTTGCGGGCTTCTTCAGCCCTCCCCAGGACGAGCAGAGCTTCTCCCATATATGCGGCGATGGCCTCGCGCGGGATTCCAGCTTTCAGCGCTTCGCCAAGGCGTACCTCGGCGGCGATGCCGTCACCGCGCGCGATATCGTGCCTTGCCTTGACAATCAGCTCTGCTGGACCAGTGCGCAGATCGTCATTGCCCGGAATGCGGGCAAACCACAGGCCAGCAGCCAGCAACGCGGCTCCAGCGAGGAGCCACGCCAAATGCCTGCGTTCAAGCCTGAAGTTCGTATTGCTTGAGCAGGTCATACAATGTTGGCCGGCTGATCCCGAGCATCTTTGCAGTGCTCGAAATATTGCCTTCGCTGCGGGCCAGTGCGTGGCGGATTATCTTGCGATCGGTCTTTTCGCGTGCGCTCTTGAGATTGAGCGCCTTGACCAGCTCCTCATCTGGCTCGAGCAGATCGAGATCGGCGGCGGAGACCAGCTTTTCGTCAGCCATGATCACCGCCCGTTTCACCCGGTTTTCAAGCTCGCGAACATTGCCAGGCCATTGCCATGCGTCGATCGCGGCCATGGCATCAGATGCAAATCCACGAACCTTGGGATTCATCTCCCGGGCAAAGCGCGTCAGGAAGGCCTTGGCCAGCAGCGCTGCATCACCGGGTCGCTCTGCGAGGCCGGGAATCTTCACCACGATCTCGGCAAGGCGGTAATAGAGGTCTTCGCGGAAGCGCGTATCGGCGATCATCGCCTCGAGATCCTGATGCGTCGCACAGACGACACGCGTATCGACCGCAATCGATTCGCGAGAGCCAACCCGTTCGATCACCCGCTCCTGCAGGAAGCGCAGCAATTTGACCTGGAGCTGGAGCGGAATGTCGCCAACCTCGTCAAGAAACAGCGTGCCGCCCGCGGCCTGCTCTATCTTGCCTTCAGTGGTCTTGACGGCACCGGTGAAGGCTCCTTTTTCATGACCGAACAGCTCACTTTCGAGCAGGTTTTCAGGAATCGCTGCGCAATTGATCGCAACAAATTCGCCCTCTGCACGATCGCTGGCATCATGCAGCCCGCGCGCAAGCAACTCCTTGCCAGTACCGCTGGCACCCAGCAGCATTACTGAGACATTGGTGTTAGCCACCCGCTCGATCGTGCGGGCGACGTGGATCATTTCGGGCGCGGCCGTAATCAGGCGGCCGAGCACACGGTCATCCGCGGTGGCGTTCGAAGCAAGCTTGCGGTTTTCTTCTTCCAGCTGGCGCAGCTGGTAGGCCCGGCGTACGATCAGCCCCAGCGCATCGATGCCAACTGGCTTGCGGTAGAAATCATATGCCCCCTTGGCGATCGCCT
>JAQWKP010000264.1 GCA_029247785.1 Novosphingobium sp.
CCTGACCAGTCGGAAGAGTCCTTGTCGGGTGCGCCGGTCACATCCGTGACCAGCTAGCATCACCGGCCCGCTCCCCCTGCCCAACCACCCGACAGGATAATCTTGGGGTGGTTGGGCAGGGGGAGCGGGCCGGTGATGCAAAGCTCAAGGCGGATGCCTTGAGCGCACAAAAGGAAAAACTCTATCGAACCGCCGCCAGCGCCTTGGCTCTGCGGCGCTGCACCGAGCTGCCAAGGCCGATGGCCTCGCGATATTTCGCAACGGTGCGCCGGGCCAATTCGAAGCCTTCGCCCTTGAGCAGATCGACCAGGGCATCATCGGACAGGATAGCCTTGGTATCTTCAGCGTCGATCAGCTGGCGGATTGCAGCCTTGACCGCTTCGGCCGACGCCCCGCCTTCGCCGGCGGACGATGCAACGCCCGATGAGAAGAAGTATTTAAGCTCGAAGGTGCCGCGCTCGCATTGCAGATATTTGTTCGAGGTCACCCGGCTGACGGTCGATTCATGCATGTCGATCGCCTCGGCCACGGTGCGCAGGGTGAGCGGCTTCAACTGGCTGACGCCTTTGCGGAAGAAGCCATCCTGCATGCGCACGATTTCGCTCGCAACCTTGAGGATCGTCTTCTGCCGCTGGTCCAACGCCTTTATCAGCCAATTGGCATCGCCGAGCTTTTCCGACAGCCAGGCCTTGGAGGCCTTGTCCTCGCAAGCGCCGCGCAATTCCGTGTAATAGCTGCGGTTGACGATCAACCGCGGCAGCGTCGCCTGGTTGAGCGCGATGTCCCAACCGCCTTCGCTGCTCGCGGTGATCAGGATATCAGGCGTGACCGGTGCCGCTTCACCGCCGCCGAACCTCAGCCCGGGCTTGGGATCATATCCGCGCAGTTCCACCAGCATCTCGCCCAGGTCGTTTGCATCGACACCGCAAATGCGTTTGAGTCGGGCAAATTCGCCCCGCGCAACGAGATCGAGATTCTCAATCAGCCGGGCCATCGCCGGGTCGAAGCGATTTGCCTCACGTGCCTGCAGCTCGATGCACTCGGCAAGCGAAGTAGCGCCGACCCCGGTCGGATCGAGAGATTGCAGCAGGACCAGGGCATCCTCAGTTTCGGCCAGAGGCACGCCAAGGTCCTCGGCGATGGTGCGCAATGGCACCAGGATATAGCCGGCTTCGTCCAACTGGCCGACGAGATATCGCGCGATCGCCGCTTCGCGATCGCTGTAAGCCTCCGCGCCTAGCTGCCCGGCAAGATGCGCGGCCAGCGATTGGGCGCCCTCGCCGCGTTCATCGATCGAAGGCCCCTCCTCGCCACCGCCCAGCTTCAGCTGCGAGCCCCAATCGGGCGTAAATTCGCCATCGCCGGTATCACGCTCACGCTCGGCGGTTGCGCCCTCGACATCGATCGGCTGGTCGTCTGCGGCACGACCTTCGCCGACAAGCTGGTCGACCGGAGAGGTCTCCAGCGTGGTTCGACGCGGGTCTTCAGGGAGATCGGCATCGTCCTGAGTGGGGGCGGCGGGCTCGGAGCCGAGATCCAGCAACGGATTCTCATCGAGCGCATCGCCGATGAAGGTCTCGATCTCAAGATTGGACAGCGCCAGCAGCTTGATCGCCTGCTGGAGCTGGGGCGTCATCACCAGCGACTGGCTCTGCCTCAGGTCAAGGCGGGGCCCCAAAGCCATAATTCAGATTCCGGGCGCCCGCAGTCTCACAACGTGAATCCTTCGCCCAGGTAGAGCCGCCGGACGTTCTCATCTGCGACAAGATCTTCGGGGCTTCCGGCGAACAGCACCTGACCGCCATAGATAATGCAGGCACGGTCGACGATATCGAGCGTCTCGCGGACATTGTGGTCGGTGATCAGTACGCCGATACCGCGATTCCGGAGATCCTTGACGAGGTCACGGATGTCATTGATCGACAGCGGATCGATCCCGGCGAAGGGTTCGTCGAGCAGCATGATCGAAGGCTTCGCGGCGAGTGCCCGGGCTATTTCGCAGCGACGGCGTTCGCCGCCTGAAAGCGCCATCGCCGGGCTGTTGCGCAGCCCTGTGATGTGAAATTCCTCGAGCAGACGCTCCAATTCCTCTTCGCGGACCTGCTTGTCAGGCTCGGACAGTTCCAGAACGGAATTGATGTTCTGCTCAACGGTCAACCCGCGAAAGATCGAAGTTTCCTGCGGCAAATAGCCTAGTCCCAATATCGCACGGCGATACATCGGCAGGTTCGTGATATCGATCCCGTCGAGCAGGATCCTGCCCGCATCTGGCCGGACCAGACCCATGATCGAATAGAAGCAAGTTGTCTTTCCCGCACCATTCGGGCCCAGCAGGCCCAGCACCTCGCCATTGGCGACGGTCATCGAGATATCGGTCAATACCGCGCGCTTGTCATAGCTCTTGGCGATCGAGACCACTTCAAGCCCGCCTCCGGCCAGTGCCGGGGCAGCCGCATCGCTCAAATCCTCAGGGGATTGCTGTAAGATTTCTGTACGATCTTCCATTCGAAACGCGATTTACGCGGCGAGCCGGAGATCGGCAAGCGCGCATTTCCCCTTATCTCCAAGATTTGGCAAGTTTCCTGCATGGAAGTCCCAATCTGACCGGCGAGAATTGCTGGTCATCGTTGCAATAAGGTTAACCGCACTTGATCATTTCGCAATTAGCTGGTCTTATCGAATCGCTGGAAGGCGAGGAGAGGGGCCCGATGGACAAGGTTACTGGCCAAGGCGCGTTTACTGGACGGGGAACCACTCGCCCGCTCGATTGGCGTCGCAAGATGAGCGACCATATCGCTTATGCCCTACTGGTCTATACCGCACTCCAGATCTTCGTGACGATTGGCGCACTCAAGGCGCCCGGCACGTCGCTGCTAC
The DNA here is from genome assembly GCA_029247785.1 of Novosphingobium sp. Taxonomy (GTDB): domain Bacteria; phylum Pseudomonadota; class Alphaproteobacteria; order Sphingomonadales; family Sphingomonadaceae; genus Novosphingobium. The sequence continues at coordinate 2,878 of JAQWKP010000264.1, forward strand.
CCTATCTCGCCCTGATCATCCTGGTCTGTGCCATCATTCCCGCCTGCCGCCGCTTCGAACGGCGCTGGAACCGACTAGACGACATTCAGGCCAGCGATCCTGCAATGGCACCCCATTATCGGCGCGATCGGCTCACCCTGTGGGTGCTCGCAATCTGTCTGCCCCTTGCGCTGACTGCCGTGTTCAAGGGCCTCGCGCTGCTCTTCACCTGAGATTCGCGCGTTCTGCGCTGAACGTATCGATCTGGTTTCAGCTGCACTGAAACAGCGGCGAAGCTGTGCCGCTTCCCCGTCAGTAGGACTAATGCTAGTGGGGCTCGCGCCATGCATGTGCATGCGCGATCAGGAGAGTCCTTCGAACCATGTTGAGCCCCGAAGACGCCCGCGATCGCGCCCAAACCCTCGTGCAACTTGTCTTGCGTGCCGGAGCAGATGCGGCTGACGCTGCATATGTCGCAAGCGCATCGGAGAGCATCCAGGTGCGCCTGGGCAAGCTGGAAGATGTCGAACGCTCTGAAGGCGAACATATTTCGCTTCGTGCATTCTGCGGCAAGCGTAATGCCAGTATCGGATCGAGCGACCTTGGCGATGCTGCGCTGGACGAGCTGGCCCGGCGCGCGGTCGACATGGCCCGCGCCGCGCCCGAAGATGCCTATGCCGGCCTCGCCCCCGAAGAATTGCTGACGACTGGCCCTTTTCCGGACCTCGACATGATCGACCTGGACGAACCAAGCCCCGAGACGCTGCGGCAGATGGCCAATGAAGCTGAAGAGGCAGCACTAGCAATCTCCGGCATCACCAATTCCGAAGGCGCAGGCGCAAGCGCGGGCGCGAGCATTTTTGCCCTTGCGACCTCGCACGGATTTTCCGGCGCTTATCGCACGACCAGCCACTCCGTCAGCGCCACTGTCGTCGCCGGTGAAGGCGGCGAAAAACAGCGCGACTATGCCTGGCGCCAGGCTCGCCATGGCGAAGACCTGCTGGCACCGAAGGAGATCGGACGACTGGCAGGCGAGCGCACCATCGCCAAGCTCAATCCGGGTGGGTTGAAAAGTGGCCCAATGCCGGTGGTGTTCGATCCACGCATCGGCGGATCGCTGATCGGGCACCTCATCGGAGCCATGTCCGGCTCTTCTATCGCGCGTCGCTCAAGCTATTTGCTCGAAAAACGTGGTGAGCCGCTGTTCGACCCGTCCGTGGTCATCGCCGAGGACCCTCACAGCAAGCGCGGCCTGCGCTCCCGCCCGTTCGACGGTGAGGGACTGCCGACAAGGGCTCATAATTTGATCGATGCGGGCCGTCTTACCGGCTGGCTGATGGACAGCGCATCGGCCAGGCAGCTTGGCGAAGCCCCTACCGGTCACGCATCGCGAGGATCAGGCGGCGCGCCGGGGGTGTCAGTTGGCAATGTTCACCTCGCGGCAGGCTCCGCCAGCTCCGCCGAGCTGATGTCCGACATTGCCGACGGTGTCTATGTCACCGAATTGTTTGGCCACGGTGTGAATGGCGTGACCGGCGACTACAGCCGCGGCGCGACAGGGCTGCGCATCATCGATGGTGAGCTGGCCGGACCGGTCGCCGAATTCACAGTTGCCGGCAATCTGCTCGACATGTTCGCCCACCTCACCCCGGCCAGTGATCTCGAATGGTTCCGATCGATTAATGTTCCGACGATCCGGATCGACGGGATGACGGTCGCGGGGGATTAGTCTCGCCGGGGGGCCAGCAGCTCGTCCAGCCCGGTTGATTTCCTGCCGCCTGCCCGTTCAAGCCATGGCCAACGAAGTCCGCCATAATAGGGCACCGACACGGTTTCGAAGCGATCGCTACGTCGGACCAGGAGCCTGATCGGCTTTCTCGCAACCTGCGCACGCTTAATCGCCTGGCTCATCACAGAGCTCGAAAAAGCGATGGTATCGACTGCGATGATCTTCGCCCCGGTGACGACTCCCGCCTTGAAAGCAGGCCCTTCCCAGCGTGTCGAAGATACCGCCCCGTCATAGTCGATCTTCAGGCCCAGCGAAAAATAGAGATCGAGATCATGCTCCTGATCCATTCGGGCCTTGGAATAGGGGTTGGGCTCGTTCTTCCATACCAGGCGGTATCCGGCTCGTTCGATCCCGGCAATCGGGGCTGCCTGCCCGGCCAAGTCAATCCTGCTCTTGAAGAAGTTCGCCCATTCATAGGGATGGACGGCATTCAACGCCGCAACGATGTCGCCAAATTCATATAGCCGGACGCGCTCGACGCCGCCGTTATGGGAAAAGAAGCGGCGGGCAAAATCATCGAGGCCCTTCTTGCCCCGGGTGCCTTGCCGGATCAGCTGGTCGGCCTCCAGCCAGATCAGCGCGCCCTCGGTGTAGTAATCCTCGTTTCGCGTTAGCGATGAATAGGGCTTGGGTTTGCGCGCGGCGATGATCGGATCGCTGGTCGTGTCCGCCAACGACCGCCAGGCGCGTCCCGGATGCTCGGAGAGAAAGCCCGCAGCCCTCGCCATGATGCCCAGCACGGTCTGCTTGTCCTGCAGCCCCGAACGTGCCGAATGAACCCACCCCCAGAATTGCGTCTGGCCTTCATATACCCACAGCAGATCGTCCTGCATCGGCTGGTTATAGTCTGGAGTCCACAGCTTGGCTGGCCTGCGATATTTGCCGTTCCAGCTGTGGGCCAGCTCATGCGCCAGGACATTGCGGTCCCAATCATATTTGTCCCACTGGATGAAATTATACGGCTCGAGCTGGTTCTCGCTAGATTTGAGGTGCTCCAGCCCAATGCCCCCCAACTGATCGCTCAGCGCAACCAGGAAGTCATACTGATCGAAGGGCGGTTTGCCGAATGTCAGCAGCGCCTCTTCGACCATCGCTTGGAGATGTACCGCCTTGGCGGAAGGCAAGCCGAGAAGTTCGGGCGAATCCGCGACAGCGAACATGCGCACCGAATTGCCAAGGTTCCACCCCTGCAAGTGTGCCCCGGCAAAGATCGGCGAGTCGACCAGCGTTTCATAATCAGTCTCGGCCCAGTTAACGCGGTCGCCGCTGCGGCTCTGTCCCGCAAGCGCGCTGGCAGCGCTCCAGCCCGTGGGAAGGGTCACTTCGGGCCGGACCCTGATGCGACGGACAAAGTGGCCCGCAGGATAGAGGCTCATCTTCTCCCACTGAAGGTTGAGCATCCGCGGCGTCATCGTCACCCGGCCCTCTGCGGTCCTGAGCGGCGAAGTGTGGATGAAGCGCGCAGTCAGCTCGCGCGCGCCTGACGGCAGATCAACATGGAAGGCATAGACCTCGAACGGATCGCGCTTCCAGCCGACCTGTTTGCCGTCAGCAAAAAAGCGCAGGTCGACAAGTGCCGCGATCGGCCCGCGCGGCGCATGGTTGCCGGGCAGCCATTTGGGGAGAAGCATTGTGACCCTTTCCATCCCCGCCGGAAGCGGGATGGTCTGGGTGACGCGATAGGCCCCGCGCGTCACATCGCTGGCATCGATCGAAAGCTGGATGGTTCCGCCCGGCCAGGGGCGATTAACAGCGGGCGGCAGGCGCGGGCGCTCACCCTGCGTGCCGCGCTCAGCCACAGAGGCAGCGCCAATTTGCGCATTTGCGGGAAAGGTCAGTGCGGCCATTGCCGCTACGGCCAAGATCAACGTCCTCATTGGCCACTTCATGGCGGCAAGCGACGAAAGCTTCAAGATCGCGCCAGACATTTGTACCGCTGGACTTTGCCTTTTGCAGCAATGGGGCTAAGCGCGCCGGTCATGAGCACGCTAAAAACTCCCGAAGCGATCAGGGGCACGCAGGACATCTTCGGCGCCGATGCCGAGGCTTTCGCGCATGTTGCCGAGACCTTCGAGCGCATCCGCAAGCTCTATCGCTTCCGCCGCATCGAAATGCCGGTGTTCGAAAAGACGGCGGTGTTTTCACGATCGCTGGGCGAGACTACCGATGTCGTCTCCAAGGAGATGTACAGCTTCGACGACCGAGGCAGGGAATCGCTGACGCTGCGCCCCGAATTCACTGCTGGGATCGCGCGCGCATTTCTCACCAATGGCTGGCAGCAGCACGCGCCAGTGAGGCTCGCGACGCACGGGCCCCTGTTTCGCTATGAGCGCCCGCAAAAGGGCCGTTACCGCCAGTTCCACCAGCTAGATGCCGAAATCATCGGCGCTGCAGAGCCGCAAGCCGATGTCGAACTGCTGGTGATGGCCGACCAGCTTCTCAAGGAACTCGGGGTCGCTGATGACGTTACGCTGCAGCTCAACACGCTGGGTGATGCATCAAGCCGCGATGCTTGGCGCACGGTGTTGGTTGAATATTTCATGGCCCACCGCGATAGCCTGTCGGAGGACAGCCAGGAGCGCCTGGAACGCAATCCGCTACGCATCCTCGACAGCAAGGACCCACGCGACAAGGAACTGACCAGGGACGCGCCGCAGATCGACGACTACCTGTCGGGCGAGGCGCAGGATTTCTTTGGCAAGGTGACGCAGGGTCTTGATGCCGCATCGGTGGAATATGTCCGCACCCCGACCCTTGTGCGCGGGCTTGATTATTACCGACATACCGCCTTCGAATTCGTTCCAGAACCAGATAGTCCGGCTGCGAAGAAAATGGGTAGTCAGAGCACGCTGCTCGGCGGCGGGCGCTATGACGGGTTGATCGAGACGCTCGGCGGCTCTCCCACTCCAGCGGTCGGCTGGGCCGCAGGGATCGAGCGGCTGGCGATGCTGGTGGGCGATCAGGCCGCCGATCCGGTCGACGCAGCTATCGTGCCGATCGGCGATGAAGCGATGACGCGTGCCCAGTCGATCGCGGCAGAATTGCGAAGGGCGCATTATACTGTCGAAGTCTTCGCCAGCGGCAAGCTCAAGAAGCGGATGTCGCGAGCGAATGAGGCCGGCGCGCTGGCGGCGCTGATTATTGGCGAAGACGAAATCGCCAGTGGGACCGTCCAGTTCAAGGACCTGCTCAGCGGCGAACAACAAGCTCTGAAGCCGGACGAAGTGCTGGAACCGTTGATGGAACTCACTACGGCGCGCGCGATGAAGGATCTGGAGAGTGAGGTTGCCGATCTCGCGCGCCTGATCGACGAGGACAGCTGATGGCCGTCTCCGACCAGCGTCTCTCCCAGATCGCTTCTCGCCTGGCCGAGCTTGAAGCACGGCTTGCGTCTGGCACGCTGGAAGCCGAGGAATTCGTCGCCGCCAGTCGGGATTATGCCGAGCTTGAACCGGTCGCCTCGATCGCCCGCGAAATAGCCGACATGCGCAAGGAACTTGCCGAGCTTGAACGGCTCGACGACCCCGATCCTGAAATGCGAGCGCTCGCAGGGGAAGAAATCGACCGGATCAGGGAAGAACTGCCCAAGCTCGAGCATCGCCTCGCCATCGCCCTGCTGCCACGCGATGCCGCCGATCTGCGGCCCGCCATGCTCGAAATCCGCGCGGGCACCGGCGGCGATGAGGCCGCGCTATTCGCCGCCGACCTCTATCGCATGTATGAGCGCTACGCTGCGGAGCAAGGCTGGAAAATCGATCTGATCGGTGCCAGTGCCAGCGATATCGGCGGTTTCAAGGAGGTCGTCGCCAACATCACCGGCCAGGGCGTTTTCGCCAAGCTCAAGTTCGAAAGCGGCGTTCACCGGGTCCAGCGCGTCCCGGTCACCGAAAGCGGCGGGCGCATCCACACTTCCGCCGCAACCGTGGCGGTGCTGCCCGAGCCGACCGAAGTCGACGTCCAGATCGACGAGGGCGACCTCAAGATCGACATCTACCGCTCCTCCGGCGCGGGTGGACAGCACGTTAACACCACCGATTCGGCGGTGCGCATTACCCATTTGCCTTCGGGCATCGTCGTGACCCAGCAGAGTGAACGCTCGCAACACAAGAATCGCGCCAAGGCGATGCAGGTGTTGCGCGCAAGGCTGTATGAAAAAACCCGCGAGGAAGCGCATGGTGCCGAAGCCGAGGCGAGGAAAGCCATGGTCGGATCAGGCGACCGATCGGAACGCATCCGCACCTATAATTTCCCGCAAGGGCGCGTCACCGATCACCGCATCAATCTAACCTTGCACCGTCTGCCCGAGATTCTCGAAGGCCCGGGCCTTGGCGAAATGGTCGACGCGTTGATCGCCGAGGACGAAGCCAAGCGTCTGGCAGCGATGGACGAGTGAAAGTGCAGGTCCACGCGGCGCTGCGCGATGCGGCCAGCGCCCTTGCCAGTGTCAGCGATACACCGCGCCTGGATGCCGAATTGCTGATGGCGCATACGCTGGGCATCACGCGTTCCGAGCTGCTGTTGCAGCATATGGACGGTGCCGCGCCGGATGGCTTTGCCGTCCTGCTCGCACGTCGGCAGGCGCATGAGCCCATCGCCTATATCCTGGGCCACCAGGAATTCTACGGGATTCGCCTCGCAGTGGGTCCCGACGTGCTCATTCCCCGTAGCGATAGCGAAGTGCTGGTCGGAGCGGCGCTGACCGCGCGGCCCGAGGCGCTGGACGTGCTCGATTGCGGAACCGGTTCGGGAGCGCTGCTACTCGCGGTGCTGTCGCATTTGCCCAGGGCTCAAGGCACCGGTATCGACCGTTCGCGCGAGGCCTTGCAGATCGCCGCAGACAACGCGGCATCCTTGAACATTTCACGTGCCAGCTTCCTCCAGCGCGACTGGAACACCCCCGGCTGGCCCGACGATCTAGGCACATTCGACCTGATTCTCATCAACCCGCCCTATGTAGAAACCGGCGCAGACCTATCGCCCGACGTGCGCGACCACGAACCCGCCAGCGCGCTGTTCGCAGGCGCGGACGGCCTGAACGACTATCGTGCACTACTGCCCCGACTGCCCGCGCTGTTGCGGCCTCGAGGTGCCGCATTCGTCGAAATCGGAGCAAGTCAGGCCGATGCTGCGTGTGAAATCGCCAACGAAGCCGGATTCGCTGCCGAACTACACCGCGATCTCGAAGCCCGCCCCCGCGTTCTGCAATTAACCGCTTTCCGGTAAGAAATTGCTTGGCATTGCCTGCTACAGACTCTAAGTGAGCTGGGAAGCCAGCCGATGGAAGAATTTCCCATGCGGCGGTTTCAGCTCCAGCATTTGCAAACAGGCGTGACGGGAATTCCGCGCGCCGCCTAGCAAATGTCGGAATCACAGCGCTCGCAGGGGGGCTGTAGACAATCGGCACACGGCATGCCTGATCTCGATTACCCGGGGCGGCAGTCAGAGCTTCTTGAGGAAACTATCCTTGAACAATAATCGCGGAAACAATCGCCGTCGGGGGCGCGGGAATAATCGGCAACAGGGCGGGCAGCCGCTCAACCGAGTCGACAGCAGAGCGCGGGGCAATGCGCCGCAACTGCTGGAGAAATATCGCAAATTGGCTCACGACGCGCATCTTAATGGCGATCGGGTGCAGGAAGAATCCTTCCTGCAATATGCCGATCACTATTTCCGGGTGTTAGCCGACCAGAAGAAGCGGCAGGAAGATGCGCGCCAGCAGCGCCGGGAAGAGCGACCCCAGGATCAGGACAATGCCGAATCCGGCAATGACAATTCCGCATCGAATTCCGACTCGCGCAATGCGGGCAACAACCGTAGCCACAACGACAAGTCTGAGAGTTCGCCGACCGAGCGTGAAACCGGCGAGACGCCAGCTTCGGAAACCGATTCTTCGGACAATCCGTTTGTGCGCGAAAGCCGCCCAAGCAAGCCGCGCAATCCGCGCCGTCGTCCGCGTGCGGACGATGGGGGTGATGGTGATGCAGACAGCGGTGAAGCCAAAACCAGCGCTGGCCTGGATCCGTCTGCGCTTCCTCCAGCCATTTCCGAGGCTAGTGACGCCAGTGACAACGATGGCAAGGATGCGGTGGAAGCCAAGCCGCGGCGGCGCACACGCAAAACCGCAGCGCCCTCAGACGATTCTGGTTCAGACGATTCCGATGGGACTCTCAAAGTCGTTAGCTAACGTCTGAACAGCTTGCATCCAGGCAAGGCTCGCCTCAAAAGCGCGGCGCATGCTCGCCATTCGCACACTATTGAATCGCCTCGCCGGCTTTCCTCGCCTTGGCGCACTGGCAGCTGGCGCGATCTCTGCCTGCGGCTTTCAACCGCTCGCGATCTGGCCGCTGACAATCCTTGCAATTGCATGGTGGATCGAACTGCTCGCTCGCGCCAGGAGTTGGCGAACGGCATTGCTGCTCGGCTGGTTGTTCGGCATCTCGCATTTCACTGTCGGAAACTACTGGATTGCGACGGCCTTCAATTTCCAGGCCGAGATGCCGCAGTGGCTCGGATCGATCGCGGTGGTGCTAACGTCGCTCTATCTCGCAATATTCCCTGCGCTCGCTGGACTGGTGGCCTGGCTCGCATGCAAGCGGTTCAGCACTGGCGCGATTAACAGCCTGATTACGCCCCTCCCCGCCCTCGGCCTGGCAATAGCCGGCTGCTGGATCGTGACCGAATGGCTCCGCAGCTGGCTATTCACCGGCTTCGCATGGAATCCGCTCGGTATAGTCCTGCTCGGCTCATACCAGACACAAGGTCTCGCGCTGACGGCCAAATGGATTGGAACCTATGGCCTGTCCGGCCTGCTGGTCATCTTCGCCGCGATCCTGCGACAGACCGTCCGCGTGGCTCATATCGCGAGCGCCGGGCAACGCATGGCCTTGCTGGCTGGAACCGTTACGCTCGCAGCTCTGCTTGGTGCGCTGATGACCACCCCCTCGCGCTATTTGGCCAGAAGCGAGGGCGCACAGCCTTTCACCCTGGTCCAGCCCGACGTCCGGCAAGAGGTGCTGGGCGATCCAAAGTTGTACGAATTCCATTTCCAGAAGATCGCCGGCCTGACGCTGCCTAGCCGCCCGAACGACAAGCGAGTCGTGTTCTGGCCGGAATCGGGCCTTCCTGACTATCTGAGGGACGGCTATCCGGCCCGGCTCTATAGACTGAGGACCTATGGCGGCGATCCGGTGGTGGCGCGCGAGCGGCTCGGCGAGGTCATTGGCCCTTACGGTCTGTTGCTGACCGGCGCGGTGGACGTTGTCGTCGAGGATGACGACCATACCGCCGTACGCAATTCGGTCACTGCGGTAGACTGGCGCGGGAACATCCTTGCCAGCTATTCCAAGGCGCATCTTGTCCCGTTCGGCGAATATCTGCCGATGCGAGATTTGCTCGAACCGATCGGCCTCTCACGGCTGGTCGCAGGCACGCTCGACTTCTGGCCAGGCCCCGGCCCGCGATCCATCGATTTTGGCGACTGGGGCGAGGTTGGCATCCAGATCTGCTACGAAATCGTGTTCTCCGGACAGGTTGTCGATCCTGAAAACCGACCAGATTATATCTTCAATCCCTCGAACGACGGCTGGTTTGGCAGCTGGGGTCCGCCACAACATCTGGCCCACGCCCGGCTGCGCGCACTGGAGGAAGGCCTGCCGGTGATGCGCGCCACCACCACCGGGATCAGCGCCGTGATCGATTCCGACGGGATCGTTCGCCAATTCGTCCCTCGGCATAGCTCCGGACGGCTCGACGGAATGATTCCGCCGGCCCATGAACCGACCCTGTTCGCGAGCCATGGCAATGCCCTTCCACTGCTGTTTGCGGGCCTGCTATTTCTGGTTTCGCTGGTTGCCATGCGCTGTTCGAAGCGATAGGGCGCGCCACACATAAAGTTTTCTTTATATGATGGTGATGCATGCGTAGCGAATATCTTTTCACTTCCGAAAGCGTGTCCGAAGGACACCCAGACAAGGTTTCTGACCAGGTTTCCGATGCCGTGGTCGATCTGTTCCTGTCCAAAGATCCCCAGGCCCGGGTCGCCTGCGAAACGATGACAACCACCCAGCTGGTGGTGCTCGCCGGAGAAGTTCGGGGCAAGGGCATGATCGATACCCAGGGCAATTGGGAACCTGGCGCTCAGGAAGAGATCCAGAAGGCCGTTCGCGATTGCGTCAAGGATATCGGCTATGAGCAGAGCGGATTCCACTGGCAGAACCTGCAGTTCTACAACAATCTCCACCCGCAAAGTGCAGACATTGCACAGGGTGTCGATGCCAGCGGCAACAAGGACGAGGGCGCGGGCGACCAGGGCATCATGTTCGGCTTCGCCTGCGACGAAACTCCCGATCTGATGCCAGCGACGCTCGATTTCAGCCACAAGATCCTGCAGCGCATGGCCGCTGACCGCCATTCCGGCAAGGCACCTTTCCTCGAGCCTGATTCCAAAAGCCAGGTGACCCTGCGTTACCGCGACGGCAAGCCGGTTGCAGCCACCGCCATCGTCGTCTCCACCCAGCACGCACCGGGCTATCATGAGGGTGAGAAGGAAGCCGGGCTAAAGGCCTATGTGAAGCAAGTCGTCGCCGATCTGCTGCCCGCCGAATTGCTGTCGGACGAGACTGCCTATCACATCAATCCTACCGGCAAGTTCGAGATCGGCGGGCCAGACGGCGATGCCGGGCTGACCGGCCGCAAGATCATTGTCGATACCTATGGCGGCGCTTCGCCGCATGGCGGCGGCGCATTCTCCGGCAAGGATCCGACAAAGGTCGACCGCTCGGCAGCCTATGTGACGCGCTATATCGCCAAGAACATCGTTGCGGCTGGACTGGCCGAGCGCTGCACGATCCAGGTCGCCTATGCGATCGGCGTATCACATCCGCTTTCGCTCTATGTCGATACCCATGGCACTGGAATCGTGTCCGACGAGGCGCTCGAAGCAGCGATCACTGCCGTTGCCAAGGACAGGCTGGGCGCGCTCACCCCGCGCGGTATCCGCCAAGGGCTCGCCCTCAACAAACCGATCTACCGCCGCACGGCAGCCTACGGCCACTTCGGCCGCAAGCCCGACGGCGATGCATTCCCCTGGGAACGCACCGATCTGGTGGACGCGCTGAAGGCAGCGGTGGGCTAGGTCGGTCAGTCAGGCTTCGCGGCCTGTCAGCACTTCGGCGATCTGCACCGCATTGAGCGCGGCACCCTTGCGCAAATTGTCACCGACGACAAACAGCGCAAGCCCGTGCTCAACGGTCGGATCGCGCCGCACACGACCGACGAACACCGGGTCCTTACCCGTTACTTCAAGCGGATTAGGCACTTCGCTGACGACCACGCCGGGCGCTGCCTTCAACAACTGTACCGCAGTCTCAACGGATATCGACCTCTCGAATTCGGCATTGATCGACAGCGAATGGCCGGTGAAGACCGGAACCCGCACGCAAGTCCCCGAAACCGGCAGCTCGGGAATATCCAGGATCTTGCGGCTTTCATCGCGTAGCTTGATTTCCTCTTCGGTATAGCCGTCCTCGACAACCTCGTAATTGAGCGGAATGACATTGAAGCCAATCGGAACCGACCATGTGTGCGGCTCGCCAAGGTCGACGCCAGCACCGTCCGTGGCCAATGCCGCGCAGCCGTCCGCGCCAGCGACAATCTGGTCGCGCAGCAGCTCGACTCCGGCGACGCCGCCGCCGGAAACGGCTTGGAAAGTGCTCACCACCAGCCGCTTCAGACCGGCGGCATCATGGAGCGGTTTGAGCGCGGGCATGGCCGCCATGGTCGTGCAGTTGGGATTAGCGACGATCCCCTTGGGAATATCCCCAAGCGCGGCGGGATTCACCTCGGCGACAACTAGCGGAACTTGCCCGTCGCCGCGCCACGCCGAAGAGTTATCGATGACGATAGCGCCAGCGGCGGCAACCTTAGGTGCCAGCGCCTTCGAAGTTGATCCGCCAGCCGAGAAGAACACGATATCAAGGCCCGCATAATCAGCGATGGCAGCATCCTCGACGACGATTTCAGCGTCACCAAAACGCAGCCTTGACCCGGCAGAGCGGGCCGAGGCGAACAGCCGCAGTGAGGCAAGCGGAAAGTCGCGCCCTGCCAGAATTTCAAGCATCATCGAGCCGACAAGGCCGGTTGCGCCAACAATTCCGACGTGGGGTCGGGCGGGAATGGAAGGTTGGGAAGTCATGACTTGCGTCTCCTGTTTCTGCGGAGGCGCGGGGTGCTACTGGCCATCTGTCCGTCGGCCGCCCCGCGCTTTGGCGGGACTGTGTCCGGGATGCTAGCGGCCTGTCATCCGCGCAACCCTGACCGCCCCGCAGATGCGGATCGGTTTCGGGCTAATCGGTTTGTTGACCGTGCTGGACATGGTCGGCGCGGTTAATGGCAGGGCTTGCCGTTGTAAAGTAGTCAGGCGAAGAATGGCCGGCATGGAAGGCACGACATCACCGATTCGCGAGCCGGTTGATGCGCCCTACGAGAATGTCTCCGAATGCGTCTCCTCGGTCGACCAGTCCGGATAGGGCCCGAGGCCAAGGAGCAGCCCGGCGCTGATCAGCGAGCCGATGACCCCGCCCACCAGCAGCGGCGTATAATCGCCGTACAGGTCATAGGCAATTCCCCCGATCAACGGGCCCAGTCCTGAGCCGAGCGCGATCAGCGCCGCCATGATGCTGAAAATCGTGCCGAAATATTTCATTCCGGCATAGCGGGAGGTCAGATAGGCGCAAATTTGCAGCTTGCTGCCCGATGTATAGCCATTGATCAGCATGGCGATGAAGATCATGCTGATCGTACCGAAAGTTTCCAATAACAGGGCGAAACCCAGGCTGCTGATGCTCAGTGTGATTGCGCCAACCCAATTCGGATCGTAGCGATCGAGCAACCGTCCAGTGATCAACTTGCCGGCAATCCCGATTGCGCCGGCAAGACTTGCGAGCCAGGCCGCATTGGTCCTGGAAACGCCGGCTTCGACGAGAAGCGGGATCTGGTGAACCATCAGGGCGATGGTGAAGACCATCATGATGAAAGTCGAAATCGCGATGCGCCAAAGCGCTATGGTGCGCCAGGCCTGCGCGATGGTAAGGCCGGGCAGGCTGACATCGGTCGCCTCGCCTGCGTCCCGGGCCTTGCGCGCATCGTCATGGGCATCAAACAGGAACAGCACGCACAGGATAAAGGCAATTCCGCCCCAGCCGAAGCCAAGCCAGGCGAAAGCATCGCGCCAGCCGAATTCTGCGATCAGGTAATTGCCAAGCGGAGGCACTATCATTTGCGCAAAAGCAGTGCCGGTCAGCACCACGCCAAGCGCCAACCCGCGCCCTGCCGAAAAAACGCCAGCAACCGCGGTCGTCCAGACCGTCGATTTAACGGCCAGAGAGGTCAGCGCATAGATGAACCAGATGAAGAGCCATTGCGTGACTGAATTGCTCACCAGTCCGAAACCGGCAAACACCAGCGCTTTCAGCACCAGCCCGGGCAAAGCAAGGCGCCTTGTCCCGAAGCGGTCAATCAGGACGCCGAAGAAGGGCGACAGAATGGTGACGGTGATCGAACTGAGCGATAGCCCCGCCGTCACTTGAGTTTTTGACCAGCCGAATTCGTCGCCCACCGGTCCGATAAACAGCCCGGCATAGGCGGTCATGATCGAATGAAAGGAGAAGCCAACCGCTGCAGCCAGGACGAGCGGCCAGCGCCGCCGCCATTCATCTCGAGCCGATATGGGCTGCGAGGCTGGGGCAGTGCTCACCGGTCTTCGCCGGATGCTATCGACTTCACGGCAAGCTTGCCGCGACAGGCCGTGCGCGGCACCTCCCCGCCTTCGCGAGACGGGGAGAGCCTGGCCATTGCTACTTCGCCAGTTCAGCCTCGATCGCGCCAACAAGATCGGCATCGTTCGGCTCGGTGCCCGGAGCGAAGCGCGCGGCGACGCTGCCGTCCTTGGCGATGAGGAACTTCTCGAAGTTCCACAACACCTCGGGGTCCTCGGTCGGGGTCATGCCATAGCCTTTGAGGCGCTCGCGAAATTCCTCGGCCGGGCCAGCCTTGTCGGGCTGCGCAGCGGTCAGCGCGGCATAGAGCGGCTGCTTGCCGTCGCCGGTCACGTCCGCCTTGGCGAACATCGGGAAGCTCACGCCATAATTGCTGGAGCAGAACTCGACGATCTCTTCATGCGTGCCTGGCTCCTGCGCGCCAAAATCATTGGCTGGAAAGCCCAACACTTCAAGGCCCTGGTCCTTGTATTGTTTGTACATCGCCTCGAGCCCTTCATATTGCGGGGTGAGACCGCATTGCGATGCGACATTGACCACCAGCAGGACGTTGCCTGCATGGTCGCCTAGGCTATCGGCGCTGCCGTCGATGCGAGTCAGCGGGATGGCTGCGATATCGGACATATTATATTCTCCCAATTTACACGTATTGCGCTGTGGTCTTCTGCTTCACTTCTTCCGCCGTCACGCCGGGTGCCAGCTCGACGAGTCGGAAAGGTGAATTGTGATCCTCTCTCTCGAAGACGGCAAGGTCCGTTATGATCATGTCGATGACATTGCGTCCGGTCAGCGGCAAAGTGCATTCGGGAATGAACTTGGGATCGCCCGCTTTCGAACAATGATCCATCACAACAATGATCTTCTTGACCCCGGCAACGAGGTCCATCGCCCCGCCCATACCCTTGATCATCTTGCCGGGAATCATCCAGTTGGCGATGTCGCCGTCCTGAGAGATTTCCATGCCGCCCAGCACGGCAAGGTCGATATGGCCGCCGCGGATCATCGCGAAACTGGCGGCGCTGTCAAAATAGGCCGAATGCGCCAACTCGCTGACGGTCTGTTTACCCGCGTTAATCAGGTCGGGATCGACCTCGTCGTCAGAGGGGAACGGGCCGATGCCGAGCATGCCGTTCTCGCTCTGCAACGTGACCGTGATGCCCTCGGGAACGTAATTGGCGACCAGTGTCGGGATGCCGATGCCAAGATTGACGTAGAAGCCGTCACGCAATTCCTGTGCCGCCCGCGCGGCCATCTGGTTGCGGTCCCAGGGCATCAGGCGGCCTCCCTTTCGCTTACTGTGCGAAACTCGATTTTCTTGTCATAGGGCACGCCAACAATCATGCGCTGGACGTATACGCCAGGCAGGTGGATGCAATCGGGATCGAGCGAGCCGGTCGGGACGATCTCTTCCACCTCGACCAGGCAGACCTTGCCGCAGGTCGCCGCGGGCACGTTAAAATTGCGCGCCGTCTTGCGAAACACAACATTGCCGGTCTCATCCGCCTTCCACGCCTTGACCAACGCCAGATCGGCCAAGATTCCGCGCTCCAGCACATATTCCTCACCATCGAAGGCCTTGGTCTCCTTGCCCTCCGCTACCGAAGTGCCGACGCCGGTCTTGGTATAGAAGCCGGGAATGCCGGCTCCGCCCGCACGCATCCGTTCGGCCAAAGTGCCCTGGGGACAGAATTCGACTTCGAGTTCGCCGGACAGGAATTGGCGTTCGAATTCCTTGTTCTCGCCGACATAGGAGGAAATCATCTTCGCCACCTGCCGCGTCCGCAGCAGCTTGCCGATACCTTCATTGTCGATCCCGGCATTGTTGGACGCAAAGGTGAGGTCCTTGACCCCGCTGTCACGCACCGCGTCAAGCAGCCGCTCCGGAATGCCGCAAAGGCCGAAACCGCCGGCGGCGATCAGCAATCCGTCTGTCAGCAACCCGTCAAGCGCGGCCTGCGCTGTGGGATAGATCTTGTTCATGCTCGAAAGAGTTCCATTTTCTCTGTAGGTCGGCCGACCAAGCAGCGTTTCTGCCGCCAGATGCTGCGGCACCAGTCGCGATAGCCCATGGCGTGCCATCAGGTCCAGTTTTCCGGATAGAGTCGCCGGTTTGATCTTGATCATGGCGGACAACGCAATCGGGGGTTAGTGTCCCTTCAAACGCCAGGGGAGAATCAGAAATGCGCTCGATACTCGTCAATGCAGATCGCAATCCGGGAATGGACGCCAGGCTGGAAACCGCGCTCTCGATCGCGCGGGCTTGTGGCGGCCATGTCACGGTGCTGATCGATACGCCGGTTGCTCGCTATATCGCGATGGACCCGATGGGCGGCAGCTACGTCGCATCCGAAGCCCTCAAACAGGCGATGACCGACGACGACACCAATGCCGCCGAGCTCGAGGAGCGGCTACAGCGAGAAGACGTGCCGTTCGACGTGATCCGCAGCGAGGCGGAACCGGTTGATGCGTTGGGCCAAGCGGCCCGGCTCGCTGACGTCGTTATCCTGTCGCGGTCAGGCGGTCTTGCCGGGGACGTGGCGATGCTGTCACGGACACCGGTTCTGGCACTTCCCGACGACAGGTCGATGACAGTACCCTTGCGCAAGGCGTGCATCGCATGGGACGGCGGCGATGAGGCAGCACTGGCACTTCGCGCATCGATTTCGCTTCTGGCGAGCTGCGAAGCGGTTGAGGTGGTGACGGTAGCCAATGCCCCCGGCGATTTCCCGCCGACCGAAGCCTTGCGCTATCTCTCGCGCCATGGTGTGGCGGCGGAGCTCAACGAAATTGGCCGCCGTGGCTCGATCGAGGAAACGCTGGCGGTTGCGGCCTCTACTGCTGATCTGCTGGTGATGGGCGCCTATGGGCACAGTCGCATGCGCGAATTCCTGTTTGGCGGCGTCACCCGCTTCTTCCTTGAGGAGATGGAAAACAGCCCCGCCTTGTTCATGGCGCATTGAATATGGGGAAAGCCTGGAGCCGGGTGAGTTGCCTCCTAACAATTGGTATGTTGCAACGCACCAAATCGAGTGCGACTCTTACAACCGGCTTCTGTCAATTCAACATGGATACGAATCCCCTCATAATTTTCAATATTAAATACCTAGTTACAACTATTTAGAGAAAGAGCGCTTTATGTTGCAAATTCTGCAACATAAAATGCAGCCTTCGCACTTGCAATATGTCGGGCGTCTAGCCATATCCAAGCTGCCTTTCAGGCATCCTCTCCCAAAACTTCAAAGGCCCGGCCGGCAACGGTCGGGCCTTTTTTCGTTCGGCCTTCACCCCAGCCCGCCCAAGCGTCCGGTTCTCGTTCGATTGCCGAGCGCACAACTGCGATCCGGTTTGCAATATGCCTTGCAAGTACTTAGCTGGACTCGACCAATTCATGGCCGGCACGGCAGGAAAGGTAATCAATGGCTGAAGCGGCGGCAAAGCAGGACGAAAAAACGATCAAGCTGCAAGTTGCTGCGGCCGAATGCCTGGCGGCCATCGCGCTCGCTGTATCTGCAATTTGTGAG
>JAQWKP010000275.1 GCA_029247785.1 Novosphingobium sp.
CGCGCCCGGTCTACCCAGGCACCGACCATCAGTGCCGGGGTGATTGCCGCGAAGGTCAGCTGGAACATCGCAAAACTGCTTTCGGGGATTGCAGTCCCATCCCGGACATTGCCCAGGTCGATCAGCATCCAGGCGTTGCCGGCTCCCAGCACGCCGTTTGTGACATTACCAAAGGCCAGCGTGTAGCCGACGAGAATCCAAACCAGCGAGGCGACAGCGGCAACAGCGCCGCATTGAAGCATGACCGAAAGGAAATTTTTCGAGCGGACCAGACCGCCATAGAATAGCGAGAGACCCGGCATCGTCATCAGCAGGACTAGGGCGCACGAGGCCAGGATCCAGGCCGTGTCTCCGGAATTGGCTACATCCGCTTGACCGTCCTGCGCGATGGCCATGGTTGGCAATGCCAGGGCCGCAAGTGTCGCGGCAATTGCGCTGAATTTGCGCATTGATGAATCTCCCCGTTTGTAGCCCGCCCGCAGGCCACATCAAATATGCAGCGGTCTTTAGGCCATTATAGGGCGATCAGACAAGCCGCCTGAAAACAGCCCTGATCACGGCTCACTCCCAGGCTTGGAGCACCTGATCGGGCGGGCGATGGCCATCGGCCCAGAAACGGATATTGGCGATGACCTTGTCTCCGGCTTGCTCGCGGCCTTCGAATGTCGCGCTTCCTAGATGCGGTATGGCAGAGACGTTCGGAAGATCTAGCAACCGTCTGTCAATGGCAGGCTCGCGGCTATAAACATCAAGTCCCGCGCCGCCCAACCGGCCCTGCGAGAGCGCCTCGACCAGCGCATCCTCGTCGATCAACTGGCCGCGTGCAGTATTCACAACATAGGCCTCCGGCTTCATCGAGGCGATCCGCGCGGCATTGATCATATGGTGGGTTTCCTCGGTGGCCGGGCAGTGCAGCGAGAGGATATCGGCATTGGCGACCAGCGCGTCGAGATCGGGCTCATAACGGGCTGAGAGCATATTCTCACTGGCCTGCGGCAAGCGGTTTCGATTGTGATAGGCGATATCCATGCCGAAGGCGCGAGCGCGATGGGCGACCGCCTGACCGATTCTGCCCATACCGACAATCGCCAGCAGCTTGCCGCCAAGTGAGTGCCCGAGCAGTCCGGAAGGTGCCCAGCCTTTCCATTGCCCGTCATGAAGCTGGCGAATTGCTGGAGCAAAACGCCGCGAAACCATGATGATCAGCGCGAGTGTTAGATCGGCAGTGTCGTCGGTGAATACACTGGGCGTATTGGTGACCTTGATCTTACGCGCACGCGCCGCTGCAAGGTCAATATGTTCATAGCCGGCCCCAAAATTTGCGATCAGTCCAAGCCGGTCCCCGGAATGGCCGATCATTTCGGCATCGATCCTATCCGTCACGGTCGGCACAAAGACATCGCAATCCTGCATAGCCAGGATCAGCGCGTCGCGGTCCATGGGCTCATCGCTTTGGTTGAGCGTGACATCGAACAGCTCCTGCATCCGGGATTCGGTTGCGGGAAGAAGTTTGCGGGTGACGATCACCCGCGGCTTTCCGGCAATCCGGTGGGCTGTGCTGGGATCGGTAACGACGGTCATGACAAGATCGGGCTAGGCCGGGGCTGGAATACGGTCAAGCGGCCTTGAAGATTGAAAGGCTGGGGCGCTATGCAAGAGCCATGTCGAGATTACCCGGCGTCATCGCCATTTCCGCCCTGATTGCGTTTACAACTCCGGCTTTCGCGCAGAATGTCAAAGTGCCTTATTGGGCATCGGTGCGTGCCGAGGTCGTTAATATGAGGGTCGGCCCCAGCACCAGCTATCGCATTGAATGGGTTTACAAACGGGTATTCCTGCCAGTGAAAATCATCCGGCGGGAAGAGGGCTGGAGACTGGTTGAAGACCCCGACGGTACGAAGGGCTGGATGCTGGGTCGAATGCTGTCACGCGCTCGTTCGGCCATCGTCATTGGTGAAGGCCAAGCCGATATGCGTAAGGAAGCGAATGTGAAATCAGCCTTGCTCTGGCGGCTCGAGCCGGGTGTCGTTATCCGGCTACACGATTGCAAATCAGGTTGGTGCAATGTCGAGCTGAAGAATTACAAGGGGTTTGTCCGCCGAGACCGCCTCTGGGGGCCCGGCGAGCCCTGATCTCCGCTCCCGTCGGACCGGCTAGATTTCTCAGCTCAGCTCTATAGCTACTGCCGTAGCTTCGCCGCCGCCGATGCAAAGGCTGGCAACGCCGCGCTCAAGGCCCTTCTGCTTTAATGCATTGATCAAGGTGACGATGATGCGAGTGCCCGATGCGCCGATCGGATGACCCAGCGCGGTCGCGCCGCCATTCACATTGATCTTCTCATGCGCGATGCCGAGGTCGCGCATTGCGAACATGGCTACGCAGGCAAAGGCTTCATTGACTTCAAACAGGTCGACCTCGTCAATCGACCAGCCCGCCCGATCGAGCAATTTGTTGATTGCAGCGATCGGCGTTGTCGGGAAACGTTGCGGCTCATGGGCGTGAGCAGAGACGGCCACGACCCTTGCGACGGGCGAAAGTCCCTTGGCCGCAGCGACGCTTTCGCGAGTGATGACCACTGCTGCTGCCCCGTCCGAGATCGAGCTGGAAGTTGCCGCGGTGATTGTGCCGTCCTTGGCGAAGGCCGCCTTCAGTGTGGGAATTTTGGCAGGATTGCCGCGTCCGGGCTGCTCATCGGTATCGACAACGACTTCGCCCTTGCGGGTCTTGACGGTGACCGGAACTAACTCATCGGCAAAGCTGCCGTCAGCAATCGCCTGTTGCGCGCGGCGCAGTGATTCGATCGAATAATCGTCCTGTGCCTCGCGGGTCAGCTGGTACTCATCGGCGACGGCCTGGGCGAAGCTGCCCATTGAGCCGCCGTCATAAGCGTCTTCGAGACCGTCGAGGAACATGTGGTCATAGGCGGTGTCGTGGCCGGCGCGTGCACCGCCGCGGTGCTTCTTGAGCAGGTAAGGCGCTCCTGACATGCTTTCCATGCCTCCGGCGATGGCAAGATCGATGCTGCCAGCGGCCAGGGCCTCGCTGCCCATGATCACGGTTTGCATGCCTGAGCCGCACACCTTGTTGACTGTAGTCGCCTGAACCGATTTGGGCAGGCCGGCCTTGAGCGCGGCTTGGCGGGCGGGGGCCTGACCCAGACCGGCGGGTAGTACGCAGCCCATATAGATTCTGTCGATATCCTCACCTGATACGCCGGCACGATCGACCGCTGCCTTGACTGCGGTTGCACCCAGGTCAGTCGCCTCCACTTCGGCGAGCGCGCCTTGCAACCCGCCCATCGGCGTGCGGGCGTAGGACAGGATGACGATTGGATCGGTGGCAGAAATCTGGGCCATGTCTGGTTTGCCTTTCGGAGGGCATATGTGTGGTATGAGCCCTCACTAATGCTGCAATGCGGCATTGGCAATGGACCGTGTTTAGCGCTCTGTTTTGGCGCCGGTTGCGCAATTGCCTGTGGGCGGGTGGAAAATCCACACGGATATGGACCGGAGTGGGCCTTGCACAGTGTCGCCACCCGGATTAGGGCGCGCATACCGAACCGGAATCGTGAGTCTTCGTCTTGGTCGATCTTTCAGAATATCTGCCGATCCTGATCTTCCTGGTCATCGCGCTGGGACTGTCTGCCGTGATCGTGTTCCTGCCGATGGGTGTCTCTCGTCTGACCGGCACGCATAATCCCGATGCCGAGAAACTCAGCGAGTATGAGTGCGGCTTTCCGGCCTTCGAAGACCCACGTAGCCAATTTGACGTGCGCTTTTATCTGGTGGCGATCCTGTTCATCATCTTTGACCTTGAAGCGGCGTTTCTGTTTCCCTGGGCGGTTTCGCTCGACATGACCGGTTGGCCGGGCTGGATCACGATGATGGTGTTCCTGTTCGAGCTTGCAGTCGGCTTGGCCTATGCTTGGAAGAAAGGAGCTCTGGACTGGGAATGAACAGTCTCATCACTCCGAACGCTGGCGAGACGAACCCGCCTGATCAGGCTTTCTTCAATGATCTCAACCAAGAGATCGGCGACAAAGGTTTTCTGGTCACGTCCACCGAAGAGCTGTTCCAATGGGCGCGCACCGGCTCGCTGTGGTGGATGACTTTTGGTCTCGCTTGCTGCGCGGTCGAGA
>JAQWKP010000285.1 GCA_029247785.1 Novosphingobium sp.
TTCACAGCAGGCTGGCCATTGCGCCTGCGGTGTCGATCATGCGGTTCGAGAAGCCCCATTCATTGTCATACCAGGATACAACGCGAACCAATTTGCCTTCCATCACCGTGGTTTCCAGGGAATCAACCGTCGAGCTGGCCGGATAATGGTTGAAGTCGGACGACACCAGCGGCTGATCGGTATAATCAAGCACGCCATTCATCGGGCCATCGGCGGCGGCCTTGAAGGCTCCGTTGATTTCCTCGACCGAAGTATCCCGGCCAGGAGTGAAGACAAGGTCAACCAGGCTTACATTCGGTGTCGGCACACGCACCGAGCTGCCATCCAGCTTGCCATTGAGTTCAGGCAGCACCAGGCCGACGGCGCGGGCTGCGCCAGTGGTGGTCGGGATCATGTTGGCAGCACCGCCGCGCGCGCGACGCAGGTCCGAATGGATCTGATCGAGAATGCGCTGGTCGTTGGTGTAGCTGTGGATCGTCGTCATGAAGCCGCGCTCAATACCCACTGTATCGTTGCAGACCTTGGCGATCGGCGCGAGGCAGTTGGTGGTGCAGCTGGCGTTGGAGACGACGACCTGATCCGCCGTCAGCGTGCCATGGTTGACGCCGAAGACCACGGTATTGTCGACGCCCTTTGCCGGGGCTGAAATCAGCACCCGCTTGGCACCCGCATCGAGATGGGGCAGCGAAGCCTCCTTGGACTGGAAGAAGCCGGTGCATTCCAGCACCAGGTCGATTCCCTGCGCGGCATGCGGCAGCTTACCGGGATCGCGCTCAGCCGTGACGAGAATGTCCTTGCCGTTGACGGTCATCACGCCATCGCCGGCGCTCACCGTACCGGGGAAACGGCCATGGGTACTATCATGGCCGAAAAGCAGCGCATTTGACTTGGTGTCGGCCAGATCATTGATCGAAACCAGTTCGAGATCGTGGTCATTGCGCTCGAGAATGGCCCGGGCGACAAGCCGCCCGATACGTCCGAAACCGTTGATCGCAATCTTGGTCGCCATGAATTAAACTCCTGTCAGACTTCGAAATGTTGTTTTATCTGCGGAACGATTGCATCCGCGGTGAGGCCGAAATGGCGGAACAAGTCACCGGCAGGTGCCGATGCGCCGAAGCTGTCGACGCCGATAGTGATGCCGTTCTGCCCGACATGCCTCTCCCAGCCGAGCGTGACGCCGGCCTCGATGGAGACCCTAAGCACGCCGGCAGGCAGCAGCTCGGCGTGATAGCCTGCATCCTGTTCGGCAAACAGCTCCCAGCACGGCATCGAGACGACATCCGTGCCGATTCCGTCCGCCTCCAGCGCGCCCGCGCAATCCAGTGCCAGCGCGACTTCGGATCCGGTAGCGACCAGCACCACCTGCCGCTGATGTTCTGCCGCCTTCAATCGGTACGCACCGCGAGCACTCTTCAGCTCAGAATCGCTGCGAAGCGGTGGCAATCCCTGCCTCGACAGGCACAGCACCGATGGGCGTTCACTTTCCTTCAGCGCCAAAGCCCAGGCTTCAGCTGTCTCAACCGCGTCGGCCGGACGGAACACCAGCAAGCCCGGCATGGCCCTGAGGCTCATGACATGTTCAACGGGCTGATGCGTCGGGCCATCCTCGCCCAACCCGAT
>JAQWKP010000289.1 GCA_029247785.1 Novosphingobium sp.
CGGTTTTTTCGCCAAAGTCGGCGCTGAATATTTCATCGCCACTTCGTGCGGCGAGGACAGCGGGAAGCGCGGCGCGAAGCACCGCATGATTGTTTTCCAGTTCGCAGGAAAGCGCGAGGCGTTGATTAGGGTTCGCCTCGCCAGCGAGGACAGCGAGCAACCGCCACACCATGCGCTCGACTTCCTCCTCAGCCATTGCGACAGGAGTGGGGCTCTCTGCAGGCTTGAAGGCGAATCCACTTTCGCGCTTCGCAGTATACGCATCGAGCTGGTCGACGATCGAAGTAACCACTGCCGCGACGTTACAGGTCCCTTCCTCGTCAAGCTCGATGGCCTCCCCTTCGAGTTTTGCCAGCCTCTCAAGCTCGTCGAAGCCTGCCAGGACATAGGCGGTGTCGCTGGCAATCATCGCGGCGATCGCGCGATATTCATGCGGGGTTGGTCCGAACAGGTTCTGCTGAATGATCTCGGCCGAAATCTGGATAGCGTTGGCGGGCGTGCGAAGTTCATGCAGGATCTGCCGGATACGGTCAGATTCGCCCGAGACTCCTTCGGGCAGGGTGTCTGTCGCGGTTTTTGCGGCAGGTCGGCGAAATCTTCCAACATAGCCGACAAACCCGCCGATTCCCGGATCGAATCGCGGTGCCGCGTCCACCAGCCAGTCACCGCTGACCGCCTGTGCGCCGCGGATCGAGATGGGAAAATGGCGCAGGGGTTGGCGGTGGCGCATTGCCAACATCATGTCGGTCGGGACGATCTGAGCGTCGTCTTGATCGGCTGGCGCGAGGCGCATGCCCACGACCATTGGTGCGACTGCGGGGTCAGTCCAGCAAACGCGTCCATCGGAACCGGTTGCGAAGTCGAACGGCTCGGCCCTTCTGGCGTGCAAATCGTCGAGTTGGTCCTCAAGCGGCAGGCGCGGTGCATCGGCATGGCTTGCTTGCGTCTGGTGGCCTTCTCGCTTGGCCCTGCTGAAAGCATCGATCCGTTTGAGCAGAGCGGAGATTTCGCTTTCGGCCTCGGTACCCTCCTCAAGCTCCGCATCTTCGTTGGGAGCAAGAGTGACCAGTTCGAGCGGCTCGCTGTCGTCTCCGGTCGCGCCAAGATCGATTTCGGCCGGCGGCAGGCCCCGATCGCTGATGCCGAGTTGTTCAAGCAGCTTGTCGATCTTCGGACCAAGATCTCGGCGATGGCGTAGGATGCCTCGTGCACGCACGGGCAGGGCCGGTATCAATGCAAACCACTCCGCTTCGCTCAATTGCGCTGTTCCGATAGCAGCGCTGGCGACGCTCGGCTCGCCGTCCAGCAGAGCTGTCAAGAGCCGCGAGTTCTGCAGTCGCGAATCTGATCGTCCCAGAATATCCGCTCTCTCGCGGGCGGGAATTGTCTCTGAAAGTCCCGCTAGCTTGCGATAGGCCGAATCGATCTGCGAACCGTTGGCATCTGCGCCGACGCGACCGAGAATATCGAGCAATTGCCTGTATTGGGTGCGCGCAAATGCCTTGCCCATCGCAGGCAGGCGCAACACGGTATCTAGGCGATCGTCGAAATGCATCCATGCTCCGCATGACCTTGCAGCGATGAACAGCAAAGTCGGATCCCAGGGGTTCGGTTGTTTCTCCTAGCAATTCGACCGTGTTGTGGAAGCCGGGACTGCAACAGCGTTGCAAAGCGGGACGCATGACCGGCGAAAAATTTTATTAGCGCATTGCGATCTTTTTTGTCGCAGCGACCCAGTTGATCGATTACGAAAGGTGAGCAAGGCACACAGGGGACGAAATAATGATCAATCTCGACGGGATCGACCGTCAATTGCTGGCCGAATTGCAGGATGAAGGCCGCGTGACCAATGTTGAATTGGCCAAGCGCGTCGGACTGACCGCGCCGCCCTGCCTGCGCCGGGTTCGTTCGCTTGAGGAAGATGGCGTGATTCGCGGGTATCATGCCGATCTTGACGCTGCCAAATTGGGATTCACCATCACGGTGTTCGCGCTGGTAAGCTTGAAAAGCCAGGCAGAAGAGGCGCTACGCCAGTTCGAGGATCACATGCGTTCCCTGCCCGAAGTGCGTGAATGTCACATGCTCAATGGCGAGATCGATTTCATTCTGAAGATCGTCAGCAATGATTTGCAGAGCTTCCAGGAATTTCTTACCTCGAAGCTGACGCCTGCGCCCAATGTCGACAATGTTAAGACATCGCTCACGATCAGAACCGCGAAGAGCCTGCCGGGCGTGCCGTTAGAGCGTAGTCGATAGAGCGGGACTGCTAGAGCTGGGCTGCTGCGTCCAGGGCGAGCAAATAGCTTTTCGCACCATGTCCCTGAAAAGTCTCGCGCGCAGCTAGCCCCACATAGCTGGTGTGGCGGAATTCCTCACGCGTGGTGGGGTCGGACAGGTGCACTTCAAACACCGGCGTCACGATGGAGCGCATGGCATCGAGCAGGGCTATGCTGGTGTGGGTGTAGGCTCCGGCATTCAGCAGCACGGCATGGACGCTTTCAGCCTGCGCCTCATGCAACCAGTCGACAAGATGGCCCTCGTGATTGGACTGTCGCATCTCGATTTCGCAGTTCAGTTCGCGCGCCCGGTCTTCCAGCATGCCTGCGATATCATCCAACGTGTCGTGGCCGTAGATCTCCGGCTCGCGCATACCGAGCAGATTAAGATTTGGGCCGTTGAGCACGTAGACCAGCCGTTTTGCCATATTCGCCCTCATTCGCTGGAAAGGTGATGGACCTAGGTCCGGGCAGGGCTCAAGGCAAGTACGCCCGTGGTGCGGCAATCATTTCCGTTACCGGATCCCGCGCAGCTGTCTGCGCGCATCCGGCAACGGAATTGTAGCATGCGCGGGATCGCCAGGCCTATTTGTCGACACCCTTGATCTTGCCCCATTGGCGCATCGCCGAATAGCCGAGGTAGCCGGTTCCGAACAATGCGTAGAGCGGTTCGGGAATCCCGCCGAGATAGGCGTTGATGCTATAGGCAATTGATCCGGCTGTGGCCGGGTTGATTGCCCCGATGATACTCATTGGCAGGGCCCAGAGGATCATTGCATACATCACATAGAGGAAGCTTGGCCGGGCGCGGCTGGTCCAGGGGTCATGGGATTGCGCTTCGGTGATGATCGCCGAAAGCCGGGTTTGCAGCAGGTCCATTTCCTGCGACGATTCCATTTTGAGTAATTCAAGCTTGGCGCGATCGCGCTCGGCCGGGTTGGGAATGACCTTGTCGATGATCGAGGTGAGAGGGCCGATAAGCGTGGTGAGAAGGGCCATAATGCGCTCCGATTGGTGAAAACGAATCAGACAGATAACCAATTTGGCACTTGTAGGAAAATGACAATGCGGGGCGCAGTCTGCGCGTTCGAGGCATTGGGCAGACAATACCCAACCAATGTCCGCGGAAATTAGGAAGATTTTGAAAATATCTGGTCGGGACGAGAGGATTCGAACCTCCGACCCCCACACCCCCAGTGTGATGCGCTACCAGGCTGCGCTACGTCCCGACCGAGGGCTGGGCCTATAGGCAGGCCCGCAGCCCATGGCAAGGTGCGGATACAGCGTCAGCCATTGCTTGCAGATACGAGCCGCGTTGCCAGCCCTCTGCTTTGTTGCTAACCGCGCGCAAAGTCCGAACCATTGGGCATCAGGCCTTACCGGACGCGAGCCATAGGAAAGCAGTTTTGCGCAGATGAATAGCACTATCATTTCAGTCCTTGCGGCAGCATCCGGCTCAGGGGCACCGCCAGCCTGGTTACAATTCATGCCGCTCGTTGCGATGGGCCTGATCTTCTGGTTCCTGATACTAAGGCCGCAGATGCGGCAACAGAAGGAACACCGCAACAAGATCGCGGCGCTTCAGAAGGGCGACCAGGTGCTCACCGGCGGCGGACTACTGGGCAAGGTGACGCGGATCGACGAGAACTATGCAGACGTCGAAATCGCCAATGGCGTGAAGGTCAAGGCACTGAGGTCGACGATTTCCGATGTCATAGACAAAACCGCTGCCGCACCGGCAAATGACTGAGCGGCACTCTCTGCTCCCGGTCCTGTAGAGGTCACAAGCAATGCTGGACTTTCCTCTCTGGAAGAGAATTACCTATTGGTGTTTGACGCTGCTGGCCTGCGCAGCCGCATTGCCGTCACTGTTTTCGCTTTCCGGAACTTCATGGCCCGACGCGCTGCCCGAACCGATGGTCAATCTTGGCCTCGACTTGGCGGGTGGCAGCCACATTCTGCTTGAAGCGGAGCCCGAGCAGGTCAGGGAACAGCGGGTCGAAAACATGGAAGAGATGGTGCGCGCCCGCCTGCGCCTGGCCAAGCCGCGCATCGGGATCGGAGATATTTCGGGCAAGGGCGGTCGGCTCAGCTTCATGTTGAAAGATCCGGGCCAGGTTGATGCGGCCAGGGAAGAAATCCTTCCCCTGACAACCGGCGCCGGCCTCACCGGAGAGCGCGATTGGAATATCGAAGTCGTCGATGATAGCCGCTTTGTCCTGACCCCGACGCAAGAAGGCCTGCAACAGGCTGTCAGCTTGGCGATGGATTCGGCG
>JAQWKP010000291.1 GCA_029247785.1 Novosphingobium sp.
GGAGATGCTGGATACCGGACAGCGTTCATTCTACAAAATTGAAGGATCATCAAAATTATTCTTTAATGATCCGGATAAAAAATACCGAACTCTTCCGGACCAGGATGCTCTGATCGATCTGTATGTTCGCAAAAAAGCGAATACCATTTGGAAGAACGATGCTGCTTCTTTAATTGATCTGGGTGATGAAGTCGTGAATTTGGAATTCCATTCAAAAATGAATTCTATTGGCAGCGACACCTTACAAGCCATTCAGCATGCCATAGATCTGACTGAGGAAAACTACAAGGGACTGGTTATTGCCAATCAGGGTCAAAACTTCTCGGCAGGAGCCAATCTGGCGATCATATTTATGATGGCTGTTGAGCAAGATTACGACGAAATGGATTTTTCCATACGTGCGTTCCAACAGACCACCCAAAAAATACGTTATTCCAATGTTCCGGTAGTGGTAGCAACACACGCCATGACCTTAGGTGGAGGCTGTGAAATTGCCATACATGCAGACATCACTCAGGCTGCTGCAGAAACTTACATGGGATTGGTAGAAATGAGTGTTGGACTGATCCCCGGTGGTGGAGGCTCCAAAGAAATGGCCTTACGTGCTTCGGAACTTTTCAATCAGGGAGATATTGAGACCCCTTTAATTCGTGAGCTGTTTTTAAATATTGGAATGGCAAAAGTTTCAACTTCGGCACACGAAGCCATGGATCTGGGTTTATTAAGAAAAGGTATTGATTCTATTTCCATTAATAAAAAACGATTGATCGCCGATGCCAAAGCAGCAGTTATTGGCTTGGCAGACAAAGGATATCAGGCACCATCAAACGAAAAGAAAATTAAAGTTCTCGGCAAGCAAATTCTGGGCTCATTCCTGGTGGGTGCCGACACTATGCTTCATTCCGGTTTCATTACCGAACACGAAAAGTTAATGTCTGAAAAATTAGGCTATGTCATTGCCGGTGGAGATCTCTCCTCGCCTACTTTGGTGAGCGAGCAATACTTACTCGATCTGGAGAGAGAAGCCTTCTTATCGCTTTCAGGTGAACGAAAAACACTGGAGCGTATTGAACATATGCTGAAAAAAGGAAAACCATGCCGCTGAAGCCCACACCGGTCGACGCGCCGGGACCGGGTTAGGCGAGGAGGCCCATCATGCCACTATGGTTTGAAATGCTGGTGATGCTGGAGCTGACCTTTGCGCTCGGCTTGGCTATTGGCTGGGTCATCTGGAATCGAGGAGGCTAGTTTTTTGCTGCAGATGATTGAGGCCAATTGGCTCGCTTTCGTTATCGTCCTGCTGATCGGTATCGCGGTTGCCTGGTGGCTGTTCCGCCGTGGATCGACGATCCAGTCCCCGCGTGAGCGCAAGCCCGATGCGCTTGACGAGGGCGCAGCACCCGCCGGTCGCAACCAGGCGCTGATCGATGCGCCGCCTGCCGCAGACCTGACACCGCCACCGGGGGCAGGAACCATGGCCGGATTGGGAGAGATCATCGCTGTTGCCGCACAGGATGAAGTCGAGGAACAGGCTGTGCGCGAAACCGAGGCTACCCCGCCCGCTCCATCAGATGCGGGAGCGACAGACGACCTTGGCAAGATCAAGGGGGTCGGTCCCAAGTTGGTCGCGCTGCTGGCTTCGCTTGGCATTACTCGCTTCGATCAGATCGCCGGGTGGAGCGAGGAGGATCTCGACAGCATCGATGCTCAGCTTGGCACATTTGCCGGAAGGGCTCGGCGCGATAGCTGGGTCGAACAGGCGAAACTGCTGGCGAGCGGCGATACCGGAGCATACGAAGCAAAATTCGGCAATTTGTGACTCGCAAGGCTGCGGGCAAGGAGAGGGCGAAGATGGGCGTGTTGGATGGAATGGTCGCGATTGTTACCGGCGGTGGACAGGGTGTCGGCTATGGCATTGCGCGCGCGTTTGCCGATGAAGGTGCGAAACTCGTCCTGACCGGGCGAGTGCTGGAGAAGCTAGATGGCAAGGCGGAGCAGCTGCGCGCACAAGGGGCCGAGGTGATTACAGTTGCCGGCGATGTCAGGCAGCGCGGTGCGGCCAAGGACACAGTCGCCCGAGCGATCGAGGCTTTCGGGCGGATCGATGTCCTGGTCAATAACGCCCAGTCGACGCCGACCCATGTGTCATTCGAACAGCAGACCGACGAACAGCTCGAATCGGTGATTGGCTCCGGCCTGTTCGGCACGATCTACTTCATGCAGGAGGCCCATGCAGCACTGGCCAAGCAAGGTGGCTCGATCATCAACATGGGCTCGCTGATGGGCGTTCAGGGCGGGCTCGGGTCTGGATCCTATGCGGCGGCCAAGGAAGGCATTCGCGGCGTTTCGCGCGCTGCCGCTCGCGACTGGGGCAAGGACGGAATCCGGATCAACACGATCTGCCCCGGAGCGAAGAGCGAGGGTTTCATGGAATTCTTCGTGCAAAACCCTGAGGAGCTGCCCAAATATGAATCGCAGCTGGCCTTGCGGCGCTTTGCCGAATGCTATGAGGATGTCGGTCGCATCGCTGTCTATCTGGCGAGCCCGGACTGCTTCATCACCGGTCAGACCCTGCATGTCGATGGCGGGCAGGTTATGCCCTGAGGTTCGCGATTTCCTCACCGGTTTCTGGGTCGAGATTGCGGTAGCTACCCAGGGAAAGGAAAATGAGGGCTATCAGCAGGAAAGACGGGATTAGCGTGATCAGAACCAGATCGTAGCTGCGCGTGGCATCGAAGACGAGATTGGCCAGGACCGGCGCGACCCCGGTGCCGAACAACAGCAACCCGTTGATCGTCCCAAAAAGGGTTGGGAAATTGCGGATGCCGAAATGCCGACCGGTAAGATAAGCACAGCAATCAAGCTCCGCACCGATCGCGAATCCCATGACGAGGCAAGCCACGCCCGCCAGGAACTGCGACTGGTCCATGTCCATCAGGATCGCCACGGTAATGAGGGGAAGAATGACGCTTACCGCCGCCACGATATTGCCGTTGAAACGATCGAGCAGGAAGCCGCCGACGACACGGCCGATGATCGATCCT
Source organism: Novosphingobium sp. (assembly GCA_029247785.1). Classification (GTDB taxonomy): domain Bacteria; phylum Pseudomonadota; class Alphaproteobacteria; order Sphingomonadales; family Sphingomonadaceae; genus Novosphingobium. Next base: position 3,045 of record JAQWKP010000291.1, read on the forward strand.
ATGCCCAGGAGCCCTGCCGTTGCCGCAGCCTTCGCCGGGCTCAAGCCTTCGCTCAGCAGCAAGGGAACCATATTTTGCGTTACGGTGCCGTTCGCCACGGCAAATAGCAGAGCGGCGGCGGCCAGCTTGAAGAAGCGCATGCTGGCCATCTGGTGCTTTGCCGCTGAACTTGCCGGCGAAACCCGATCTGGCTCAGCGCGATTTTCAGAACGACGGTGTGAAGGGTGCTCGCGAAACAGTAGCCATGCGATCGGGAAGCATACCATGGCTCCGATCGCTCCCATGCCGATATATGCCATGCGCCAGCCTTGCGCTTCCACCAATCCATTGGCGAGCATCGGCCAGATAGCCGCGCCCAGGCCGGTGCCCGAAAGCGCGATCGCCAGGACGAGGCCTCGGCTCTTGAAGAAATATCCGTTGAGAACGGAGAGCCAGACCATCGGCATGATCGTCAAAGCGCCCAGCGCAACGATAAACCACAGTCCCCACCATGACAGGATGTTGGAATTTGCCAGCGAAAGGCCTGCCAGGCTTGCGCAATAGAACAGGATACCGGACAGGCCGATCCGCCGTGCGCCGAATCTGTCCACCAACGTCCCTATGACCGGCCCGGCAAACAATGCCAGGACCGAGATGATCAGGAGACCCGCCGAGATCTGCGCTCTCGGCCAGCCGAATTCCTGCTCGAGCGGCCGGATCATCACACCCAGCGAATAGCCATGTGTCGAAATCAGCATGATGGAGAGGAAACAGGGCAGTACGACCGGCCAATGGCGCCGCCATTCCTGAAATGCGTCGTCCGCGCTCATCGTCGCATTCCTCCCGCACGCCGCTCCTTACGCGGGTGCGACTTGCGAGCCACTGTGAGGCGGGAAGGACCTTGCGGTCAAGCGCCTGGCGATGCAGGCGCGGTTCCGGTCTGGCGTCTCAGGCTTCGGCGGCCTCGGTCTGGGCTTCGATATCCTTCAGCTTCCGCGCCGAGCTTTTGCCGCCTTCGCCGTTGTCGAGCGTTCCGAACATCCAATCATAGAGCGGGGTGATCGTCGCGAAATTGCCGCCGGTGAACTTGGCGTGATGGAAGTGGTGCAGCTTTGCCGCATAGCTGAGATATTTGTACGGGAACTTGTCCGTCTCCCACCGATCGTGATTGTGCAAATTGATTTGCTGGAAAGCGATCCAGGTGATGATGATGGTTGCGACATGGAATTTGCCCATCGCCAGCGGCAGCAGGGCAATCGTCGCAACGTAAAGCCCGAGGCCCAGGAACACCTCAAGCGGGTGGATATAGCTCGAATCGCGCCGGCAGGGATTGTGCTGGCGGTGATGCACCGCGTGCATCCAGATCAGCGGGCCGCCCAGGAAGCCGGCATCGTGGAAGACAAAGCGATGCGTCAGATAATAGAAGAAATCATAGACCATCAGGATCACGACCATATCGAGCATCATGCTCCACAGCGGCTGCGGAGCCAGCGTCAGGCAAAAGGGCATGATCGCCACGAAGATGATCGCGGTGAAGAACAGGCCCCATTTCATGTTCCATTTCTGGTTGGCCGCGTAGCGAGGCTTGACCATCTTCTCCTTGTAAGTGCTGACATTAAGGTCATCGGCCGACCTGAGGGCGGGCACCAGCCGTATCAGCCGCGCGCCGAGCATGGATAGCCCGATGATGCCGACAAAGGTGTAGAGCGAAAGGTCCCACCGGTAATTTTCGATCAGCGTCGCAAGGATCGGATTGTTCATAGCTCAAGCCTCTTGAGAACAGTGTTCTCGACCTATCTAGCGAATCACACTGGGATGCGCAAGGTCAATCGTCGCAGTGCGGCGGGGCGTATCCCGATTGTGTCAAAGATTCCTAAAGCGCGCCCAGTACCCGGTAGCGGTCAGCCATTGCGCGATTGGCGACATCGCTGCCTGCGCCGAGCCGCTCAAAGCCGTGCGGTGCGCCGGGATGGATATGCAGTTCGATCGAGCTGCCTGCCGCCGCGATCCGCCGGGCGTATTCGATATCCTCGTCGCGGAAGATATCGAGTTCTCCGCATTCGACATAGGCTGGCGCGATTCCGGTGAGGTCCTTCGCTCGGGCCGGGGCCGCCGCTTCCGGTACATCGTCGCTGCCCAGCGCATCTCCTAGCAACGCGCTCCAGCCGGTGAAATTATTGTCGTAGGTCCAGCCGGCGAAGGGCTCCAGTTCCGGGTCGGGTATGATATTGCGGTCGTCGAGCATCGGATAGACGAGCATCTGCCGCTTGAGCGCGAGCCCCCGGTCGCGTGCGAGCAGGGCAACTCCGGCCGCGACGCCGCCGCCTGCACTATCGCCCAACACTGCGATGCGTGCAGGATCGACACCCAGATCGCCAGCATGGTCGAACAGATATTTGAGCCCGGCAAATGCGTCCTCGACCGGGGTCGGATGGGGAAACTCGGGCGCGAGGCGATAGGATACCGCCAACATCGGCACGCCAGATGTCGCGACGTAATCCTCGATGATTGGCACATAGAGATCGACGCTGCCGCAGATCATCCCGCCGCCATGAACATAAAGTACGGCAGAGCCGGGCGAGCTGCCGGTTTTTGCGAACCAGTGCAGCGCGATCTCTGCGCCATCGTGGGATGTGACGGAATGGCTTGTGCGGGTGATAGCAGGATTGTGCGGCACGGCCTCGGCCATTGCCGCCATCAGTGGATTTGTTGCTTCGCGCAGCCCCACCGCATCCCCGCGCGGCGGCGGAGGCGGCAGATCGGCTCGTGCTGCCGCCACAGCTTCGATCAGCGCCGCAAGTTCGGAATCCCAGGAAAATGCCATGTGTGTCTCCCAAATAGCCGGTTGTGTCCGGCAGACTGGTTATGTCCGGCAAACTGGCCTGGCTTCAGGCTGGCAGGTCAAGCGGTGCGATTGCGCGGTTGACCTCGCCGATCTTCTTGCCGTCTTCGAAATAGCCGAGGCCGTAATCGCCCTTGATCGTGGTGCGGTGCATGCGCCGCTCATATTTGGGATCGCAGCCTTCAACCGAATGCATGACCCGCCAATTGTCCCAGATCACCATATCGGTCGGTTTCCAGTCATGGAAATAGCCATGCGCCTTGCGGATAACTTCCTGGCAGACTTCCTCGAATAATGCGTCGCCTTCCGGGTCTTCGTGATGCTCGATGCCTGCGGCGGAAAAGCCGGAGACGTGGACGACCTTCTCACCGCTGTCGCGCGTCCAGACCATCGGGTGCATCGCGCGCGGAAAGATCGCCGCTTCCAGCACGGTGGGTGCCATCATCGGCAAGTCGCCCTTGATCTCGAAGGTGCGGCCGAAGCGCTGCTGCGTCAGCCGCGTATCGAGAGTGTAGATCGCGTTCAGCCCTTCGATCCTGGCCAGCAGATCGGGATCGAAATCCTTGTAGAGTTCGACGCCGTCGGCAAAGCCGGTCCTGCCACGCTCGGGCGCACTCACCACCGAGCGCAGCACGCCCGCGCGGTTTAGCTCGTCATTATAGGTGTGGTCGAAATGCCACGGGATGAAGGCGACCTGGGGCTCGCCATTGACCACGGTGACGCCGTGCAGTGATTCGTCGACTTCTTCGGGGAGGCGATGCATGTCGATCACACCTTCCTCGATATCGTCGGCGGCACGCGGTACGGTTTTGGTGGGGTGGTCCTTGAGCGGTCCGAACACCTTGCTCAACTCCACCTGCATTTTCGAGCTGGGCTCCATGTTCTCGAAGATGATGACGCCCCGGTCCTCAAACAGCTGGTTGAGCTGCGCGCGCAGGTCCTCGTCATATAGATTGTCCCAGGTCACGCCATCGACGCGTGCGCCGAAGTTGAAATCTCCCGGAAGGTTTCGAATGCGGATGCTGGTCATATTCCAAATACCCCTTGTCGTCAGGCTGCGCCCCTAGCGTATTTTGCATCAGGTTGGAATTGCAGAAAGCCACGTCGCTGCGTGAGGCCGATGACCCCCTGCGCCGCCCTATGGCTGTGCGATACTCCCAAAAAAAACCCGGCCTCAGTAATGCGGTGCGCATCTCCAAGGCCGGGATAAAGTTACCACTGCCAAGCAGTGGTTCGGGTCGCAGGAAAAGCTTTGCATCGTGCAAGTTACAGGTATAGCGCTAAATATGGCTTCACTTTATGAGGCAAATTGTCGGATGCGCCCCTGCTGGCGACGCTTCGCGCTTGGAAATAGTAATCCCCTTGGTTGAACGGTACATCGAGATAGTTGACGGCCTGTCCGAACGCCTTGGCGTCCCGTTGCTGACGCACGAATATCAGATAGCCTGTGTTCTACTGGACCTGGACAGATTGACACCAAAGGAGCTGTTTCCGCATACGCGGTTATCCAGCACGGGGTTTTTCAAGATATTGGGTCAGATGCACGCCAGAGGCGTGCTATATTCTGAGGTCAACAGGCACGACAAGAGAAGCAAGATCTACGGCCTCGATGAAGATATTCGAGAAGCGATTATCAGACAGTTTGAGTTTTATCGGGCATCCAGTCTTGAGGCGTTCAAATCATTGGGAATTGAAAATCCTGAGGTCTCGATTCAGAGCCGTCACAAGATTCACAAGCTGAGGGTGAAGCACCTCACCTGTGAATACCAGATCATTCTCTACCTTCATCTGAGGCCCGGTATCAGCTACTCGCAATTCGTCGAAACCGTTGGCGTTTCGGAAACGAAATTCAACGCTACACTGAGGCATCTGGTCGGTCTTGGCCTGGTCTACTTCGTGCGAGACCCCGTAGACCGGAGACGCAAGCTCTACCATATATCGCAGGAGGTGCGTCAAGCGATTGGGGACACGCAAGAGCGGGTCTTCAGATGGCTCGACACGCGGCAGACGGCACAGGCAGGGGAGTGAGCGCGACCCCCGCGTGGTGAGAAATCGGACCGCTCTGCTTGCATTCCAGGATGGATGAGTTAACACCAAAAAACGAAGTTAATCATAAGAATGAGAACTTCGGGTCGTTGTGGCGTGGATCGCTCCGCCGGTGCGCAAGCAAGGGTGTTTGAGCGGTCCACGCCCTTTCGCTTGATGCTCTACTTTCCCCATTTCCGCTGAGTCTTGCCATAGCGCAGCTTGCGCGTTCCTGGCTTGCCTTCCTGGGCGCGACCTTTCACTGGTGCTTTCTTGTCTGCGTCTGGCAGTCCCAGTTCGTCCGCCTCCAGCCGCCTGATCTCGTCCCTTAACCTACCGGCCTCTTCGAATTCGAGGTCTGCTGCGGCGTTCCTCATCCGGCCCTCCAGCTCCTCGATATAGGCGCGCAGATTGTGGCCGACGAGGTTGTTGCGTTCATCGTCGCCCAGGTCGACAGTGACGCCATCCTTGCTGGCAGTGTCGGCGACGATATCGGCGATGCGGCGCTTGATCGTGGTCGGGGTGATGCCATTGGCCTGGTTGAATTCCTCCTGCTTGTCGCGACGCCGTCCGGTCTCAGCCATGGCGCGTTCCATGCTTCCGGTGATGCGGTCGGCATAGAGGATCACGCGCCCGTCGACATTGCGCGCGGCGCGGCCGATGGTCTGGATCAGGCTGGTTTCGGAGCGCAGGAAGCCTTCCTTGTCGGCATCGAGAATGCACACAAGCCCGCATTCGGGAATGTCGAGCCCCTCGCGCAGCAGGTTGATGCCAACCAGCACATCATAGACGCCGAGCCGCAGATCGCGGATCAGCTCGATGCGTTCCAGCGTCTCGACGTCGCTATGCATGTAGCGCACGCGCACGCCCGCCTCATGCATGAATTCGGTGAGGTCCTCGGCCATGCGCTTGGTCAGGGTGGTAACAAGAGTGCGATAACCTTTCTTGGCGACTTCGAGGCACTCGTGGATGCAATCCTGCACCTGATCCTCCACCGGGCGCACTTCCACCGGCGGATCGATCAGCCCGGTCGGGCGGATCACTTGCTCAGCAAACACGCCGCTGGTCTGCTCCATTTCCCACTTACCGGGAGTGGCCGAAACCGCGAAAGTCTGCGGGCGCATTGCATCCCATTCGTTGAACCGCAGCGGACGGTTGTCGATGCAGCTGGGCAAGCGGAAGCCATATTCGGCCAATGTCAGCTTCCGGCGATGATCGCCCTTGGCCATCGCGCCGACCTGCGGCACGGTCTGGTGGCTCTCATCGACGAACAGCAGCGCATTTTCGGGCAAATATTCGAACAGGGTCGGCGGCGGTTCACCGGGAAGCCGGCCGGTTAGGAAGCGCGAATAATTCTCAATCCCCGCGCAGGAGCCGGTCGCGCCGATCATCTCAAGATCGAAATTGGTCCGCTGTTCAAGTCGCTGGGCTTCGAGCAGCTGGCCTTCGCTCTCCAGCTCCTTGAGCCGCTCGGTCAGCTCGAATTTGATCGCTTCGGTGGCCTGCTTCATCGTCGGGCCGGGCGTGACATAATGCGAATTGGCATAGATCCGCACCTTGTCGAGGCTTGACCCCTTGGTGCCGGTGAGTGGATCAAATTCGCTGATCTCCTCTATATCGTCACCGAAGAAGCTGATGCGCCATGCCATATCTTCATAGTGGCTCGGGAAGATCTCGAGATTGTCGCCGCGCACACGGAAATTGCCGCGGGCAAAGGCGTGGTCGTTGCGCTTGTATTGTAGGGCGACGAGCTTGCGGATGATCTCCCGCTGGTCCTGAGTTTTGCCCGCGACGATATCGAATATCATCGCCGAATAGGTCTCGACCGAGCCGATTCCGTAGAGGCAGGAGACGCTGGCGACGATAATCACATCGTCGCGTTCGAGCAGGGATCGGGTGGCCGAGTGGCGCATCCGGTCGATCGCCTCGTTCACCGAGCTTTCCTTCTCGATATAGGTGTCGGAGCGCGGGACATAGGCCTCGGGCTGGTAATAGTCGTAATAGCTAACGAAATATTCGACCGCATTGTCCGGGAAGAAATCCTTGAACTCGCCATAGAGCTGGGCAGCAAGGATCTTGTTGGGCGCAAGCACCAGCGCCGGGCGCTGCAAATCTTCGATCACCTTGGCCATGGTGAATGTCTTGCCCGATCCGGTGACGCCCAGCAGCACCTGAGTGCGCTCACCCTCGTGCGCGGTCTCGACCAGCTCGGCGATCGCGGTGGGCTGATCGCCGGCGGGCTCATAGTCCGAAACGATGCGAAAGGGGATGCCGCCATTGGTCTTGTCTGGCCGCTGCGGCTTGTGCGGCACGAAGCTTTCGGCGGTGTCGGGCTCTTCAAGGCCCCGGCGGATGACGAGTTGCGACATGGGTGCGAATATGGGGCAAGGGGCAAGGCTGTGCAATGCGGGGTTGCCTGAGTTTCAGGACCTGCCGCATAGTTGCGCCCTGTTCTATCAATTCATACGCAGTTCAGTGCCGCTGGTTAACGATACTGCTTGCTATCTTGCTTGCAGGGCGCTTCCATGCAGAAAGAACTACGCGAATAATCATAAACGGAGGATGTCATGAAAAGGAATAAACTCGCGATAGCCCTGGCCGGTGCTCTGTTGGCTACTCCCTCTGCAGTCTATGCGGCTCCGCAGGTTATGGTCACTACCGTGGTTACGGACTTCGTCGTGACCAATGGCAATATCGGTTGTCCCAAGGGACCGTGGGGCAATGCCTTTGCCGTCAATGTCGAGAACCTGATGGGCAAGATGGACGCGCGGTCGATGGGCAACTTGATGTATCTGATCGGCCAGTTCGAAAGAGAGCACGGAGTGCACGTTAAGTCGAAGACTACGGTCAAGGATTTTTCGACCGTTTCCGACGAGATTCGAACTACGACAAACGGTCCGGTCGATGGCATCGGCGCAGCTCTTTGCGCGCTGGCAGGTGGCTTCGTCTAAGGCCCATTGTCCGAGGCTGACAAGCTCGGAACACATGCGGCAATATCGGCAATCCATCCCGGTCGGCGGCGCTTTTGCGGCGTCGGTCCAGATCTCGCGCAATCCAATGGTCCAAGCGCTTGCTTTGCGCTATCGTCCAGCCAACTGGAGAGACTCGGCACAGGCCGGGCTCGCCGTGAGGCACGAGGAGAGAGACTGCCATGGATTACAAAGTTATATCCGCCGACGATCACATTTGCGAACCGCGCGACCTGTTCGTCACCCGCATGCCCGAGAAATATCGCGACAGGGCGCCGCGCGTGATGCGCGGTGAGGACGGCGGCGATGGCTGGTCATTCGATGGCAAGACCGTCCCGCGCACGCTGGGTATCGAGGCGACCGCAGGTCGGGAAATCCGGATCAGCGGCTACAAGTGGGAAGAAATCCTGCCGGGCAATTATGACGGCGCGGCGCATCTGGAAGACATGAAAGTCGGCGATATCGACGCCGCGGTGATGTTCCCGGCGGTCGGCATGACAGCCTGGTCGATGAAAGACGATCCCTTCGCGCTGGCGATGGCGCAGGCCTATAACGACTGGATGATCGAGGATTTCTGCTCGCCCGATCCCGACCGCCTGATCGGCTTGCCGATGCTTCCGGTCAATCATGGTATCGACGCGACTTTGGCCGAACTGGATCGGAGCATGAAAAAGGGCGCGAAGGCGGTGACCATCCCGGTATTCCCGGATGTGCCCTATATCGACGAACAATGGGCGCCGCTGTGGAGCGCTGTCGAGGAATCGGGTGCGCCGCTATGCATGCATCGTACATCGGGCGGTAATGATCCGGCCGGCAAAGGCACGTTCAATTTTGATATCCCCGGACTCAATGTTGCCGGATCGGTGATCCGCTTCTTCGCCGGTGTGGAGCCTCTGACCAACTTGACTTTCACCGGCGTGTTTGACCGCCATCCCAAGCTCAAATTCGTCCATGCCGAGATCAATTTCGGCTGGGTCCCGTTCTGGAAGAACACCATGGACGAATGCTGGGAGAAGCAGAAAGGCTGGGCACAATTCCCATTCGATCATCGCCCGAGCGACGTGATCGGCAAGAATGTGTTCGTAACCGTGCTGGACGACAAGCTCGGCTTCGACCTGATCAAGGACGAGCCCTATCTGGCCGACACCGCGATGTTTTCGACCGATTATCCGCACAGCTTCTGCCTGTGGCCGGACACGCAGAAATTCGTCAAGGAGCTAACCGCGGATATCGACCGGGTCGCCAGGGAGAAGGTGCTGGCCGGCAATGCTGCGCGGGTGTTCAATCTGAATTGATCAGCACTGTGAAAACGATAGATTTCGATCACCATTCCCGGGAGCACACCCGGAATTGGGTCGAAACCTATCGCCATCTGCGCGCGACTAGCCCTTTGGCACACACGCAGGCCCATGGGGGGTACTACATCGTGACCCGACACGACGATGTTGTTGCAGTGGCCCAGGACACCGAGAACTTCACCAAGCTTAAGTGGCAAGACGAGAACGGTGCCTGGCAGGGCGGCGGCACTATCCCTACGGCCACCGCGTTGCTCATTCCCGACGATATCGATCCGCCGGACTGGAAGTTCTACCGGCATCTGCTCAACCCCTTCTTCACACCGAAGGTGGTCGCCCGTTCGAGGGAGATGGCGGAGCTGGTGGCATCGATCCTGGTCGATGCCGTCATCGAGACCGGCAAGGTCGAAATGATCGGCCAGCTGGCGAGTCCGCTGC
>JAQWKP010000304.1 GCA_029247785.1 Novosphingobium sp.
AGAGATCGTCGGCGCGTCGGACTGGAGCGTGAACAAGGCCGGCTTCGTCGTCCACAGCGCGGTCCACGGCGCCCGCCACGACGCAGCTTGCGTGATCCACCTGCACACTGTCGATGGCGTCGCCGTTTCGATGGCGGAGGACGGGCTGCTGTTCTGGAACCAGAACGCGATGATGTTTGCCAATGAGGTGGCGATGCATGATTTTGAGGGCGTGGCCGACAAGCTTGACGAGCGCGAACGGCTGGTCGCCGATCTCGGTGAACGAAACAACCTGATGATCCTGCGCAATCACGGCACACTGGCATTGGGGCCCAGCATTGCAGAGGCTTTCACCGCAATGTTCTATTTCGAGAAGGCCTGCCAGACCCAGACCCGCGCGCTATCGATGGGCCTGCCACTGCGCCAGGTGAGTGATCAGGTGATCCAGGGTGTAGCGGCATATCGCCAGGACGGACGCTTTCCGGTTTCCGAGCCGCTTGTCTGGCCGGCGATGAAGCGCATGCTCGATCGGCTCTATCCCGACTGGCGCGGCTGAGAAGCGGAACGTCATGGGATTCGACGTGGGAGCGAAGACCAGGTCATTGCGAGCCAATATTCGCGGTGGCCGTTCGTATTTTGTCTGGAGCGACGATCGCGCATGGGGCGACCGGCCATCCGAGACGCTGCTTGATTCCCTGACTCGCTTTGGGCGCGAGAAGCGCGATGAGGTCTTCGTCGATTTCGAGGGAGAATTGCTGACATTTGGCGATCTCGACGAGCGGTCGCTGCGTGTCGCGAACGGCTTGCGCGCTGCCGGCGTCACGCGCGGTGATACCGTCGCGATGCTCATGGACAACAGTCTCGAGGCCATCGTCATGCCCTGTGCCATCGCTCGCCTCGGCGCGATCTGGGTGCCGATCAACACGGCGTTTCGCGGCGAATTCCTGCGCCACCAACTTTCCGATTGCGAGGCCGGCATTGTTGTGTGCGACCGCGAGCATCTGGATGCACTGCTCGCGATCGCCAATGAGCTGCCGAATATTCGCAGGATCTTCGTTTGCGGGAAGCACGACGGTGAGGGAGCCGGGCCGGTTCCGGTCGATCCTGTCGAGAAATTGTACGAAGGTGGTAGCGCACCGATCGACGAGGCGGTGTTGCCGACCGACATCGCCTGCCTGATCTACACTTCGGGCACCACTGGCCCATCGAAGGGCTGCATGGTCAGCCACAATTACCTGTGCAGTATCGGCCGCCGCCGGCACCGCTCCGTTGAGCCTTTTCCCGGCGAGGTCACCTGGACCAGCCTGCCGCTGTTTCACATTGCGGCGCTCGGCGCGGTGCTGATTGCGTACCTCCTGGCGGGCGGTAGGGTGGCGCTGGCCAGGCAATTTTCGGTCAGTGGGTTCTGGGATGAAATCGAACGTTCGCGCGCGACCTCGGCGGTTATGCTCGCTTCGATGATCCCGCTGCTGGCTGACGCGCCGGATAATGACGCGATGAAACGGTGCCATGGGCAGCTGAAGGTGGTCACTGGCGTGCCGATGTCGGCAAAGGACCGCAAGCAGTTCATGGATCGCTTCGGCGTCGGTTACGTAAACAGCTTTGCCTATGGCCAGACTGAAGCCAATCTCGCCAGCCTGCTGCCATGGGGCGATTCCATTCCACCGCTCGATTCCATGGGACCGCCTTCGGAAGATTTCGATGCGATGATTGCCGGTGAGGACGGGAGGCCGACGCCTATCGGCGAACCGGGCGAATTGCTCGTACGCCCACGCCAGGCTGGAGCCATGTTTTCGGGATACTGGCGTCAGCCCGAAGCCACGCTCGACGCCATGACCGACATGTGGTGGCATACCGGGGACTTCGTACGGATGGACGAGGATGGCTACCTCTACTTTGTCGACCGAAAGAAGGATTACTTGCGCTCGCGCGGGGAGAATATTTCAAGCTTTGAGGTGGAAAGCGCGATGCTGCGCCATGGCGATGTTCGCGAAGTGGCTTTTCACACGGCTCCCGGACCATCCGGGCGGGAAGAGGCGCTCAAGGCAACGGTCGTGCTCGAAGAGGAAAGCTCAATCCGGGAGCGCGCGCTGTTCGAATGGGCGACGGACAACCTGCCATATTTCGCGGTGCCACGGTTTATCGAACTGCGCGCCGAGATTCCCAAGAATCCGATCGGCAGGGTCCAGAAACATGAATTGCGCAAGCAGGGCGTGACCGACCAAACGTGGGATTGTGAGGCGGAAGGGCTAACTATTCGCCGGAAACGAACGAGTTAGAGAGAATTGGGTCGAGGTTATTCGGTCAGGTGAAATTGGCATAGAATTGCGCCTGCTGGTATGACGCCGCACTGAGACCTTACTCCCGTAAAGCAGGAAGCACGGAATGGCAGAGCCAGACGAAGCAATTGGCCAAATCGAAGCCAATGAGGAGAACCGTTGGCGGCTCGAAGCTCCAGACATTTCCGGTTGGGGACGGACCGTTCGCCCGGGACCCAACAAATATTTCATGATTTCCGTCGATTCGCACCTTATGCCGCCATTCACCCTGTTCCGTGAGCGGCTCGACAGCAAGTGGCACGACATGCTGCCTCGCATCGAAAAACGCGAGGATGGCAACCGGTACATCATTATCCCGGGCATGCGGCCCGAACGCCTTATCGATCACGAATTTACCGGAGACGATCTCGCCCGTTCGAAGGCCGGGGGCGATCATCGCACGATCAGCGAAGCGACAAATGAACCGACCGGCCTCGATCGCATTCGCGGGCAGGCGCTTGACGGTGTCGATGGCGAAGTGATCTTCCCCAATGGCCCCGTTCTGCTGATGTGGAGTTCGGGCGATGCCGAATTCGTCAATGCGCAGTGCCAAGTGTGGAATGACTGGGCCTGGGAGGTGTGCGAACCTTTCAAGGACAAGTGCAATCCGGCAGCAGCTCTGGCGACAGCTGATGTCGATCTGGCGGTGGCCGAAGTAGAGCGCGTTGCGGCGATGGGTTACCGCACGCTGGTCTTGCCGTGCAAACCGATCTGGGGTGGGCACGACGCCAGCCACATCAATTACAATCTTCCGGTTTTCGATCCGTTATGGGCGGCAATCCAGGATCACGACCTGGCAATCTGCTATCACGTCTCGACCGGGCGGGACCCGCGCGCGGCACGCGGCAATGGCGGGGCGGTCATAAACAACGTGGTGCACTCGCTGGCGCCGACGATCGAGCCGATCGTCGGCATGTGTGCGTCCGGTGTGTTCGAGCGCTTTCCCAAGCTGAGGGCGGCCACGATCGAGGCCGACGCCGGCTGGATTCCCTGGGTGCTTGAGAGGATGGACCAGAGCTATCTCAAGCATCACTTCTGGGTTCGTCCCAAGCTCAAAGCGCTGCCTTCGGAATATTTCCGGTCAAATTGCTTTGCCTCCTTCACAGAGGACAAGGCGGCGATGGATTTCGTCGAGCATTACGAACTCCAGGACAATCTCATGTGGGCCAACGACTTTCCGCATCATGAAGGGACCTGGCCTTACTCCGCGCAAGCCATTGAGCGGAGTTTTGGGGCGCATATTGCCGAAGGGACGCGGGAAAAGCTTCTGGGTCTCAATGCCGCTCGCGTCTTCCGCTTCGAAATTCCAGACGGTTATGGGCAAGCCTGACTCGCCGGCGACGCAAGGCTCCGAACGGGGAGGGCCAACTATTGGGCTGATGCTCCCCGCCATTGCCAACACGGATGATGGGAAGATTGAGCCACGCCGCCTGCTGACAGCAGCGCGCAGCGGGGAAGCGGCGGGTTTCGACGGCGTCTATGTCGGCGATCACCTGATGCACCCCAATCCGCTGCTCGAAAGCCTGACTTCGCTGGCAAGCATCGCCGCGGTGACCGAACATATCAGTATCGGAACCTGTGTCCTGCTGGCTGCGTTGCGCGATCCCATGTGGCTGGCCAAGCAGCTTGGAACCATCGATGCCTTCGCTCCGGGGCGGCTGCGCGTCGGTATCGGGCTGGGCGGCGAATATCCTGCCGAATTCGAGCAGGCAGGGGTTCCGCTTGCCGAACGGGGCATTCGCACCGAACAGATCCTGTCCAGCCTTCGCCAATGGTTGAGCGCGGGCCAGCCCAATTTCGGCAGCAATGCCTCGCCGATGCATATTGCGCCCGTGCCGGAAACGCCTCCGCCATTCTTGCTCGCTGGCTGGAAGGAAGTGGCACTGCGCCGCGCTGCGCGCATTGCTGATGGCTGGATCGGATATCTGCTTTCACCAGAAAGCTTTGCTCGCAGGCGTAGTTTCCTGCTGGATTGCGGCGCAGGGCAAACCCGCCCTTTCGTGACCGGCATGCTCTTGCCGGTGCTTGTCGATCAGGATCGCGCAGCCGCAAAGGCCCGAGCTGGCGATATGTGGAAGCGGATCACCGGCAACGACGCGGTCTTTCCCGAAAGGCTGTTTGTTGCCGGTCCGCCGGCTGAAATTATCGATCAACTGCTCGGTTATCGAGAACTCGGCTGCACCGAGATGGTCCTGAGCCTGGTTGATCAGGGGCATGGATTTGCCAGGCAGCTCGACATGCTTGGCGGCGAGGTTCTGCCCGAATTGCGCCGCCTTGCCCCCCCTGCTGGCCTGTCCTAGGCTGCGTCTTGGTCAGTCCACCAGGGCGACCATCACCGTCGGAACTCTACCTGACCCGGCACACTACCATGATGGGGCAGGCCAAGAGTGGCAGGCGCTCTCGCGAGAACGAACAAGGATGGCTGACATGACTGCTCCAGCGGTGGACGTCGACAAGATGGTCAGCTTCATGGATGCGAAGATCGCAGCCGAGACCAATTCCCGCTACAGGGCCAATCTTCAGACTGTGCGCGCGCACATGTATCATGAGACAATGCTCGATCCGGACGGGGTGCTTGCGACATTGTCTCCCGATGCGAGCTATAAGATGTGGGTCGATGGCGTGGATTCTGGACCGAAGGACATCGACGCGATCCGGCGCTGGTATGTCGATGAGAATATCCGCAAGCAGAAGAGCTTCGTAATTGAATATGATCTCGAACGCGTGGTGGTCGCCGATGATATGGTGGTGACGGAGGGCGAGATGAAGGTCGTCGTTGATGGCGTCTATGCGCGCGACTATTTTGGTCGGGAATGCCTTCCCGATGATATGTTCCTCCAAAGCTTCCGCCAGGTGGTGTTCTGGCCGATGGATGAGAATGCGAATATCCTGGGAGAGGATTTCTATATCAGCGGCTCCGCGCGCGATGGCGCCTGGCGCAAATTGGCGCCCGAAGAGGTGCCTGAGCAATGGCATACGCTGGTCGCCGTTGCGCAAGCTCTGTGAGAGAGTGAGATGGCGGAGATGAATGGATGACTGTCGACGCGCCTCCTCAATTTGTCGACCTGGATCTCATTTCCGCGGTCGACGATGGCGGTGCTGCCGATCGGGTGTCAGCAGAGCTTGCACGCCTCGATCTCATGCCGAACGCGCGCGAGCTGGACGAGGCGGGATATACCGTCCTCACACCCGCGCAGGCCGCGCCGCATGGCTTCGTCGATCAGCTGCGCGACCGGGTCCTGGATTGCTCGGAAGCGGCCAGCGGCGTGCGGCCCGACCTGCTGTCCGGCGCGAGCCATGCAGAGTTCAGGACCAAGCTCGGGCGCAGCGAGATTCTTTCCGATGTGTTGTTTTCAGATGCGATCTTCGAACAGGTGCTGATGACGCCCTCGGTGCTCGCGTTGGTCACCCATCTTCTTGGTGAAAGCTGTCAGCTCCTCGCGATGAATGGGGTCATCAAGGCGCCTGGTCCCGAGTGTGTTCCGATGCACACCGACACGATCCAGCCCGAGCCGCTGCCGCCGTATGCCCAGATCGCCAACGCGACCTGGCTGCTGACAGACTATGACGTCGAACATGGCGGAACCTGCTTCCTGCCGGGCAGCCACAAGGAATGCCGCAATCCGAGGAGCGCGGAGACGAGCGACATGTCGGCGGTGGTCCCGCTCGTCGCACCTGCAGGTTCGGTGGTCATCTGGCACGGTAACACATGGCATGGCGCGCTGGGCCGAAAGGTGCCCGGCCTCCGTGTCAGCCTGCTGACGATCTTTGGCCGTACCTATCTTCGCCCGCCGCCGGAAACCTTCGGTGCGCGGGTAAGTCAGGCAATGCTCGATCGCCATCCCGAACGTTTTGCCAGGCTGTTGGGGATGAAATCGATTGATCTCGCCACGCACTATGCGAGCCGGCACAGCATTTTCGTCTGATTGCGAGCCACCGTGCAGAACAAC
This sequence comes from Novosphingobium sp., assembly GCA_029247785.1. Classification (GTDB taxonomy): domain Bacteria; phylum Pseudomonadota; class Alphaproteobacteria; order Sphingomonadales; family Sphingomonadaceae; genus Novosphingobium. The sequence goes on from JAQWKP010000304.1 coordinate 6,248, forward strand.
AGCGTGGAGGAAGCAGCCCATCCGCCTGGCCGCCCGGCGAATGTCCTATACGATCTTCTAGGCAGGCGCCTTCTGTCTTAGCCCGTTAGAGCTGTGCCATTATGATGTTGGCGAGGAAGGAGCATGTGATGGCACGCAAGCGGCATAGTGATGAGGATTGTATGAAGCTGCTGCGTTCGATCGAGCTGCAATTGGCGGCTGGATCGGATGTCC
>JAQWKP010000313.1 GCA_029247785.1 Novosphingobium sp.
AAATACAAGTGCGAACAGCCCGGTCACCACAACGCCGGACCAAGGCTCCAGCACGGGCGGCATGTCTGCAAGCAGGCTCACCGCGACCACCGAGAGAGCCGCCGCCAGCATCAGCAGCACCTCGACCAGCGTTGCGAGCGCAAGGCGCTTGTTTGGCATGCCTGCGGCACGGTGGATCATGTGTCGTCCGACGAGGTGGAAGACATTGCCGGGCACATATTTGGCGAGCTGCGAACTCGTGTAGGCCCGTAGGGAATGGGCTCGGTCAGGTGGTCCGGCAGCCACGAAAACCAGCACCCAGTGCCAGGCCGCAGCGAGCAGCAGCAAGCTCAGGCCGTAGAGCACCGAAAGACCTGCGACCGCTAGCCACTGTCCCGGCGCAAGCGCAATCTCTGAAATTCCGGCCCAGTGACGCCTTGCAACGATGACCAGGAAGACCGCTGAGGCACCGACCAGCAGCCAGCCCGCGGACCGCGCGATTGCCTGCTTGCCTGTCCCGGCGATCATGCTTGCGTTTGCGGGTGTCCCCGCAACAAGGTGGTCTCGTCGGGGAGCGGCAAGGACGGCACAAGGCCGCGTGTGACCTTCGCTTCGAGTCCGCTGGCCGCGATGGCCTTGCGGTATCGCCCGCGATGGGAATTGTCGAAAACGATCATGCCGTCATCGGCCAGCCTGTCGATGGACTGCATCAGGCACGCGGCCCTGGCTCTGCCATCAACGATAATCAGGTCGAATTTTCCGGGGTGCCGGTCGATTGCCTCGACATAGGATTGGAAGCTCTGGCCGCGATAGCCGCTCTTGCCTGAATGGTAGCGTTGGTCGGAAACTGGCTGTGGATCGGCAGGCGCCAGTTCGACGGTGGCATTGCCGAGTTCGGCGAGCCGGGGCCGGGAAAAATCGATCCAGCCTGCATCGTGATCCACACTGACCACGCTGGCGGCGCGCTTTGCGAGCCAGACGGTGCTCGCGCCGCTGCCATATTCGAACACGCGCGGAGCCTTGCGGCTATTCAGGAAATCTTCGACCAGCTCGATCGAATCATAAGTCCACCAAGGCACATCGAGGCGGATCAGGGCGTCGATGTCGTATATCGCCAGCAAGCTTTGCCGCCAGTGGAGATAGCGGTTGCTGCGCGCGCTGGCTGGCTGGTCGAGCACGCCCAGCGAAGCAGCTGCGCCTTTCAGCATGCGCATCGTCCCAACATAGCCGCGCTTTGCGATAATTTCGGCCGACATCATCGATTCTCGCCGTTGCTGACGTGCTTGCCGCTTTGGGCTTCCATTCGGCGCAGCCGTTCGAGGCATTCTTCGGAGATGCGCCGATTGGTCGCAATTGAATCGCTGAGGAAGGCAATGACGAAGGTGATGTAGCCAAGCCCTGCCAGCATGCTGCCGATGACCAGAGACTGGATATTGCCGTCGCCCTGGCCGATCGCGAAGAAATAGACGAATCGCAAGATCGGGATCAGCCCGATGGCGGCCATCACAAGGCCCAAAGTCATGAAGGCGGATAACGAGCGGTACATGAAATAGCTGCGCAGGATCGAAACAACCTGCCGACGCAGAAAGCTCTGCATGCTCTTGAACAGGCGCGAGGGGCGCGTGGCGGAATTGGTCTTGATCGGCACAAATTCCACGGTCAGCCCGCTGCGTCCGGCATGGATCAGTGTCTCTGTGGTGTAGCTGAAGCTGGTCATGACGTTGATCTTGAGCGCAGCGTCGCGGCTATAGGCGCGGAAACCGGAGACGGCATCGCCGACTTCGATGCCCGACAGGTTCTCGACCACTGCTGAGCCGACTTTCTGAAGAGAGCGCTTGAGAGCGGAGAATTCTGGGTTTTCGCTGGGGTTGCGGTCACCGATCACAACATCAGCGCGTCCCTCGATGATCGGGCGGACGAGATCGGCGATATGGCGGCCGGGATATTGATGGTCGCCATCGGTGTTGACGATGATGTCCGCGCCCTGGGAAACCGCGTTGTTGATGCCGGCCTGGAAGCTGCGCGCCAGACCCTTGTTGGATTTGTTGCGGACGATGTGCTGGACGCCATTGGCTTGGGCGACCTCAACCGTGCGGTCGCTCGAACCGTCGTCGATCACCTGGACCTCGATGCAATCCACGCCGTCGATCTCGCGCGGAATATCTGCGAGCACTCGTGGCAGTGTCTCTTCCTCGTTGAAACAAGGAATCTGGACGATAAGCTTAATCGGCAAGTTGGCGGGAGCCGGGTGATCACCCTGCTGTGCAAATTCGAATTCGGTAGCCAATTCTTCCGCGAAATCCTCAGAAAACGCGTCGTCCCCTGATCCGAACGATACTTGCCGGTCCATGTGCAAAATGCTCCATTTGCCCCTATGGACCGGCTCTGCCAGAATATGGTTAACAGGGTTTTACCGATTGTGCCTAAGCGGCTGATCGGACCCAAATCCTTAGAATTCCGTGTTCCAGCTGACGCCCACGCCCATGTCATCGGGCTGGTTGGCATAATGTCCCGGGTCCTTGCGATAGAACAGGCTGGCATTTGCCGAACCGCCCAGCAGAGCCCCGCGCCAGGCAAGCTCGGTTGTGATTTCCCGGCCCTGGGGGCTCAGAGTCAGTCGGCGGATGCCATTCGTCGCTTGCAGTGTGTCGTAACTATAGGCGACCGGCAGGTTGAAATTGAGCCCGCCCGATTGCACCCGCAATGGCTGACTGACGCGCAATGCAAAGCTATCCCCGCGCTGGAACAGGGATGAGTGCGCGACATCGAGCGACCAGCCATTGCTGACAAATCGGGAACCCGGAGCGAGAAAACCGGATTGGCGCGCGGAGGTATAGCCCTGGCGCCAGGCGCCACCCAGCCGCCAGCCCGGACGGAAGATCCATCCCGCGCCCGCATCCAGGAACAGATTGTCTGCGCCTCTTGAGCCAAAGGCCTCGTGCAACCGCGCGCCGAGGATTGTGCGATCCTCCGAAAGCCAGCTGGCGCCCAGTGATGCGTCGAAATCGCCCCAATTGCGGTCGATCGCAATGCCAATCCTGGTGTAGCTCTCGCGCCGTTGCCGGCTTGAGGCCAGGGCGATTTCCTGCCTTGTCGCGGCGGAAAACGCATTGCCGCTTTCGCCGCTCAGGGTCAGTCCCCAGCGTCCGACATCGCGCCGCAGGGCAAAGGCGAAGTCGGTGTCTTTCGAAAACCCACTATCGTCCATTGGCGAACCTGCCACCAGGAAAGCAGGGCGGCGCGTGCCCTGGACCTGTGCCACGAGCCCGTCGGCACCCTGTGCATAGCCGAAAGCAAGGCGCGTCTTGGGTGAAAGCCGGGCAACCACCTGGGCGGCCAGCACTTCGGACCGGCGCGCGTCCTCGGAACTGAGTCGCAATTGCCCGCTCCACGGCAGCGACTGCGCG
>JAQWKP010000022.1 GCA_029247785.1 Novosphingobium sp.
GCACTGGATCTTGTTGAAATACTTGCCCACATATTCGGGCTCGACGTTGAATGTCGCGGTCCCGGTGATCGGCTTGTCGGACTGGTTGCGGGCGATGAATATCGCCATATCGCGCGCGCCGACCGATACTGTGTCCGTCACCTGCTCAGGGCGAAATTCCCAAGGCAGGCCACGCTCGACATTGGCATCGAAGCGAATCGATAGCGCGCGGCTTGAGACTGCCACCGTGGAAGCCTCCTGCACACTCACGCGCTGGGTCGTGCCGCCAAAGCCGGTGACCTGGCAGAACAGTTGGTAAAGCGGAACTGCGGCATAGCCCAAGCCCAGCATGCCGACCGCGACCGCCAGGGCAATTGCGCCGACTCGCCGGTTGCGCCGATCGAGGCTAACTGCTGCCACGGCGCTCACCCCATCTTCGCAATCGAGATGAAGTAGACGAGAATCACGAAGCCACCGAGCGCCAGGGCCATGACCATGTTACGGCTGCGCTTGATGCGGTCATGATCGGGGTTTGGGTCTTGCGCCATGGCCAGCAATCCTAAGACAAGACCAGTCTGTCCGCCACAAGGGCAGCGAACAGCGCGAAGAGATAGATGATTGACCAGGCGAACAGCTGTTTTTCCGGCTTCATCGCATCGTCTTCAGACAAGGGCCTGCGAACACCGACTCGCACCGAAAGCGCCAGGAAAACCAGCGACAGGACGATAGCCGAAACGCCGTAAACTGCGCCGGTCCCGCCGATCCACCAGGGCACGACGCTAAGCGGCAGCAGCAGCACTGCATAAAGCAGGATCTGGCGGCGAGTCGCCTGCTCACCGGCAACCACCGGCATCATCGGAATTCCGGCCTTGGCGTAATCGCTCTTCACAAACAGCGCCAGCGCCCAGAAATGCGGCGGCGTCCAGAAGAATATGATCGCGAACAGCACGATTGGCATCGCCGTGATCTCGCCGGTCGCCGCAACCCAGCCGATCAGCGGCGGGAAAGCTCCAGCGCCGCCGCCGATAACGATGTTCTGCGGAGTGCGCGGCTTGAGCCAGACGGTGTAGACCACGGCGTAATAGAAGATCGAGACCGCAAGGATTGCTGCAGCCAGCCAGCCGATCGCAACGCCCATCAGCAGCACCGAGCCAGCCGACAGGACAATTCCGAAGTCCCGGGCATCGACCGGGTTCATCCGGCCTGCGGGCAGAGGACGGCCTGCCGTTCGACGCATCACCGCATCGATATCGGCTTCCCACCACTGGTTAAGCGCTGCCGCACCGCCGGCGCCCACGGCGATGCAAAGGATCGCGGTGAAGGCCAGAACCGGGTGAATGCGATCAGGCGCGGCAATCAATCCGCATAACGCGGTGAAGACGACCAGGCTCATCACCTTGGGCTTGGTCAGCGCATAGAAATCACGCCAGTCCGTGGGAGCTTGAAGGGCAGTTGCGATCTGATTCATGGTCTGATCCCTCCCTCAGCCTGAGGGGCGGGACGGCAGCAATCCCTCCCCCAAACCGGGAAGGGATTGCTTGTCGTCAGTGGTGGCCCTTGTCTTCGAAAACCGGAAGAGTCTCGAACTGGTGATAGGGCGGCGGGCTGGAAAGCGTCCACTCGAGCGTGGTCGCGCCTTCACCCCAGTAATTGGCCTCGGCCTTCTTTCCGGCGGTGTAGGCGTAGATCATGTTGATAAGCCACACTCCGATCGAAGCCAGGGTGATCAGGTAACCGATCGAGGAAATCTCGTTCCAGTAGCTGAAGGCCTCGGCATAGTCGGGATAGCGGCGCGGCATCCCCTGCAGACCAAGGAAATGCTGCGGGAAGAAGACCGTGTTCACACCGATGAAGAACAACCAAAAATGCACGTGAGACAGGAACTCGCTGTGCATTCTGCCGCTCATTTTCGGGAACCAGTAGTAGAACCCGCAGAACAGGCCGGTGACCGCCCCCATCGACAGCACGTAGTGGAAATGGGCGACGACATAATAGGTGTCGTGCATCACGTCATCGACCCCGCCATTGGCGAGCACCACGCCGGTGACACCGCCCAGAGTGAACAGGAAGATGAAACCGATCGCCCACATCATCGGGCTCTTGAACTGGAGCGAGCCGCCCCACATCGTCGCGATCCATGAGAAGATCTTGATGCCGGTTGGCACGGCGATGACCATGGTTGCAGCGGTGAAATACATCTTCGTGTCCACTGACATGCCCGTGGTGTACATGTGGTGCGCCCAGACAATGAAGCCGACCACACCGATTGAAACCATCGCGTAAGCCATGCCGAGATAGCCGAACACCGGCTTGTTCGAGAAGGTCGAGATGACCTGGCTGACGATGCCGAATGCCGGCAGGATCATGATGTAGACTTCAGGGTGGCCGAAGAACCAGAACAGATGCTGGTAGAGAACCGGATCACCGCCGCCGGCAGGATCATAAAAGGTCGTGCCGAAATTGCGGTCGGTAATCAGCATGGTGATCGCGGCTGCGAGCACCGGCAGTGCCAGCAGCAGCAGGAAGGCGGTGACCAGGATCGACCACACGAACAGAGGCATCTTGTGCATCGTCAGACCAGGTGCACGCATGTTGAAAATGGTCGTGATGAAATTGATCGCGCCCATGATCGAAGCAGCGCCGGCAAGGTGCAGCGAGAAGATCGCAAAGTCGGTCGATGGCCCCATCGATCCGTAGGTCGAAAGCGGCGCATAGACCGTCCAGCCGACGCCTGATCCGATACCGAGCCCCCCTGGCAGGAAGGCCGAAGTCATCAGCGAACAGAAGCCGGCAACCGTCAGCCAGAACGAAATATTGTTCATCCGCGGGAAGGCCATGTCCGGCGCGCCGATCATCAGCGGCACGAACCAGTTACCAAAGCCGCCGATCAGCGCGGGCATGACCATGAAGAATACCATGATCAGGCCATGAGCTGTGATCAGCACGTTCCATGTGTGCAGCGCCTGGGTAAAATCGGGGTTTTCGGCGCCAAACAGCGTGGCGAATGTATCGAGATACTGGATGCCCGGAGCGGCCAGCTCGAGACGCATCATGCCGGAAAAGGCGCCGCCGATGACACCGGCAAAGATCGCGAAGATCAGGTAGAGTGTGCCAATATCCTTGTGGTTGGTCGACATGAACCAGCGGGCGAAGAAGCCCGGCTTGTGATCGTGATCATCGTGCTCGTCGGTGTGAGCGTCAAAGCCTTCGGGTGGGGCGGTGGTAGCCATAAGTTTCTGACCTGTATCCTGCGTTTCTGGCTTATTCTGCAGCGGCGGCCGGAGCTGCTTCTGCAGCCGGATCATCGCTCGCTTCCGGCGCGTCTGCGACCGGCTCCTGATTATCGATCACGCCGCCGGCCTGGGTCAGCACCCAGGCGTTATACTTGTCGCGCGGCAGCGCTTCGAGGGCGATCGGCATGTAGCCATGCTTGGGACCGCACAGCTCCGAGCACTGGCCGTAAT
>JAQWKP010000057.1 GCA_029247785.1 Novosphingobium sp.
AAACCGGCATCGATATCAGCGATGATCGGAACGACATGGGTCTCGTGATTGTCGATCGCATTGGCGAGGCGCTGTTCCTCGACATTGTTGCCGTCCTCGCGCGTCTTGTCATAGTCGCGGAACATGGTGCCAAGCTCGCGGGCATCGGCCTGGCGCAGGAAAGTGTAGATTTCCTCGATCAGGGCCGGAACGGACGTCTTCTCATGCATTGACTGGTCAGGAAGCGGGCCGAATTCGGAGCGTAGCGCGGCAATCATCCAGCCCGAGAGATAGACGTAGCGGCTCTTGGTTGTGCCGAAATGCTTCTTGATGGAAATCATCTTCTGCTGGGCGACAAAGCCGTGCCAGCAGCCCAGCGACTGGGTGTAGTTGGCCGGATCCGCATCATAGGCGGCCATGTCCTCGCGCATGATCTTTGCCGTATAGCGGGCAATGTCGATGCCTGAGGGAAAGCGGTTCTGCAGCCGCATTCGGGCAACCGAAACGGGGTCGATCGCGTTCCAGGTCGAGGGGAATCGACCGATGGTTTTGCCGGCTTCGGTGATAGTCTGCTGGTAGGTCACAATATTTCCCTGACTGCACAGTTTTCGAACAATGATCATTCTCCTATCAGGAAAATTGTGCACTGCGGAACGGGTTGCGGAGTCGCTATGTCAAACTTTACAGGTATTCCTTGTAAAGTTGTAACTATATGACAAAGTGGCATGCATGGCAGAGTCGAAACCCCTCTATCTCGGCCCAAGATTGAAGCGCTTGCGGCGCGAACTCGGGCTTACCCAGCAGGTCATGGCCGACGATCTCGGCATCTCGCCAAGCTATGTTGCCTTGCTTGAGCGCAACCAGCGCCCGCTGACCGCCGATATCCTGCTGCGCCTTGCCCGGACCTACCAGCTCGAAGTTGCTGATCTCGCCGGAGAGGATGGTGAGGACTATGCCAGGCGCATCGGCGAGGTACTGGGCGATCCGATCTTTGCAGATATCGACCTGCCGGCGCTGGAAGTTGCGGATCTGGCGACCAGTTTTCCGGGCGTGTCCGAAGCCCTGCTGCGGTTGCACGGTGCCTATGCGCGTGAGCAGCAGGCGCTGGCCGAACAGCGCGTCTCGGGCGGAGGCGACGAGAGCGACCCGGTTGGCGAAGCGCGGCGCTTCATCACCGAACAGCGCAATTATTTTGACGGGCTCGATCGCCGAGCAGAAGACCTTGCGGGCGAGATCGAGGAGGCAGGCGGGGCCGAAATGTGGATCCGCAAACAGGGCGTGCGGGTGCGCTTCCTGCCGCCCGAAGTCATGGTTGATTCGCTGCGCCGGTTCGATCGGCACAACCAGCAATTGCTGATCGACGACCGGCTCGACGGCGCCAGCAGGTCTTACCAGCTGGCCAGCCACATCGCTTTTTCGGCGATGCGCGGCGACATCAACCGGCTCGTGCGCGCGGCAGAATTTACCGGCAAGACCGCCGAGACTCTCGTGCGTCGGGCGCTCGGTGGCTATTGCGCTGCGGCATTGCTGATGCCCTATGCGCGCTTTGCCGGGGAGGTCGAGAAGCGGCGCTATGACATCGAATCGCTGTCCCGCCATTTCGGCGCCAGTTTTGAGCAGGTCGCGCACCGGCTGACGACGCTGCAGCGCCCCGGCGAGAGCCGCGTTCCGTTCTTCTTCATCCGGGTCGATGAGGCCGGCAATGTCTCCAAGCGGCTAGACGGTGCCGGATTTCCCTTCGCGGCCCATGGCGGTGGGTGCCCCTTGTGGTCAGTTCATTCGGTGTTCCGCAGGCCGGGTGAGATCGTCACCCAATGGCTCGAATTGCCGGACGGGCAGCGTTTCTTCTCTATCGCGCGCACCGTGGTGGCCGGCGGCGGCAGTCATGATCGCCCGCGCATTACCCGCGCGATCGCGCTGGCCTGCGCTGCGGAGCATGCACCCAGGCTGGCATATGCTGGATCCACCGCTCCTAAGGAGGTCGCCGCCACGCCAATCGGCGTCACCTGCCGTATCTGCGACCGTGCCGAATGCAGCGCCCGCGCGGTTCCGCCAATTGGCCGCGAGATATTGCCCGACGATTATCGCCGCGCTGCGCAGCCCTTCTCCTTTTCGGAGAGTTGATAAGCCTGCCGCGTGCAATATGATCCGCACCAGCCAATCACGGCCGGGCGAGAGGAAACCGTATGAAGATCGACAAGCTGGCAGTCTGGATCAACACTATCGGCTACACCTCGGCTGATCTCGTCGCCTTGGGCCGCAGACTGGAAGGCTGGGGCTATGGCACTCTGTGGATCAACGATGGCATGGGAAGCGATCCGATGGTGCTGGCCGCAAAAATCTTGGCCGGCACCGATCGCCTGCAGATCGCGCTGGGCGTCGCCAATGTCTATTCGCGCGATCCGACGATGATGGTCGGCGCGCAATATGGCCTCAACGAGCAGTGGGACAATCGCTTCCTGCTCGTCATGGGCGTCTCCCACACATTCATCGTCGAGGATATGCGCGGCCACGATTATGCAAAGCCGGTTCCGACGATGCGCGCCTATCTCAAGGCGATGGCGGCCATGCAATATCCCGGACCGCCGCCGTCCGAAAAGCCGCTCACCGTGATCGCCGCGCTCGGTCCTAAGATGCTGGAGCTTGCCGCGAGCGAGGCTGATGGCGCGCATCCATTCAGCACCACGCCGACCCACACCGCAATGGCCCGCAAGATGCTCGGGCCGGACAAGTTGCTGCTGGTCGAACAAAAAGTGATGCTCGAAAGCGATCCCGAGATCGCGCGCGCGGTCGGGCGAGGGCTGGTGACGGGCCTCGCCAG
>JAQWKP010000093.1 GCA_029247785.1 Novosphingobium sp.
CACCAGAGGGGCAAGGCAGCAGATCGAAGTGAAGGCGACCGAGATTGTACGCGAAAGTGCCGCAATCTGTTCGGTCTTGCCAGCTTTGCGAAGATCGAGGAATTGCGGGAGCCAGGCCTGGTTCAAGGCAATGACAGCGGCGCCGGTGATCGCTCCTACATCATAGGCCAGCGAGTATAGCCCGGTGTCGGAAAAACCGGAAAAATGGCTGATGATCACCCGGTCCGACAGGCTGAGGAGAAGGTTCGATAGCGCATGGGGCATCAGCGGAATACCAAATGCCAGAGCATATTTCAGATGCTGTGGATCCCACTTGCCGCCACGCGCTGACCTCAGAAGGTTCGCAAGGGTGAGCGCTGCCATCAGTCCGCCGACCGCAAGAAGCGCATAAATCTGGCCGAGATAGCGCTCGTCGGAAAGAATATAGACCCACGCTCCCCCGACGATGGTGGTCAGGATCGATCTTGCGCCCAGGCGGGAACTATAGGCGCGAGAGGCTTCCACCGCGACATCTTGCTTCCAGGCCAGGTTCCAGGGGATCCGCAACGCACCGCAGATCAGAGCCAGGAAGAAGAGCGGTCCGTCGAGCCCCAGCAGGCGTGCCCAGATATCCTGGAAAGCCCATCCGATGGCGAGAAAGATCGTGACGAAACCGGCCGAGCCCAGCAGGACCGTTTTCATGAAATCCCGGTAGTCACTTTCGGCCTCGGCCTCGGACCAGTAGCGATTGACCGCGCCGCGGAAATTCAATTCCAGAATGATCGAGGAGACAGAAACGACAGAGACGAAGATCGACAGGATACCGAATTCGGCTGGTGTCAGAAGCCGGGTCAGGATCGCCAGCGACAAGGCCGCCATTATCCCGCTGACGGTTTCGCCCCCGAGATAGACGCCGGCGTGGAAAGAGAACCGTCCGGCCCTTCCGCTCACAGATGCCTCAGAGTCAGGAAAACGGCCTGTCATCATCCCCTTGTTGTCCTTGCACGCATGCGCAAAGCAAGGCAAAAGTGCGCTCTTCCGCCCAATGCCGTTGCTTCCCCAAGTAGAACGCGAAAGGCGTCAGGCGGTCAAGAAGGGGTTACGTCGGAAATGAGTGCTGCGGTTGTTATCGCTGAGATCGGGTGCAACCATCAGGGCAGCATGGAAACGGCGCGGGAACTGATCAGCACGGCCGCCCAATTCGCACAGGCACCGGTCGTCAAGTTCCATAAGCGCAACCCGCGCGAATTGCTATCGCCCGATGAATATTCGCGGCCTCATCCCGTGGTGCGCAATGCCTTTGGCGATTCCTATGACGAGCATCGAGAATTTCTCGAACTGACTGTCGATCAGCATCGCAGCTTGCGTGAGGCTTGCGACGGGTTTGGCCCGAAATATGCCTGCTCGGTGTGGGATGTCACCTCGGCGAAGGACATCATTCCGCTCGATCCGGAATGGATCAAGGTGCCGTCAGCCTGCAATCTGAATCGACCGCTGCTGGAATTTCTGGGCCGGGAGTTTTCCGGCCAGATCCACATATCCCTTGGCATGACAAATCGCGCTGAAGAACAGCAGATCGTCGGGTTGATGGACAATATGGGCCGGGCGAAGGACACGGTCCTTTACAGCTGCACATCGGGCTATCCCGTCGGGTTCGGGGATATCTGCCTGGGCGAGTTGACCCGCCTGCGCAGTGCGTTTGGCAGCACCGTTTCGGCGTTTGGCTTTTCGGGACATCATCTCGGGATCGCGGCCGACATAGCTGCTCTGGCTCTCGGTGCACAGTTCATCGAGCGCCATTATACGCTCGACAGGACGATGAAGGGCACCGACCATGCCGCTAGCCTGGAGCCGGACGGCCTGCGCCGCCTGGTGCGTGACGTGAAGAATGTCGGCCTGGCGCTGGGAGAGAAGCGCGAGGAAGTTCTGCCGGTGGAAGACGAGCAACGGGTGAAGCTGAAGTCCGGGCAGATCCAATGGAATTGACCTCTGCCGGGCTGCCCCCGCGCGTGGTCGTATTCATTCCGGTACGCGGCGGATCGAAAAGCATTCCCGGGAAGAATATCCGCATATTGGCCGGGCAGCCGCTATTGCATTGGACATGCCGGGCGGCATTGGCCGCAAGCATGGTCGACCGGACCTATGTCTGCACCGACAATGACGAGATCGCGATGGTTGCCAAGCAGATTGCGGATGAGAGCCTAGCGGTGATCGGTCGCAGCCCGGCGACGGCAACCGATGAGGCGAGCAGCGAATCTGTCTTGCTTGAATTCGCGCGCGCTCATGACTTTGAAACCGTGGTGCTGGTGCAGGCGACAAGTCCCCTGCTGCGCCAGGAGGATATAGACGGAGCCTTACAGTTGATGGAGCGCGAGGGTTGGGACAGCCTGCTTTCGGTAACGCGCGAGCGGCGCTTCCGCTGGGATGAGGACGCGGATGGCTTGGTTCGTCCCGCAAATTATGATCCTGTCGCCCGCCCTCGCCGCCAGGACTGGGATGGCGAGCTGCACGAAAATGGAGCCTTCTACATTACGCGTCGCAGCGCCCTGCTGGAAAGCGGCTGCAGGGTGTCCGGGCGGATCGGGGCGTGGGAAATGTCACCCGGAACTCGCCTGGAGATCGATGAACCGCAGGACTGGTTGCTGGCCGATGCCATGTTGCGCCAGATGCCTCCCGCAAGCGAGCTTGCGGCGCGGTGCAAAACTCTGAAGCTGGTCCTTACCGATGTTGATGGCGTGCTGACCGATTCCGGCATGTATTATGACAGCTCTGGCGATTCGCTCCGCAAGTTCAACACTCGCGATGGCAAGGCAGTGGAGCTCTTGCGGGCTTCCGGCGTCGCCACCGGGATCCTGTCGGGCGAGGAGTCTGAAGCGGTGCGCAAGCGGGCCGGCAAGCTGGGGATCGAGGTGCTGAGGCTGGGCGTGTCTGACAAATGCCGGGCGATCACATCGCTGATGGCCGAGCTTGGCCTTTCGCGTGAGGAAATCGGGTTCATGGGTGATGATGTGAACGACACGCGGGCCCTGGAGATGGTGGGCCTTTCCGCATGTCCAGCCGATGCCCATCCTGATAGTCTGGCCATCGTCCACTATCGCAGCCCCTTGCGTGGCGGCGAGGGATGCTTGCGTGATTTCGCCGAGCTGATCCTGCGTGCCCGTGCGCAGTGACCCGTCATTTGCGAGCGCGGCACGCAAATAGGTTGCGAGACCAACCCGCACTCTTGGATCGCGTATTGGCAGGAAGGCTGCGGATACGATATGTGTGTCGCAGTCGGGAGCTGGAGGGAAGAATCGGTGCGCTTTGACAGATCGACCAGAGCGGCGATTGCGCTGGCTGCATGGGTGCTGCCGGGTGCTGCTCTTGCTGATGTCCTGGAGATCGATCATTCGGGCTACCGCTGGGTCGCCGGAGGCCCTGCCCAGCCAATCTCGCTTCAACAGATAGCGGGCGAGGCACCTGAGCAGGTTGCCGCCCGGCCCGATCCCCTGGCGCTGACCCAGGTTGGCGATGCTGCGGGTCCCGCCAATTGGCGCGGCCGCGTCGCCCAGCTTGCCGCCAAATACGATATCAGCCCGATGCTGCTCGAAGCCATGGTCTGGCAGGAGAGTCGCTGGAACGAGACGGCGCGCTCCCCGGCCGGCGCGCGCGGCCTGGCACAGCTGATGCCCGGGACCGCCCGGATGATGGGTGTCGATCCCGACGACCCCCATGCCAATCTTGAAGGCGGCGCGCGCTACCTGCGCATGCAGCTCGACACATTCGACGGCGATCTCGAAAAGGCGTTGGCTGCCTATAATGCCGGCCCGGCGCGGGTCATCAAGGCGGGCGGGATCCCGGCTATCCGCGAGACCCGCAATTATGTTGCCGCGATCATGGCGAGGCTGTCGCAGCCCATGCGGGAGCCCAGCGAATGATGCAGCGCCATCCCATGCAGCTGGCCACTTTCCTTGCCGGGGGGCAGGCATGAGCCTGGCGCGCTTCCCGGTGCACCGCGCGCTGACGCGGCCGCAGATGTTCGGTGGCGTGACTTATAATTTCTTTATTATCAATGCGGTGGTCACGACCGAAATCTTCCTGATTTCGGGGAGCTTCTGGGCGCTGGCTTTGGCTCTTGTGATCCACGGGGCGGGCTATCTTGCCTGCTTGCGCGAGCCACGGGTGTTCGATTTGTGGATTGCCAAGGTCAGCCGCTGCCCGCGAGTCAGGAACTGGCAGCAATGGGGCTGCAACAGCTACTCGGCCTGAGGGAGGCCAATTGTTCATGGGTCGCACGGCAGCAATGACCGAAAAGCGCGCGACGCGGTTGCCCGGTGGGCGGCTGCTCTCCTGGGCTCGCAAGGAAGCATTGGCGGGCGATCGTCTGCCATATCTGCGGCTGGTCGATGAGAATGTCGTATTGCTGCGTGATGGCTCGGTGATGCTGTCGCTGATGGTGCCGGGCCTGGCTTTCGAAACGGCCGATGCCGACGAACTCAATGCCCATGCGGCAACGCGCGAAGTGTTGCTCAGGAGCGCGCTCGATTCGCGTTTCGTGCTGTATCACCATGTCGTGCGGCGTCAGGTCGAGGTTGATCTGGGCGGGCGCTATGGCGATCCGCTCTCGGCGCATATCGATGCGCGCTGGCGCGAGCGCACCGGATCGGGCGCGCTCTATGTCAATGACCAGTTCGTGACGCTGGTGCGGCGGCCTGCGCGAGGACGCGTCGGCTGGGCGGACCGGCTGTCGCGGATGCTGCGGCGCACAGCAGCCCATAGCGAGATTGTCGCCGAGCCTTCCGACGTGCGCGAGCTTCGCGCTGCGGCGAGCGCGCTGGTGGCCTCGCTCGGCGACTACGGAGCGCGGCTGCTGGGCGAT
>JAQWKP010000103.1 GCA_029247785.1 Novosphingobium sp.
CGGAAAGAACTACGTTGACGGCGGGGTCTGGCGCACTGCGGAGAACGCGCATCTTGCGGCGGGCTCCAGCGCCGTGTTGATCCTCTCGCCAATGGGGATGGCGATGGAGGGCGGGCCGGGCCTCAATCCCGCGCTGGCCAAGGACGTAGCGCGACTGGAAGGCGAGGGCACCCGGGTGCTTGTTATCACCGCAGATGAGGCATCGGTAGCGACGATGGCGGCAGGCGCGCTCGATCCTGCGACACGAGAGCCCGCCGCAAGAGCTGGGCGGAAACAGGGCAAGTCGGTTGCGGGTGAGGTGGCGGGGTTGCTTGGGGTGGGTTGAGCCCAACTGCGGCAATCCTGCAACACTAATTCAGCTTATCACAAAAACTGCAATGCCGGTGTTGCATTATGTTGGGTATCGATTAATGCGCGCGCCGTGAGGCATTATTGCCAGGGTGAGGGGGATTCATCCGAAATCGGGCCGGAAATATGCGGCTCAGTATCGTAGTCGCGGGGTTTTATCTGCGATTGCGGCGGCAAGGCGATTCATAGAGTCGTCGAAGCTGCACGGACGATTGACCAGGTTTTACCCTGGAAAATGAAGGGAATGAACACATGAGCATCCAACGAAAATTCAGGACTGGCCTGCTGGCCGGCACCGCGCTGGCCGTGACCGGCATGGCTTTCGCACCGGCTATTGCCCAAGCTGCGGAAGACGACGGCGACCGCAACGTGATTGTCGTCACCGCGCAAAAGCGTGAGCAGAACCTCAAGGACGTGCCGGTCGCGGTCACCGCGATTTCCGGTGATGCGCTCGTGGCCAACCGCGTGACCAACGTAACCGACCTGAGCAGCCTGGCTCCGGGCGTCACGGTGCGGACTTCCGCAGGCGGCTCGCAGCTGCCGTCCTTCACGATCCGCGGTGCGGTCAGCTATGGCGTTGTGCCGGGTTCTGACAAGCAGGTGTCGATCTATCTCGACGGCGTTTATATTTCCGCGCCGCGCGGCTCGATCTTCGACCTTCCCGATGTCCAACGCATCGAATTGCTGCGCGGGCCGCAAGGCACGCTGTTCGGTCGCAATGCCACGGCAGGTGCGGTGAGCATCAGTACGCGAGACCCGTCGGGAGAGATCGGCGCCAAATTTACTGGCACCGTGGGCAACCGTAACCACTACCGTATTGGGGCCAGTCTCGACCTGCCCAAGTTCGGACCGTTCAGCGGCTACATCAGCTATGTCAAGAACCACAAGCGCGGCGACATTCGCAATGTGGGCGCCGGCATGCAATGGGATCGCACGGCCTCTCAGACCGCGTTCAACCGAGGCGTAGCAACCTCCCCCGAGTTCCTTGGTAACAAGGATAGCGATTCCTTTTTCGCCGCGCTCAAGTTCGAAACCGGTGACTTCAAGACCGTCTATAAATTCGACCGGAACGACTATGACGGCTCGCCTGAAGGAACGGGCTACGTTGCTCACAACACTGCCGTTCCCGGAATTGGCGCGTTCATTACCGCGTTGATCAACAGCCAGCCCGGCGTCATACCCACCGCGCCAAATGGCAAGCGCCCGAAGGCGGTGGCGAACTCCTATGTTGTTCCCAACAAGTCCTATGTCGAAGGCCACAGCGTCACGAGCACCTATGAGGTGTCCGATTCTGTAACGATCAAGAACGTTGCAGCCTATCGCACGTCGCAGCTCTGGGCGACCAGCTCGCTGGGCGGCCTTAGCGCGCTAACGCTTACGGCCCAGGCCGCTCCTTTCCTGGGTTTCCCGGCATTTCTCGTAGGCACGCCTTTCACGGTCGTCTCTACACAGTCGCAATCGCGCAGCAAGCAGTGGAGCGACGAATTCCAGGTCAATTATGATTCCGATTTCCTGACCGCCACGGCCGGGTTGCTCTGGTTCCATTCGAAGGACTGGGCCGGGGAGCCCAAGCTGCAGGGTACGTCATTCTTCGGACTGCATTTCGGCGGGGTGCTGCAGAACACCAGTTACAGCACGAACTTCAATAAGGCGTCGTCGGTAGCTGCCTATACCCAGCTGGAATTCCATCTGACGCCGCAACTCGACGTGATTCTTGGTGGCCGAATCACCAGCACCAAGAAGTCCGGCAACGTTGTCGCTGGGGTGAACCTGACGATGGAAGAGATAATACCCTTCACCTATAAGGACACGCGTCCCAGCTATCTGATCGGGGTGAACTACAAGCCGAACGACGATATCCTGGTCTACGCCAAATTCTCGACCGCCTTTGTGGCGGGCGGCTCGGTTGGCGGTGTCCCTTTCGAACCCGAACTGGCTCAGTCCTGGGAAGCAGGTGTCAAGACCGAATTGTTTGATCGCAAATTGCGCTTCAATCTGGCGCTCTACTATGCGCGCTACAAGAACTTCCAGACCGCGCAGTCTGCCTCCTTCGTGCCCTCGCTTGTCCTGGCACTGACGGGCGATCCCACGCTTGCATCAAAGCTTGGAACGATCGTTGTTTCGCAGGGCGGCCTGGTGACTGCCAAGGGCTTTGAGTTCGACTTCACGATTGCCCCAACCACGGGTGTGACGATTGGCGGTAGCCTCAGCTATGACGATACCACCTTCAAGAACGTCTCGCCCCTTCTGCTTGCCGCTACGGGCGGTGAATGGGTGCCGACATACCGTCCTAACTGGACTGGTGGTCTCTATGGGCAATATGATACGCAGCCGCTGTTCGGCGACGCCTATATGACGTTCCGCCTCGACGGCAATTATCAGTCCAAGATGCTGACAGCGTCCAACCAGTCGCGGGGCGCCTACGCTCCTGCGATCCTCGCCGAGGGTGGCTATTGGCTGCTCAACGGCCGCGTCGCTCTGCGCGACTTCGAGATTGGCGGCGCCAAGGCGGAATTGGGCCTCTGGGGCAAGAACCTCACCGACGAAGGTGCCAAGACCTTCGCCCTCGAAATCAGCGGGATTATCTCTGGCGCGAACTATATTCCGGCTCGGTCCTACGGGTTGGATCTCACCATCGAGTTCCGTTGAACGCCAATCTTTGAATACAATTTGATTACGGGACGCCCGGGCCGAAAGGTCCGGGCGTTTTGTTTTGGCTGACTGCGAGGTGTATCAGGCCGGTTCGGTCTCTCTCGCCGTGGCGATAAAGTCGTCCCTGATCGGTGTGGCCATCGAGCTTTTCAGCTCGGTAATCGAGATCGGGTTGTAGGCCGGGGTGCCGGTTTTATCGAGATACCAGCTGTTGCAGCCGCCGGTCGCCCAGACGGTCTGGCGCGCGAGATCGCGCACGCCGCTAAGCCAGTCGCTGGTCGCATCCTCGCGAGGGGTCAGCAGCACTTGGTCCTCGGCGATGCGGTCCAGCAACTGCAGCAAATAGCCGGTCTGCACCTCGATGATCCCGACCACTGAAGCGCTGCCGCCGGGCGAATAGGGGCCGTTGAGCATGAAGAAATTCGGCATGTGCGGGATCGCGACTGTGCGGTAGTTGATCGGCAAGTCGTTCCATACCTCGTCCAGAGTCACTCCGCCTTCACCCTTGAGTTGCATCGGTCGCAGGAAGGCATGGGCCTTGAAGCCGGTGGCGAAAACCAGCGCGTCGACTTCGTGAAGTTTGCCGTCAGTGGTGACGACGCCGCGCTCTTCGATATGGTCGATGCCCTCGGTGACGAGATCGACGCTCGGCTTCTGGATCGCATCGTAGAACGACCCTGAAATCACCAGCCGCTTGCAGCCGACTTCGTAATGCGGGGTCAGCTTTGCCCGTAGTTCGGGATCGCGCACGCCGGCGAGCCCCGCATTGCACAGCTTGGCCGTCTCTGCCCGCACGCTGGCATCGAGCGCAGCGCGGCCAGCGCGATCATCGATCTCGGCTTCGAGCTTGCGGTATTGGCGTGCCAGCGCTCCCGGCCAGAGGCGATAGAGCAGCCGTTTCTTGAGCGGGATCGGCGCGTCGGGCAGCGGGAATACCCATTGCGGGGTGCGCTGGAATAGCGAGAGTTTGCCAACTTCATCGGCGAGTGCGGAAACGATCTGGACCCCGGATGAGCCGCCGCCGATGACGCCGAGGCGCTTGCCCTTCAGTTCAACGGAATGGTCCCAGCATGAGGAATGGAATTTGGGTCCGGTAAAGCGCTCGGCCCCGGTAATGTCCGGCAGGTTGGGCTGGTGCAGCCGACCGACCCCGGCAATGACGACATCGGCTTCGTAATGCTCGCCCTCGCGGGTGGTGACATTCCAGCGCGTGCCGTCAAATTCACTAGTGGCAACCTCCTTGCCATATTCGATATGCGGCAAGACCCCATTCCGCTCCGCCTGGTCGTGGTAATATTGCCAGATCTCAGGTGCCTTGGCGTATCGCGTGCGCCAGGCCGGGTTGGGCGCGAAGGAATAGACGTAGAGATGGGCCGGCACGTCGCAAGCTGCGCCCGGATACTGGTTCTCGCGCCAGGTCCCGCCGAGCCTGTCGGCCTTTTCCAGGATAGTGAAGTCCGTCCAACCACGTTGGCGCAGCTTGATGCCCATCAGGATACCGGCAATGCCCGCACCGATAATGACGATGCGCGGGGTAGTCCCACTTCGCTGAGTTGTGTCCGCCCTCGCTCGCCCCATTGGCTCCGTCCCCATCCGCTGACCATGGCGAAGCCCGAGCGGGCTCGATTGTCAATTACTTGTTGGACGCAAGATCAGGATCGGGTTAGCCATTGTGCGAGAGGTAAGCATGAAATCCAGCATCATTCTGGGGACCGACGACGATCTCACCCGCGACGGCTATGGCCCGCTACTGGAAATCGTCCAGATCGCAGACCAGATCGGAACCGACATCGTCACCGTGCCCGAGCATCTCGCGATGTCGAGCAACCAGGACGAATTCATCCGCCGATATGGCGATAGCCCGCCGGTCGATTTGACGACGCGTTTCACCGAGCCGATGGTGTTCATGGGCGCGGTCGCCGCGCTGACCAAAAGGATCACGCTGGGGACAAGCGTTATCGTAACGCCGATTCGCCCGGCACTGCTGATGGCCAAGCAGATGGCGGTGCTGGATTACCTGTCAGGTGGCCGGACCTCCTTCGGGCTTGGCGCAGGTTGGCAGAAGGAAGAGTTCGACGCGGTAAACATGCCGTACAAAGGCCGGCATCGGCACCTTTTCGAGCAGATCGAGGCAATGCGCGCGTTGTGGAGCGAAGCTCCGGCCAGCTATCATGGCGAGTTCATCAATTTCGATGGGCTGCACTGCCAGCCATTCCCGGCGCAGGGCCGGGATATCCCGCTGCAGCTCGGTATCCAGGCGAATGACAAGAACATCGCCCGCATGGCCGATCTTGGCGCCGGCTGGGTGCCGATGGCCGAAGCCGGGAAAATCCCGAACATGATCGAGCCGATCAACAAGCTCAGGGCGGCCTATCAGGAGCGGGGACGCGATATTGCTGAGCTGGAAGTTGCGACCTTCATCGAGTTTTTCTTCGACGATGATGGACGGCCCGATCTCGAAAAAAGCCTCGAGCTGGTGCCGCAATATAAGGAGATCGGTGTGACTACGCTGATCATCGCTCCCTCGGCCTATGCTCCGACCTTGAAGGAATACCCTGCCGTGCTCGAACGGATCGAGCGCGCGTTGAAGGGCTAAGCTCAGGAACACCAACGGAAAGGCAAGCATGGCAAGAAAAAAGGCATTCGTTACCGGCGCAAGTCGGGGCATCGGCAAGGGTATCGCGCTCAGCCTGGCCAAGGGCGGCTACGACTTGGCGATCACTGCAAGGACGGTCAATGAGGGCGAGGAGCGAGAGCATTCGAGCACGGTAAAGAAGTCCGATACTTCGGCGCTTCCTGGCAGCCTCAACAGCACCGCCGAGCTGGCGCGCGCCGAAGGGGCGGAAGTGATGGTTGTGCCTGCGGACTTGATGGACCGCGCTTCGCTTGGCGCTGCCGCGACCACCGTCCTTGAACGTTGGGGCGGGGTTGACCTGGTCGTTCATAATGCGCGCTTTATCGGGCCGGGACACATGGATTTGGTGCTTGAAACGCCGGTCGACATTCTGGAAAAGCATGTCCAGGGCAACGCGCTTTCGCCGTTCTTGCTGAACCATTATTTCCTCCCGCCAATGCTCGAAAAAGGCGGCGGTACAGTCATCTACATCACTTCGAGCGCGGCCTATCAGGCACCGCCGAAACGGGCCGGTGAGGGCGGCTGGGGGCTGTGCTATTCGATGTCCAAAGCCGCAGGCCATTCCATCGCCGGTCTGCTGGCGGTTGAACATGGCGATCAGGGCATCCGCTCGTTCAATGTCCAGCCCGGTCCGGTCAAGACCGAAAGGCTGTTGCAGGATATGGCCGGCTTCGGCTTCGATGCCGACAATTGGGCCCCGCCCGAAGTGATCGGTGAAGTCTGTCTGTGGCTGGCCGAGAACAGCGAGGCGGACAAGTTCAATGGGCAATGTCTTCAGGGCCAGGAGCTATGCGTTGAGCTTGATCTGGTTCCGGGCTGGAAGCCGGCAGATATCAAGATGTGAAGGGTGGCGATATGGCGGAGGCAGCACTGAAACCTGCGCGGTTCAATGGCAATGCGCCGGGTGAGTGGGTCAAGAACGATCTCGATGCCGTGCTGGCGACGAGCTGGCGCGATTATGAGGATGCGCAGGCCGGTGCGATCAAGCTGCGCTTTGCCCAGCTTGGCGACAGCGTCTCGGCCCTAGCCAAACTCGCCAAGCGCCAGGGCGTGACCAGCGTTGACAGTGTCAGTGATGCGCTGCCCTTGTTCTTCGATCACCGAGTCTACAAGAGCTACCCGCTGGCGATCATCGAGAAGCGCGATCTCGGCAAGCTCAATAGCTGGCTGAACCGGTTGACCACGCATGATCTGTCAAAGATGGACATGGACGGGCTGGACACCATCGAAGGCTGGCTCGACCGGCTTGACACATTCGGCATGTTGGTCGGCCATTCCACGGGGACAACCGGGAAGCTCAGCTTTCTGCCACGCTCACGCAGCGAATTGGACGTGTGGGACGGCGCCTATAATTTCGCCCAGAACGCCACCACCGGAGTCGATCCGCACAAGGAGTTCGTCACCACCTTCTTCCCTGGCTATCGCGGCGGGCATCACATGATGCTCAAGATGCTGCAGCTGTTTGGAGTGCCGGCAGCGGGCGGGCCTGAGCAGTTCATTACTTTGTATCAGGGCCACATCTCCTCTGACCTGTCCTCGCTGGCGGGCCGCATGCAATCGGCCGAGGATCGGGGTGAGCTGGCCAAGCTCGGGCTCGATCCGGCACTGCTGGAAGCGCGCGAGGCGTTGATCGAGCAGGGCCGCCGCCGCGAGCAGGACCTTGATGCGTGGTTCGCAAGATTGATCGAGGAATATCGCGGCCAGCGCGTCAAGATCGGCGGGACTGCCGCTGACCTTATCCGCACTGCGCGCACGGGTATCGACAAGGGCGTCAAACCGTCCTTCGCGCCTAACAGCTTCATTTCAACCGGTGGCGGGATGAAGGGTCTCAAGGACCCGCCCGACGATTGGGAGGCTTTCGTCATCGATTATTTCGGGGTTGAGCGCATTGCTGCAATCTACGGCATGTCGGAGATCATGGGCACGGCACCGAAATGTTCTCAGGGCTATTACCATCTGCCGCCCTGGACTCTGGCGGTGTTGCTCGATGCAGACAATAATGAGCTGCCCAAGCTGGGCACTCAGACGGGCCGTTTTGCTGCCTTCGATATTCTCGCGGAGAGCTATTGGGGCGGTTTCATCTCGGGCGACCGGGTGACGATCCACTGGGAAGAGGATTGCGCCTGCGGCTGGAAAGGCCCGCGGGTCGACCCCGAAATCGCCCGCTTCTCAGAGCTGGAAGGCGGCGACGACAAGATTTCCTGCTCGGGCTCGGTGCAGGCCTATAACGAGTTCATGGACTACGTTTCACAGGTCTAGGGAGAGGTGGCGCGCGCATCTATATCTTGCCGATGCTCTAGGCCGCGCATTTGATGCATAGCGTAGCAGTGGGCAGCGCTTCGAGCCGGCCCTCTCTGATGTCTCCTCCGCAGGAGGCGCAGCTGCCATATTCATCGCGCTCGATCCTGAGCAGCGCCTTGCGGATATCGGAAATCTCATGGCGCAGGACTTCGTCGACTCCGGCCAGCGCCTCGTCATCGGCGAGATCGATTGCCTGTTCGGACGAATCGGCTTCGAGCGGATGACGCAGATCGTCCTCGATGACCTGTGCGCGGGTCAGCAGCTCGTCGAGCTGCGACTTGAGAAACTTTCTGGCTTTATTTGCTTCCATAATGGCATGACCTCGCCCATTCACAATTGCCTTGCGCATAGGCAGATAGCGGATGATGGCCCCGCAATTCATTGCGCAACGTCAATTCTACAATAGCGCAAAACGGCCAAGATTGCGAGGAGACAGGCTGCCTATGACCAGCATCGCCACGCTCACGCTGAACCCGACGATCGATGTTGCCTTCGAGATAGAGCGCATCAGCCCGACAGACAAAATGCGCACCGATGTCGAGCGTAGCTGTCCCGGCGGCGGCGGCATCAATGTCGCGCGGGTGTTTGCCCGGTTGGGAGGCGATGCCCATTGCTATTATTTTTCGGGTGGCGCGATGGGCGCGGGTTTCGATGGGCTGATCGCGCAGCAGGGATTGGATGGCACATGCATTGGCATCGCCGGTGAGACGCGCGTCGCGCTGGCGGTGCTCGAACGCGCGACCGGCCAGGAATATCGCTTCACGCCGCGCGGCCCCGATGTGGAGGAAAGCGAATGGCGCGAATGCCTAACCCGCATCGCCGAAGTCGACTGCGATTTTTTCGTCGCCAGCGGCTCGCTGCCGCCCGGCGTGCCAAGTGATTTCTATGCGCGCGTCGCCGCGATCATGCGCGAGCGCAAAATTTCCATGGCGCTCGACACATCGGGTGATGCGCTCAGGGCAGGGCTCGAAGCCGGCGGATTGCTGTTGGTCAAGCCGAGCCTGCGTGAGTTTCGGGAGCTTGTCGGGCGCGATCTCGAGACGCCGGCGCAAGTCGGTGAAGCGGCTGCGGTGATCGTAGCTGCTGGCCAGGCCGAGATTGTCGCGGTCACCATGGGGGACGCGGGCGCAGTGTTCGCCAGCCCGGAAGCGACGCTGCATCTACCAGCGATCCCGATCGAGTCGCACAGCGCGGTGGGAGCGGGCGACAGTTTCATGGCTGGAATGCTCCATGGGCTGGGGGCAGGCTGGGAAGCGGCTGCGGCATTTCGCTATGGCATGGCTGCGGGCGCCGCAGCGGTGCTCACGCCCGGAACGGCGCTGGCCTTTCCGGAAGACATTGACCGGCTCTACAATTCCAGTGCAGCAGAGTAGGGCTCGCTGCCTTCCCGAATAGCATGATTCAAGTCATTTGCCGGTTCACGATGATCCGCTAGATCGGGGACCGAAAGGAGCCGTTCCAGCCGTGAAATCCACGCCCATGCCCAGTTCAAGAATACACAATACGGTGCTGCGCTCGAAGGTGATGAGCGGCGCGGATGCTGCGGCGCTTATTGCGCCCGGATCCACGGTCGGGATGAGCGGCTTTACTGCGGCGGGATATCCCAAGGTTGTGCCGGTTGCATTGGCCGAGCGGATCGAGGCGGCCCATGAGGCTGGCGATCCGTTTGCGATCAAGGTGTGGACCGGTGCTTCGACAGGGCCCGAGCTCGACGGCGCACTGGCGAAAGCGAAGGGCATCGAATTCCGCATGCCCTACAATTCCGATCCGACCGCGCGCGAGCAGATTAACTCTGGCGAGATGGAATATTTCGATATTCATCTCAGTGAGGTGGCACCGATGGCCTGGCAGGGCTTTTTCGGGCCGTTGCATACCGCGCTGATCGAAGTCACCGCGATCAATGAGGATGGGACGCTGGTGCCCTCGACTTCGGTTGGCAACAACCAGACATGGCTGGACCTGGCCGACCAGGTGATCGTTGAGGTCAATAGCTGGCAGAGCGAAAAGCTCGAGGGCATGCACGATATCTATTTCAATCCGGCGCTGCCGCCCCACCGCGTGCCGATTCCGCTGACTCGCGCCGACCAGCGGATCGGCCAGCCCAACTTTCATTGCGATCCCAGCAAGATCGTCGCTGTGGTCGAGACAGATCGGCCTGACCGCAACCAGCAGTTCAAGCCGCCCGACGAGACCTGCCGGACGATTGCCGGGCATATCCTCGATTTCCTTGGTCATGAGGTGAAGCAGGGCCGTTTGCCGCCCTCGCTGCTGCCATTGCAATCGGGTGTCGGCAATATCGCCAATGCTGTGCTGGGCGGGCTTATCGATTGGCCCCACGAGAACATGACGGCTTATACCGAGGTGCTTCAGGACGGGCTTCTCGACCTGCTCGACAGTGGCAAGCTGGACATCGTCTCGACAACCGCACTGACGCTTGGCCCAGATAAGATGAATCGCTTTGTCGAGGATATCGACCGCTATCGTGATCGCATCATCCTGCGCCCGCAGGAGATCAGCAACCACCCCGAGATCATTCGCCGACTTGGTAGCATCGCCATGAACGGGCTGATTGAGGCCGATATTTACGGCAACGTCAATTCGACTCACATCATGGGATCGCGGATTCAGAATGGCATCGGAGGATCGGGCGATTTCGCGCGCAATTCCTATATTTCGATCTTCATGAGCCCATCGGTCGCAAGGGACGGCGCGATTTCGACGATCGTGCCGCAGGTCAGTCATGTCGATCATATCAATCAGGACGTGCAGATACTCGTCACCGAGCAGGGCTTGGCCGATATGCGGGGCCTTTCACCCAAGCAGCGCGCCCGGCTGGTAATCGAAAAATGCGCCCATCCTGACTACCGGCCGATGCTGGAGGATTATTTCGAGCGCGCTCAACATGGTGCATACGGCAGTCAGTCGCCTTCGCTGGTCGGCGAGGCGCTGAGCTGGCACCAGCGTTTCATCGAGACGGGCACCATGCAGGTCGGCTGATAGGGCTTTCGGGTCGAATACATTGCGCGCGGATGTGAACAACGCCACTTGAGGCTTGGTCGCGGCGCTGATAACGCTTCTCAATGTCTAGTTGCGACCTATGCGTTGTCCGTAATCGGGCTATTTGTTCGACGCTCGATTCAGGAGAAATCGAGGCGCTCAACACGATTGGTCGCACCCGCAAGCTTTCGCCAGGGGAATCCCTGATCTGGGAAGGCGAGGATTCGGTCCTTGTCGCCAATGTCGTCGAAGGTGTGCTCAAGCTTTCGAGCAATACCGAGGACGGACGCGAGCAGATCGTCGGCGTCGTCTATCCTTCGGATTTCATTGGGCGTCCGTTCGGCGGCCAGAGCAGCCACGGCGTCACCGCGCTCACCGATGCCAAGGTCTGCGTTTTTGCGCGGCGCGATTTCGACGCCTTCGCGCGCGATCATCCCGCTCTCGAACACAAGTTGCTGGAGCGCACTCTGGGCGAGCTTGATCGCACGCGGCGCTGGATGCTGCTGCTTGGGCGCAAATCTGCTTCGGAGAAGATGGCCAGCTTCCTGCTAGAGATGGTCGAGCGCTTGGTTGGTGCTGATGGCTGCGCTATCCAATTTGAAGGGATTGCACCAACCCAACGCACGCTGGATCTGCCCTTCTCGCGCCAGCAAATCGCCGATGTGCTGGGTCTGACGATCGAGACAGTCAGCCGCCAGTTCACGCGCCTCAAGAACCAGGGCATTATTGATCTGCCTTCGCGGCGTGAAGTGGTGATCTGCGACTTTCAGGGACTTGTCGCCGAAGCGGGCTGAGGGGCCAGACCATGCGCGAAGAACATTACGACATGGCTGTTGTCGGTGCAGGATTCGGCGGTCTTTACGCGGCGCACCGATTGCGCGAAGCGGGGCTATCGGTGGTGGGGATTGAGGGGGCCTCTGGCGTTGGCGGCACCTGGTATCACAACACCTATCCCGGATCGCGCGTCGATACCGACAGTGTCGATATGTACAGCTACATGTTCAGCCGCGAGATCTACGAGGGCTGGCAATGGAGCGAACGCTATGCCGCTGCGCCCGAACTGATGCGGCACCTCAACTGGGTGGCTGACACGCTCGATGTCCGGAACTTGTTCCGTTTTGACAGCTGGCTGGTGAAGTCCGAGTGGTCGCCCGAGGACCAGCGCTGGCACCTCGAAACCGATCGCGGCGACCGTTTTGCCTGCCGCTTTCTCACCATGTGCACTGGCAATTTGTCTGAGCCCAAGCCGCTGCCGTTTCCCGGGCTCGACACATTCAAGGGCGAATGGTTGCAGACGAATCGCTGGCCGCATCGCGATGTTGCGTTCAAGGGAAAGCGCGTCGCAATAATCGGCACGGGCTCGTCGGGCGTTCAGGCGACCCCGGTGGTGGCAGAGGAGGCCGATCACCTCACCGTGTTTCAGCGCACGCCGCATTACGGGGTTCCGGCGCGCAATGGCCCGCACGATATCGAAAAGCAGAACCGGATCGCCGCCGACATTGCCGAGTTCAAAGAATCTATGCTCGCCCGGCCGACTCTTCCGATGGGCCAGGAAGACCGCAAGAAGGGGCGCGATTACACGCCTGAGCAGCGGCGAGAGCGGATGGAAAAGCAGTGGGCGTTCGGCGGCCATGGCATGGCCTATGTCTTCGAGGATATCGGCACGGACTACGAAGCCAATGAATTTGCTGCCGAATTCGTGCGTGAAAAGATCCGCGAACGAGTGAATGACCCGGAGCTCGCCGAAAGGATGTGCCCAGATTATCCGCTCGGGACGCGCCGCCTGATCCTCGAGACCGACTATTATGAGAGCTTCAACCGCGACAATGTCAGCCTCGTCGACATGCGTGAGGACCCGATCGAGGAAATCACCGAAACCGGCATCCGCACGAGTAATAACAACTACGAAGTCGACTTCATCATCTTCGCGCTGGGCTTCCGTCCGTTCCTTGGCGGCATCGACAAGGCCGGGGTGGTCAACCCGCGGGGCCAAACTGTGCGCGATGTCTGGGCGCGGGGACCACGCACGATGTTCGGGCTGATGACGCCGGGCTTTCCCAACATGTTCCACACCACCAACGCTGGTAGCCCGTCAGTTCTTGGCCCGCTGATCCTGGAAAACGAATTCCACGTCGACTGGATCGCCGATTGCCTCGCTCACATGGAGCACTCCGGATATTCCACCATCGAGGCGACCGATGAGGGCGCGGATATCTGGGGTGCGAAATCGGCGGCGGTGGCGGAAAACATGATCCGCCGTCAGGTCGATAACTACATGGTCCACGTCAACGCCGACGACGGTTCGCGGATATTCCAGCCCTGGGGTACGGGAATGGCGACCTATGTCCCTGAAGTACGCGCGATGACCGAGCGGGATTACGAAGGTTTTGCATTCGGCAAGTGAGGCGGCGTTCTGCGTCAGTACGTCACTTCGGCAAGCCGGCTGTCAGAGCCGCCATCCTCGAACCGGCCAAGGCCATAGTCGCCCTTGATCGTCGTGCGTTGCAGGCGGCGGCGATATTGGGGCGCGTGGCCGCTCACGCCGTGGAGCATGCGCCAATTATCCCACAACACGATGTCGTTGGTCTTCCAGCTATGAAAATAGGCGCAGTCCTTCTCATGGGCAAAGATCTCCTGGCACACCGCATTTAGCAGGGCATTGCCTTCCTCATCTTCCGCGCCTTCGATGCCTTCGGCCATCCATGGCGAGACATGCAGAACCTTCTCGCCGCTTGCGCGGGTCCAGACCGCCGGATGTACTGCGCGCGGTGTGTCCTCCATTTCATCCATCACTGCCCAGACGCCAGGCCGTTCCCCGAAAACCTGGAACCCTTCGGGTCGCCCGAAGCGGAAATTCTCCATCACCACGTTCATCCGGTAGATCACGTTGCAATTCTCGATCCGCGCTCGCAATTCGGGTGACAGCGCCTGGTACAGACTTATCCCGTCAGCAAAGCCAGTCAGTCCGCCCTCCGGCGGGACTTCCAGCGCGCGCAGCGCCGCGCCGCGATTGAGTTCGTTGTTGTAGCAATGGTCGAAATGCCAGGGCAGCCAGCAGGCGAGCCTGTTCCCGTCGATCTCAATCGCGGCCTCTTCCTCGGGAGCGGCGATCATGTCGATGACGCCGGGCAGTGCATCCTGGTCGACCCGCGCGACGCTTTTCTGAAGGTGATCCTTCAGCGGTCCGGCGATGTTGCTGACCGCGACATGCAGTTCCGGCGACGCGTCGACGTCCTCGAACACAAGTACGCCGGCCTGTTCGAACAGCTGCACAAGTTGGTCGTGTGTCTCGGCATCGGCGAGCCTGTCGATCGTGACTCCGCGAACCCTGGCTCCGAAGCGGAGTCCTTCGCGCAATGGCTGGATTTCCAGACCCGTCATGTGATCCTCCCTATGCAGGCTCTGTGGCCGGAGCCATGATCGGTTCCTCGCCGGAAAGCTTCACGCGCTGCAATTCGCGGCCGCAATCGAGATCAAAGGGGACAACCCGGTGCATCGTGCCGGTGTTGTCCCAGATAAGAATATCACCCAGCTGCCAGTCGTGGCTGTAGATATACTGACGCTGTTCGGCATGCGCTAGGATGCGCTCCACCAGCGCGTCGCTCTCTTCTTTATCCAGTCCGACAATGCGGGACATGGTCTGCCCGACCAGCAGCGACTTGCGGCCTGAGCGATGGTGCCAGACCAGCGGATGGGCGGTCGCCGGAATCGCGCCTTCGCCCCATAGCGCCAGCTGCGTTTCAGTGGGGTCGGGAAAGGCCTTGCGCTGGATGGTTTCCTGCGAATGGACGCCTTCCAACGTGGAGAAGCGGCGTTTGTCCTCTTCGGACAGATCATCATAGGCCGCATAGGTATTGGCGAATTCGGTCTGGCCGCCCTCAGGCGCGACGGTGCAGGCGCGCAGGACCGAGGCGAGCGCCGGATAGTCCATGTAGGTATCGTCAAAATGGAAGAAGAAGGTGCCCTTGGTATATTCGGCAAAGATTGGGCTCTTGGTCTTGTCTGACGAGACCATGGTAATGTCGGTCCCGTGCTCATGGCGCGCGGTGCCGAGTGTCTCGGCGAATCGCAGGTGTTGCTCGTCGGTCATGTCATGACCCCGAAACAGCAACACGCCGCGCTTTTCGAGCAGGGCCCTGATCTCACCGGCGATCGAACCGTCCAGCAGTGTGGGGAGATCAGCCCTTACCTCAGTGCCGATGTTCGGTGTCAGATCGACACTCGTAAGGGGCATATGATTACTCCAGCGGACATTCCGTACCCTGGCATTATCGCGCTTCGCAGCGACGAACGCAATGTTGTGCGCCGCCCTGTCCCGGCGTTCTCTATTTGAATCGCCATTGCGAGACGAAGGGCAGGTTTGCCTGAATATAGGCACTGACGGCCCAGATTTCCTCGTCCGACAATGTGTCGTCATAGGCCGGCATGTCGGTTCCCAGCATCACGCCGCCCTCCGCAGTGGTCCAGTAAATATATGGGTCCCACAGCTTTTCCGGCACGTCGGAAAGCCACACGAGATTGCCGGGCGAGGGCGACAGATCGCGGCCTTCGCTGCCATCGCCGGCCCCGGTTCTGCCGTGGCAGGAAGCGCAGTGCTCGGTATAGATGGAGCGGCCTCTGGCGAGTATTTCATGTCGTTTGGGCAGGGGGTTGGTCATCGTATCATAGGGCTCGGGGATGCCCCAGGTCGCCACCAGATGGTGCCTGGGCATCGGCCCTCTCCCGCGCCAACCGGGCTTCTTGTACCAGCCGCGCACCTCGATCTCGGGCTTGGCATTCTCTTCGGAGTCCTGACTTGTCTGGTCTGGCTCCGTTGTCTGCGTGAGGGCGAGCGTGCCAAGAGCCATGGATAAGGCGGCGGCTTTGATCAAGGAAAGTCTCACTTTAGCCTCCTTCCCGGAATCGCACGAACCGGTTCAATCGGGTTTCAAATCAGCGCCGACCGAAGATGGCAGCCAGACTTATCACTTGCATTTGATCGCGATCAATGAGGCCAAGGATTGAAGTCGCCAAATTCCGATTACGGTGTTTCGGTGGAGACTTTGTCGACCACGATCGCAAGGCTTCTGGCGAAGCACCGCTTCTCCCCACCTCGGGCGGTCGTCCCTCGGGTCGGCCGCCACTTTTTGGATGGGTGAGCTAGGTTCAGGTTACCACCGGCTCAAGCATCCGGATCGTCCCGGCTTCCGCGTCGATCTCGGCGGGAATGCCGACCGGAACGCTGATCTGGCTTGCGATATGGCCGATCCACGCGCCCTGAAAGGCTGGCACGCCGAGCGGACGGAAATGGTGGTCAAGCACCTCGTAAATAGTGAAATTGCCGAAGCGTTCGCCCGGATTGCGACAATTGGTGCATTGGCCGAAGACCACGCCGGCCACTCGATCAAGCACGCCGCCCTGGGCGAGCTGGGTCAGCATCCGATCGATGCGATATTCGGCCTCGTTGATGTCTTCGAGAAACAGGATCGCACCGGCGAAGTCCGGCAAATAGGGTGTCCCGACCAACGCCGAAAGTACCGAGAGATTGCCGCCGAGCAGCCTTCCAGTTGCTTTGCCGGGACGGAAAGTGTGGATCGTGCGGCGCTGGACCAGCCGATCGGCGCCGGATTTCGGGATAGAATAGGTTGGGGCCGCACCGTCGAAAGCGAGGCTTCGTAGCGAATCCCAGGCCTGCGTGTTCCAGCTATGCGCGGCATTAGGGCCGTGAATAGTCGGGGCCGCACCGTGTTTTGCCAGCGCCATATGCAAAGCGGTGATATCGCTCATTCCGATTACCAGCTTGGGGTTTACGCTGATCGCATCGTAATCGAGATAGGGCAGCAGCCGCTGACTGCCCCAGCCGCCGCGCACGGCGAACAGGGCGCGCACTTCGGGATCGACGAACATTGCGTTGATGTCATCCGCGCGGGTCTCATCGGAACCAGCGAGATAACCATTTCGCGCGGTCAGGCGCGGCGCGGGTTTGGCCACCAGCCCCATCGCCTCGACGGTCTTGATCAATGTCTCCACTCCGAAGCGGTCGGCGACGAAGCCGGCCGGCGCAATTAGGCCGACCGTGTCCCCGGCGCGCAGGCGAGGGGCCTTGCGGATTGTAATCGCGGTTGGCGTCGCCCGCGCGGTAGCGGCGAGCGCCACAGTGGCGGCCGAGCTGGCGATCATGGTCCTGCGGCTGATCATGGATAATGGCTACGCGCGAATTGGCACCGCTGCAAATCTGCGCGCCGTGCGGTTGACACTTTGCGGGGCCGAAGCCACCGTTCCGCCTCATGCGAAGGAAGTGACCCGATGGACATTGCAGGCGGTACATTCGTCATCACCGGCGGCGCCAGTCTGATCGGCAGCCACGTTGCTGACCGGCTGCTGGCAGACGGCTCTGGCAAGGTGGTGCTGCTTGATAATTTCGCGCTGGGCACGCCCGAGGCGATCGCCCATCTTGATGGCGATTCCCGCGTCGAATTGGTGCGCGGCGATATTCTCAGGACCGGAGAGCTGTTTGATGCCTTTGCCGGAGCCGACGGAGTATTTGCCATCGCCGGCTTCCTCACCCTTCCGCTGACGCAGAACCCGCCGCTGGGCCTGGCAGTCAATGTCGATGGCATGGTAAATGTGTTCGAGGCGTGCCGCTTTGCCGAAGTGAAGAAGGTGGTGTTCAGCTCCTCTATTGCTGCGATTGGTGAACCGGGGCCGGAACCGATCACCGAGGAGACGCATTCCAACCTCGCTGCATTTCAGGCCGGGACCAAGCTCTATGCCGCTTCCAAGCTGATCGGTGAGGGGCTGTGCCAGCTCTATTCGAGCAAATATGGCGTGGGGGGCGTGGCACTGCGCTATGCCACTGTCTATGGCGAGCGGCAGCATTATCGCGGCGTCAACGCGCTCTATATCATCCAAAATTACGACCGCATCATGCGCGGAGAGTCTCCGCAGATCACTGGCGATGGCAGCGAGGTGCATGATTATGTCCATGTCGCCGATGTCGCCCGCGCCAATGTCCTGGCGATGGCTGCCGATGCGGCTGGCGAGATATTCAATATCGGTTCGGGGGTTGCGACCAACCTCGTTCGGCTAGTTGAAATCCTGCGAGATATTACCGGGAGCGACCTGGAACCGGAATATGTCGAGGCGGGCGGGGCGGTGAAATCGACCTCGGGCAGCACCATCGATTTCCGCATCGGCAAGGCAAAACGCCTGCTCGGCTGGGAACCCGAGGTCGGGATCGAGGATGGCATGCGTAGGCTGATCGAATGGCGCAGGGAGCAAGGGTGAAACTCCACCGCATCCCTGCCGTGTTCATGCGCGGTGGTACGTCAAAGGCGCTGGTGTTCAAGGCCTCTGACCTGCCAGAGGACCGCGCCGAATGGGACGCGATTTTCCTGTCGGCAATGGGCGTGCCCGATCTCAATCTTCGCAATCTGGATGGCATGGGCGGCGGGCTGTCATCGCTCAACAAGGTCTGCATCGTTGCACCGCCAAGCCGCGCCGATGCCGATGTCGACTACACTTTCGTCCAGCTCACTCCCGATACAGCCACGGTCGATTATGGCGGCAATTGCGGCAACATGTCCTCGGCAATCGGCCCCTTTGCGCTGGAAGAGGGGCTGGTTCCACATCCGTCTTTGCTGAGCTCGTCGAAGGAGGAGGCGGCGGTGCGTATCCACAACACCAACACCGGCAAAATCATCCTCGCCCGCTTTCCGGTCGAAGATGCCCTGCTGGCACCGGATGGCGAT
>JAQWKP010000105.1 GCA_029247785.1 Novosphingobium sp.
CTGCCGGCCATCACCCGCTCGCGGCCCACCACATTGGCGTAGCGCAGCAGGCGTTCGCAGACGAGGCGCGGGTGTTCGATATAATTCGAGGTCGAATCGATCACGCCGGGAACCAGCACCTTGTCTTCGGGGAGCGCAATATCCTCGAACACCGCCCATTCATGGCCGTGGCGCGGGTTGGCGCCTTCGAGCAATATGTAGCGCGGCTTGGCGGCGAGCACCCGGCTGGCGATTTTCTCCAGCGGGATATCGTGGTGGTGCGGGCCGGGATAATTGCCCCAGCACAGATGCATCCGCAGGCGGTCCGCCGGGATATTGCGCAGCGCGTGGTTGAGCGCCGCGACATTGCGCTCGACCACTTTCAGAAACTCCTCGTCGCTCAAATGCGCAAAGGCGAGGTGGCGGCCCATGGCGAGGTCCGGGCTATCGACCTGGAGGGTGAAGCCCGCCGCGACAATCGCCTCATATTCGCCGCGCAAAGCCTCGGCGACGGCCATGATGTAGTCTTCGTCATTGGGATAATATTCGTTCTTCTGGAAGATCGCGACGACGCCGGGTGAAGCCGCATTCATGAAGGCTGCGCCGGGTTTCGCAGAATCTGAAGCCGCCTTGAGGTTGGCAAGATCGGTCTCCAGCCCCTTGGTGTCCTTGACCGCCACCGGCCCCTGGCAACAGCTGCCATAGCCCGAGGGGATCACGCCGCCGATCTTCACCAGATGCGCGGCATAGCTGCGATAATCGAGCAGATCGGCAGCAGCATTCAGCGCGCCTTGTCCGCCGAAACCGGTCAGCCGCTCGCTGACATAGGTGGCATAGCTCGGCTTGGAAAACTCGCCATCGCTAACCACATCGACGCCGATCTCGGCCTGTTTGCCGACAATGTCGCGCACTGCATCGCGCAAGGTGGCGTCCAGCGCTGCCTCGTCATAGTCCTGCTCCTGCGCCTTGGCCTGCATCAGCGTCAGCAGCGCTTCGGGACGAGGCAGGCTGCCGACATGGGTGGTCAGGATACGGGTTTCGCTCATGGCAATCTCCTGAGGCGGCAAGCGCAATTGTCCCGTTACCTAGTCCTATCGCTGCGGGATTGTCACCTGCCCTGAAACCGGCCAAGCTTGACTGGAACAGCAAGACTGCTCTCGCCAATGGAGGATGACCGATGACGCTCTATCATGACGAACTGAAGAGAGAGGCCGAGCCTTACATCACCTATACCAAGGACAAGCAGACCAAGATCGCGACGATCACGATGAACGTGCCCGAGCAATTGAACGCCGTCACCACGGGCATGCGGCTGCTCTATGTCGACATGATCCACAAGGCGAATATTGATGACGATGTGAAGGTCCTCGTCATCCGCAGCACTGGCGAGCATCTTGGCACCGGGGCGGACCTGGGCGGGCAGTTCAGAGGCTATGAGGAAGGGCCGAACGGCTCTCCGCTGCACGAATTCGAGATCGATGACCACGACGTCAAATACCCGCCCAAAGAGAGCTTCCGCTACATCCATGGCGTCTGCGATCTCTATGCCAAGGAGCGCAGCGGCTGCCGCACCTTGCAGGATTTCAAGAAGATATCGATCCTCGAATGCAAGGGCTATGTCTATGGCTGGCACTTCTACCAGGCAGGCGACGCCGACCTGGTAATCTCGTCCGACGAAGCCTTGTTCGGTCATCCCGCCTTCCGCTATGTCGGCTGGGGGCCAAGGCTGTGGACATGGGCCGAGACCATCGGGCTGAGGCGCTTCACCGATATGCTGTTCACCGGAAGGCCCTTCACCGCCGCCGAAATGCTGACCTGCGGCTTCGCCAATTCGGTAGTACCGCGCGAAGATCTGGAGGCTGAGACGATGAAATATGCGCTCGCCTGCTCGCGCACGCGGCCCACCGACACGGTCAATGTGCAGAAGACGTTCCTCGAAATCTACAAGCAGTATCGCGGCGAGCAGATGGGTTCGACGCTGACGGCGCTGATCGAATCGCTGTGGCCCTATATGCATCACGAGCCCGAGGACCTGCAGCTGGACCAGGACGCGATGGATGAGCTCGGCATGAAAGTGAAGGAAGTCGAAATGGGCTACCCGCCGGAGTGGCGCATGAGCTATTCCGGGCGTAGCAAGCCATAAGCCAGAACGGGCGCCGGCAAGGGAAGGACGACCAAATGGCGAAAGTCAGTATCAGGACCGGAGACCAGCTGCCCTGGCTGGTCTCCGGTATTCGGGCCGAGAATGAAGCAGCCAAGGCGATCCTGGAAGATGGCGGCGCGGCCAGCGCCTACAAGATCCGCGAGCCGGGTACCGAGAGCGACCCGCAGCTCGTCGAACTGCGCTTCCACCCGCATGAGGAAGTGGAGCTGCATAGCCATGACGAAACCGAGATCATGTATATCCTCAAGGGCTCTATGAAATTGGGCGAAAGGGAAGTGGGGCCGGGCACTTCGATCACTATCGAAGGCGGTGTGTTCTACGGCTTCACCGCTGGCGCAGAGGGCGTGCATTTCCTCAATTTCCGCTCGCATATCGACAACAGCTTCCACCTGCCGGGCAAACGCCAGCACATCGATCCGAACGCTTGAGCCATGGCGAGCGCATCCGATGATGAGCGGCTGGAGACTGTCGCCGGTGCATTTCGCGCCAGTGCGCAGATTTACGGTCAGATGGGCACGCCGCTCTATGCCGATCTTTGCAAGGGCGTGGTCGAGGACCGGGAGCTGCTCGATCTCGCCGACCATGGGGCGGTTGGTGCCAAGCCCTCGCATTTCTTTTCAGCGGTGCATTATCTGTTGCTGGGCGATCCCGGCGATCCG
>JAQWKP010000154.1 GCA_029247785.1 Novosphingobium sp.
ATCTCGTTGACGAAATCACACTTGCCGCCGCTTGCCGCCATCTGATCGACCGAGGCGCACGCCAGCTCCCGAATCCGGCCTTCCAGCCGCTTGAGGTTGCCGGGCTGGAACCAGGCGCTGGTCAGCCCGCGATATTTGCCATGATCGGGCGGGTCCATCTGCACCAACGAGAGTACCAGCGGCTTGCCGCCGGTCATCTCCAGCGATTTGCGGATGCCGACCTCGGTGTTGAGCACAGCTTGCGGACCATTGTGGAACAGCTCGTTCTGGCGGCTGATCTCCATGACATCGGCATAGCGGGTGACGAGGCGGAACGGGCTGTAGCCCTCAATCTCAACGCGGCCCATCGGATCGTTTGCGCGCAGCCAGCGGTAGGTCTCGTATATGCTGCCATCGGCATAGGCGATGGGATCGACCGCCCTTGCGGCATGTTCAGACGGTATCGGCACGGAATTCTCCAGCTGGCCCGCAGTTCAGCTGCGCCGCTTGGCACAGGCGGGCGATGTGTCCAAGTGCCAAGTTCGCAGTCAGCTTGGCGATGGCGCTTGCTTGGTCTTGAAATCGGGATAGGGGCCAAGGCCGAAGACCAGCAGGCCAGCTACCAACAGCATCGGGATCGCGGCGGTGATGAACATGTCGTAGGAATGATTGGCGTCATGCACCATGCCTGCTGCGACTGGGCCAATGCCTGCGGCAAGTCCCATCAGAGCGCCAATCGAACCGTAGATTTTTCCGAAATTGCGCAATCCGCCATATTGGGTCGTGAGGTAGATGATCATATGCAGCGCCGCGCCCGACCCGCAGCCGATAATGAAGGTTGCAGTCGCCAGGCTCAGGATCGAATGGTCGCCTAACAAGAGCAGCAGATAGCCCAGCGCGGGCAAGGTGAATGCAACCAGCGGCAGGACACTCGAACGCACCCGGTCTGCAATTACGCCCGAGGCAAGCTTGGCTATGACCGCTCCAACTCCCATCAGTGCAACAATGCCAGCAGCTTCTCCCCGACTTGCCCCCAGTGACGTGTGGATCGGCACGAGATGAACGGAAACCGCAGCGCTAATCGTCGTCTGGATCAACACTGCGCAGCCAATACGCAGGATCACAGGGTTGCGCAGCGCTTCCTTCCCGGTCAGTCCGCCCGGCAACTCCTTGGGTTGCACAGCATCTTGCGAGCCGGCAGCTTCCGAAGGAGCGGCCTGCGGCTCGCGGAAGAACAGCAGCACCAGCACCCAGCCGATACCCGCCCAGCCAATGCCCAGGCCAATATAAGCGCCTTCCCAGCCGACATTGTCGATCAGCAAATGGGTAACGATGGGCGCGATGGCACCAGCAATCGAAGTGCCGGTCAGGAGCACGGCGATCGCCAGGCCCCGGCTCTTTTCGAAAGCACCTGCCACCGCCCGGTTCCAGACCGTTGAGCGGATCAGCAACGCGCATAGCGAGTAGACGATCCAGGCAGTGACCCACATTGCAAAGGAGCCGCCGACCAGGCTGAACGCTGCGAAACTGATGCCGGCAAGGGCAAGGCCGGGCACTCCGATCGCGCGCGCGCCGAACTTGTCGACCAACGCGCCGGCAAAGGGCGAGAGTGGGGTAGTCACAAAGGCGAATACCATCAGACCGAAAGTGATGGTTGTTCGCGACCAGCCGAACGCATCCTGCAGCGGCTGCATGAATATGCCCAGTGTCGCAACGGGAACCGCACCAAAAGACAGCGCCGCTGTGGCTGCAGCTAACAACGGCCAATTGCGCCGCCATTCCCCGGTGCCGGCCGGCTGACTCTCTTGCATTGCTTCTCCCGTTCCAACGTACGTGGGCACGCTGCAAAGCCAGTCAGCATGAACCGCCGCCAATAGCAATCCACCCACTCTGGCTGATGAGGCGCCTTGAAACGGAGGGCGGCCTTGAAGCTGGCTAGAACTTCAAGGCCGCCTGAAGACTGGCAGGGTGGAGATATTCCCTGCCGTTCGGGTAGGTGTCTAGGAAGACCCTTCGGGCCGTCTCCAGCAAACATCGGCCCAAGCGATTAACAAGATCGAAAGCTTGTGAGTTTCCTCCGAATCAACCATCGTGAAAGGCGCATTTTCGGGACTTGCAGACGCTTGTGTCGACCGTTTGAGGCAATCGCGCGCAGCCTCCATGAGGCAAACGGCAGGGGCACGGACGGCCATCAAAGTAAACACGCGCAGCCGAAGCGACGGATCAGAAGTAGTGATCCCGTGCTGGAACGGCGATCGGCGAGGTTAACGAATCACCCGGGTCGCTTCGGGCAGCGCCAGAGGCTCATTCGGCGCTAGCTTTGGCGAGCTCTCTTGCCTTGTCCGGATCATAGGGTTCTCGCTTGCCAAGAGATTCACGGGCGCGTGCGCGAATATAGGCGTGGAGCTGGCGGATCTGGTCCTCGCTGAGCCAGGAATATTGCGGCATGCCTTTCTCCAACCGGCCGTCGCGCAACATCTGGGTGAAGGTGTCGAGCCTAAGCGAAATTGCAGATTCGCGCAGGTCAGGTCCGGGCGAGCCTGCGCCCCTGAAGCCTGCGCCATGGCACGACATGCAGGCGAGCGAGAGGCCCTTGCCAGCGAGCACGTCACCTTCGTCGATCACCAGTTCCGGATCGTCCAGCGCATATACTTTCATGTCACGCGGCGCAGAAGCCGGCAGTTTGATGTCGCCCTCCAGCGCGAAAGTCAGGATGCGGCGTTTCTGCGCGCCATATTTCCAACCGACATCGAGAAATTCCGACATGGCCGCGCTGGTCCCGCCCCAGCCAACCAGAATCGAGACATATTGCTTGCCATCGACGCTATAGCTCATCGGCGCGGCGATGATCCCGAGCCCGGCATCAAAGCGCCACAGCTTCTCGCCATCGGTAGCGCGATAGGCACTGAAATATCCGTCGGCTGTGCCCTGGAACACAAGCCCGCTCGCTGTTGCCAGCGTGCCGCCGTTCCACACTTCGTCATGCGTGACCGACCAGACTTCCTTCTGCTCCACCGGGTCCCAGGCGACGAGGTAGCCCTTGCCGTCGCCTGGTTGTTCGGCAATCGGCTTGACGACCAGGCCCATGATGTTGACCGCATCGTCGGTCTGATCGGCAAGATCGCGCGAGAACATCGTGCCGATCTGATGGATCGGGATATAGACGAGGCCGGTACGCGGGCTGTAGCTCATCGCCTGCCAGTCATGCCCGCCGATCGTGCCGGGCCAGATCTTGGTCAGGCCCGTCTCGTAGCGAATGTTCTCGTTCTCGATCGGACGCCCGGTCTCCATGTCGACACCCGTCGCCCAATTGATGAAGGTAGTCTTGCCCGGAGTGTTGAGCAGCTTGCCCGTATCGCGGTCGAGTACGTAGAAAAAGCCGTTGGTCGGCGCGTGCATCAGGACTTTCTTCGGCTCGCCGTCGAGATTGAGCGTGGCCAGGACAATATTGGGCGCGGCCTTGTAGTCCCAGCTATCGCGCGGGTTCTGCTGGTAGTGCCAGATGTATTTTCCGGTATCGGCATCAAGCGCGACGATCCCTGCAGTATAGAGATTGTCGCCGTCGCCGGGGCTGCGTAGCTCCGGATCGTAAGGCCCGGCATTGCCGACCCCGATATAGATGCGGTTGGCCTCTTCATCGAAGGTCATGCCATTCCACACCGTGCCGCCGCCGCCTGTGGTCTTCCAGAAATCCGGTGCCCAGGTCTTGGCGGCAGCTTCCATCGCCGGGTCGCCCGCATTCTGCTCGGGGCTGCCGGGCACGGTGAAGAAGCGCCACGCCATCTCGCCGGTCTTGGTATCGAACGCGGTGACAAACCCGCGCGCACCAGCATCCGCGCCGCCATTGCCGATGATGACCTTGCCATTCATCACGCGCGGTGCGCCAGTCGAATTGCTGAACTGGAATGCGGGACCCTCGGGGATTGATTGCGAGCTCCACAACACCTCGCCAGTCTTGGCGTCGAGCGCATCGACCGTTCCGTCCATCTCGACCGTGAAGATCCGACCGTCTTCATAGGCAATGCCGCGATTGGAACCGAAGTGGAACTTGTCGGATCGGCGCTCCCAGGTCCTGGGATCGAATTTCCACAGCTGCTTCCCGGTCTTGGCGTCAAGCGCGTAGACTTCCGCATATCCGCCAGCGAAATAGAGCGTGCCATCGATCGCCAGAGGCGTCGATTCCAGCGTCACTTCCTCGGGCAGGTCCATGTACCAGGCCAGCCCCAGCTCGCCGATATTGCCGGGTTCGATCTGCTCAAGCCGGCTGTAGCTCGCTTCATCAAACCCGCCTTGCGGCGCCGTCCAGTTGGCATCTGTGCCCACACCCTCTTCGGGCTGGGGTGTTCCAGATTGGCTGCAGGCTGCGACAAGCAGCGCAGCGCCGGTAATTGCTGCCAATTTCACTCGGAAGAAGCGCATTTAGACCCCTCACATGTCTATATCGATGCAAGTCACTGCACCGCCAAACCCGTGCCTATGTGGAAATATCTGGCCTGTCGAGGCGAACGAAAAAGGAAGCAGCAACTTGCGGAGTGTCCCATAACAGCTAAAGCGCCCCGCAAGACCGCCGAAATTGGATGGACCGGTCTGGTCTTATGTCTGCCACCGTCCCTTGCCGAATTCCGGCGGGCAATTGGCTAACGTCCCGCCGCGCTCCCGGCCCGGTTGGGATTACTGCTTTTTTGATCTGGATTTTCGCGACGAATGCCCGAGCCTGACGCTTTCTCAAATCGCAAGGCCCGTGAATGGGTGCCGATCGAACACGTGCGGATAGGCGGCGCATGGGTGGCAACTTCGTCGCGGGCCGAGCTTGTCGACGCTGCGGTCAAGGATGCGGCCATTCCGCCCGACGCGCGAGTGCCGCGGCTGGTATTCCACGTCAATGCCCACGGGTTGTCGCTGGCAGCGCGAAACAAGGACCACCGGGACGATCTGGACAAAGCAGATATCCTCCATGCCGATGGTGGATTTCTGGTCACGGCATCGAGAATGTTCGCGTCAGAGAACATCAAGGAACGCTCGGCGGTGACGGACCTGATCCATAATTTCGCGAGCGATCCGGGCAATCGGCATTCGTTCTACTTGCTGGGCGCAAGCGAACAAGTGAACACTAAGGCGGCAGAGGTATTGCAGCGGACCTATCCTGGACTTCGGATTGTCGGGCGACACCATGGCTTTTTTCCAGGGACGACGAGGCAAGCATTGTTTCCGACATCAACCAGGCAAAGCCCGACATAGTGTGGGTCGCAATGGGCAAGCCGCTGCAGGAGGCGTTCTGCGTGCGCAACCGCGATCGGCTACATTGCGCCTGGATGATAACGGGTGGGGGCTGCCTTGATTTCGTCGCAGGCGAGTACAAGCGCGCGCCTGCCTGGATGCAGAATGCCAATCTCGAATGGCTGCACCGCCTTGTCACGCGACCGAAGCATCTTTTCCTTCGCTATCTGACAAGCGTTCCGCACGCCATCCTACTGACCTTGACGCGTTCGGGTAAGGGCAAGCGTATCATAAGGGCAAGCGTATCAAAGGTGGCCCACCGTCTCTACAGCCGCTGACGGATCAGCGTTAGGGCCACGAGCAGCGCATTCGGTTCAGCCGCCGATTCTGGTCGAAGTGCCAAGCGGCAGCGATCCGGCGTCGCAATTTGCAACAGACTTAATTCAATTGGTTAAGGCCACCGGGCAAGTCAGGCTAACTTGCAGCTCTTTCAGCTGCCTGGCCCGCGCCTTTCCAGAGCGGTGCGTAGGGACGCGAAACCATCGCAGGCGGTCCTGTTTGTGATACCTCACCCAGAAGTCGGCCGACCGCCAGACATCGTATCCGGCGCAGTGGGCCAGCGCAGCACCGAGCGCATCGGCACGATCTTCCATGCGGCGGCGCTCTCCGATGCTTTTCGCCTCTCGATCGCGATTGATGACGTGGCCGAGCTCATGCCCTGCAATCAGGGCGAGTTCGTCATCTATCGCAGCGAACCGGATCATTCCCGTCGACAATGCGACGTTCTCGCCATCGCTGAAGGCTTTCTTTCCGTCTCTGGTCTTCAACACGAAGCGCGTTGCGCATAACCTCACCGGACGAATGACGACGACACGCTCATTCTGGCCGCGGCGGGTAAGTAATTCGATTTGCTGGGTTTGGGGCGTGGCAGCGAGCCATTTCTCGAGTTCGTCGGCCAGCAGGTCGGAGTCATCAGCCGATTCGCCGATTCGCGAAACACTCACTTTCCCGACGGCCAGCACGTCGTCACCAACCTCAATTCCGGCCAGATCAGCTGGGCTGCCGGGGACCACAGCCGCCACCTGAGGCATGTCCGTCAAGCCCAGGACCTGTCGCAACAGCGGGCCGTCACTGTCGCTATAGGCACCGATGTAGTCGAATGTCAGGCCAGTCGCGGCGGACTTGCCAAGGCACAGATTCCCCGCGCTTTTACGTAGTTTCCAGGCAACATTGGCGAGACGCGTCATATCCTGGCGAAGTTGGAGCGGCCAAATTTTCGGGTCAGCGTCGGGGCCGGGCTCTCCGGCTCGGAGGGCGCCGGGGCCTCCGGCCATAACGAGGATTGTCGCAAGGCTCAGGGATAGTGCATAATTTTGGTTGATGCGCATCGATCTTTGACCAATAGATGCTCGTGACCGGAAGGTCCATGAGAAGCCAGTTTCTTAGCGAGGCAACATTGGCTGCCCTACCAGGGACCCATGTGTTGACTCCTAGACAAGTTTTGTTGCGAATGATGACCTCGGGTGTCATACGAAACTTTCGAATCTTCCCGTCAAAGCATAACGGGACCAGGTAGGCCATTGGCCTACGCTAACAGGTTTGGTGACAGGTTGAGGCATTGGGGACCGCATCGAGACCGACACAATACTCCGAAGATCGCCGAGAGACCTGGTCAGGCAGGCCGGATATCGCTGGGTCGTTACCGCCCAGGCCGCGGCGATCAACCCGCGCCGCTACAGTCGCTTCGTCCTGCCGTGCCTCGGCACTGGCGATTGGAGCGGCGAGAAACTGCTAGATATAGTCGGTCGGCGGAAGGCGTAGTCTCGATTACGCCTGCCAATTTGCATTGCTGTCGCGGAAAGGCACAGCTTCGAGGACCGGTGATCGGCGGGGTTCTGGCGGTGTTTGAGATGTTTAGGTGCCCATTTGCAGGCATGTGGCCCGCTGGATGGGATACGAAATGAGGATGTTCGGCGGCAGGAAGCGCGTTCTAGTCACCGGCGGGGCGGGGTTTCTCGGCTCACACCTGGTGGATCGGCTGATTGCCCGCGGCGATGAGGTGTTGTGCGCCGACAACATGTTCACCGGCGACAAGCGCAACATTGTCCACCTGCTCGACAACTCGCTGTTCGAGTTCCTGCGCCACGACGTCACCAACCCGCTCTCGGTGGAAGTCGACGAGATCTACAATCTGGCATGCCCGGCAAGCCCGTTCCACTATCAGCACGATTCAATCCAGACCGCCAAGACCAACGTGCTAGGCGCGATTAACATGCTGAGCCTGGCCCAGCGCCTCAGGGCGCGGATCCTGCAGGCCTCGACTTCGGAGGTCTATGGCGACCCGACCGAGCATCCGCAGAAGGAGAGCTATTGGGGCCGGGTCAACCCGATCGGCCCACGCGCCTGCTATGACGAGGGCAAGCGCTGCGCCGAGACGCTGTTTTTCGACTTTCGCCGGCAGCACGGTCTCGACATCAAGATCGCGCGGATATTCAACACCTATGGGCCGCGCATGAATGTCGGCGACGGCAGGGTGGTATCGAATTTCATCATCCAGGCATTGACCGGCGAGCCAATCACGATTTTCGGCGACGGCGAGCAGACTCGTTCTTTTTGCTATGTCGACGACCTGATCGAGGGGCTGATGCGGCTGATGGACGCGCCTGCAGATTTTCCCGGACC
Source organism: Novosphingobium sp. (assembly GCA_029247785.1). GTDB lineage: Bacteria > Pseudomonadota > Alphaproteobacteria > Sphingomonadales > Sphingomonadaceae > Novosphingobium. The sequence goes on from JAQWKP010000154.1 coordinate 7,879, forward strand.
AATCAATCTGGGCAATGAGGACGAATTCACCATCCGCGAACTCGCCGAGCAAGTGATCGAGCTGACTGGCTCGGTCTCGAAGCTGGTAAGCTGCCCCCTGCCCGAAGACGATCCGCGCCAGCGCCAGCCCGATGCCAACCTGGCGCGAGAAGTGCTGGACTGGGAAGCAACGACGCGCCTGCGGGAAGGCTTGCGCCACACAATCGACTATTTCGAAGCGCTTCTCAAGGAGGAGCAATCCATCGAGCTGAATGCCGCCAAGTAACGCAAGTCCGGGCCCGCGAGGCCGCCTGAACTGCATCCTGAACGAACGCATGCCCCTCCGTCATCGCAACCTGTTAGACGACACGCCGATCGCTTGCCACCAATCAGACTCACCGGCGTTGCCGACTAGCAGTTGGCTACGCGCGCCGGCTGTTGATATGAGGGGGCTGGGAAAACCTTGAGGGGATAGCCATGGTCGACGTCTTCATCAGCTATTCGCGCAAGGATCGCGAGCGCTGCAACGCAATCCGCGAAGCGCTGACCCAGCTTGACGTCAATGTCTGGTCCGATGTCGGAATTGGGGCGGGGTCTGCCTTCGACCGTGAGATCGAACGCCAGATCGAAGATGCAAAGGCATTGCTGGTGTTGTGGTCGAAAGATTCGGTCGAGTCCGACTGGGTTCGCAACGAAGCCCGAACCGGCAAGGTCCGCGACAGCCTCGTTGCGGTGCAGATCGACGAATGCGAACTGCCATTGGAGTTCCATTCAATCCAGGCCGAATTGCTGCCGGAAGGTTCGGAAGGCACCGCCAACACGACCTGGCTCAATCTGCTAGACCGCATTGGCGACATCCTCGAAAGGCCGGGGCTCTCCGAATTTGCGCGGCTATCAGCGGAAGGCGATCTCGACGGGTGGAAGAGGTGGCTGCGAGGCAATGCCTCCGACCCGCTGGCCGCCGGGGTCATCGACAAGATTGTCGATTTCGCCATGCCGGATATGCGCAAACAGCTCGCCAGCGAACGTGCCAAGCGATCAGCGCTGGAAGTTGAGCTTACCGAACATGCTGACAACGCCAAAGCCCAATCAACAGAAATCGCGACCAGCGCGCGCGAGCTGGTACGGCTGCGCAGCGATCTTGAAGAGACGCGGTCTGGCCGGCAGCAAGCTGAAATCGAACTGGAGCAATTTCGGGCGGCATCCGGCAGCAAGGCAGGATCAGACGACAGTGGGCTTGGTATCATGCTACAGGATAAACAGGGGCTCTATGTCGCCTTGCTTCTTTGGGCTTTTGCCATCACCTTCAGCTGGGGCAATCTCAACGACCTGCTCGACGGCCGGGGTGGGCTTGGTGACGTTTTCTGGCTGATCTTCGCGATCGCCGCGCTGTTCTTCCCCGCAGTCGTCATCACAGGCAAACTCATTCGAAAACGCTTTGCGACAGGACGGCTGGGTGGGAACGCACAGGACGAATCCTGATGCTTCTAAAGTCGACCTGCCGCCCATGACCGAGAAAGGAGAACTAGTGAGTTCTGCTGCCGAAAAAGCAAGGGCCTCGATTGCCAGGGGCGACCTGATCGGCGCCTTCGACGAAGCTGTTTCGGCAATCGAGCAAGGCGACACATCGACCGCGATCCGCTATTCGCAGGTCCTCGCCCTAGCACGAATGGGCGACACCGACCGTGCAGCCGAGCTTTTCGAGACTTATGGCTTGAGCGCGTCAAATGACCCGCACGAACAGGCGATTGGCGCTCGCATCCGCAAGGACCGAGCGCTTCAATTGCCGGAAGGCGAGCTGCGCAGTCAAGCGCTGCGTATTGCGGCCGATGCCTATGATGCGATCTACGCATCAAGTGGCGACTCATTTCCGGGGATCAACGCAGCCAGCCTGGCAATGCTGGGTGATGAAGCTGAGCGAGGCGAGCGCATTGCCCGCGAAATCCTCGGCCAGCCTCAGGTCGCC
>JAQWKP010000182.1 GCA_029247785.1 Novosphingobium sp.
CTATGACCTGAGCGAGGGGGAGGCCCGGTCGTTCGGCCTATATATCTCCAGCGCTATCAGCGAGAAGGAACCCGAGCGGTTTTCCGAACCCGGCCTGCTCGTCGTCAATCCCGACAACACGCTCTATTTCGCCAGTATACAGACATCGCCATTCACGCGGCCGCCGCTCGCCGAGCTTATTCAAGGGATGCGCTATGCGAAGGAGCATGGCTATCCTGCGCGAGGCACGGTTGCCGAACGCGAGCCTGCGTAAGCGCTAGCTTAACCGCTCTATTTCGTCTTCAGACAGCGAACCAGGGACGACGAAGACCGGGCAGGCAAGGGCGCCGGAGCCCGAACCGGTAAAGTGCGCGACGAGTGGGCCCGGGCCACCTTCCCTTGCCGCGCCGAGTACGAGTGCCGATACTTCGGGGTGTTCGGTGAGGTATTCCCCGACCAGCTTCACTCCCTCACCCTGCCTGACTGATATGGAGGGCATCTTTGAGCCTTCGGCAAGCAGGTTGCCCGCAGCGGCAGTCAGCAGCGTCTCGGCGCGCGAGCGGGCTTCCTGTTCGATTGTTGCCTGGACGGCGGCAAAGGTGTTGAATTCCTGCTGGGGGATCAAGGCGACGAGATGGACCAAGCCACCTGTCTTGGCTGCGCGGCGGGCTGCAAATCGCAAGGCAAGCAGCGCTTCTTCGGTTTCGTCAATGATGACCAGATAAATGCGCAAGGCTGCATCCTCCCAATCCCACCATATCCGCCACATTGCACCTTCGTGCAAGATGCGCCGCCAATTCGCCATGCCGCGCTTGCCCTTGTCGGCTAATTTGGCCAATGACGGGGCGTAAGCCGCAAGACCAGCGAAGGATCCGCCGCAGCCATGCCGATCGAGATCAAGATGCCGGCCCTGTCGCCAACGATGGAACAGGGCAAACTGTCCAAATGGTTGGTTGGCGAGGGCGATCCGGTTGCCTCGGGCGACATCATGGCCGAGATCGAAACCGACAAGGCGACGATGGAATTCGAGGCGGTCGACGAAGGAATAATAACCCAAATTTCCGTGCCCGAGGGTAGCGAAAATGTGAAAGTCGGGACCGTCATCGCCCTGCTAACATTGGAGGATGACGATGATGTAGAGGACGTCCCAGCGAGCACAGGGACTTTACCAGTAGAGCAGCCGCCGCTCGAGCCAAAGGCAGCGCCTGCCGCAGCAGAAGCTCCGGCAGCAGATGTTGCGCCCTCGCCGGCAAAACCAGTTAAGTCAAAGGAGGGACGTATCCCTGCATCACCACTCGCCAAACGCCTCGCCTCCGAAAAGGGCGTTGACCTTGCTGCCCTGAAAGGCAGCGGGCCCAATGGTCGCATCGTTAAGGCCGATGTCGAATCGGCTGAGGCCGGAACCGCCAAACCCGCCGAAGCGGAACCTGCGGCCTCACCGGAGCCTGCCGTTGCCGAAGCACCTGCTGCCGCGCCCGCACCGGCAGGAAAACCACCTCTTGCCAAGATGGCTGACGAGACTCGCGCATTGCTTGATGACCGCGTGCCGCATGCGATTCAGCGTGTCTCGCAGATGCGCAAGACCATTGCACGCCGCCTTTCGGAATCGATGCAGCAGGCACCACATATCTATCTCACCGTCGATATCCAGCTAGACCGTCTGCTGGCAATGCGCGCGGAGATGAACGCCGCGCTGGAAAAGCAGGGCGTCAAGCTCTCGGTCAATGACTTCCTGATCAAAGCGCTGGGCAAGGCGCTGATGGATGTGCCCGAATGCAATGTGACTTTCGCCGCGAAGGAAATGATCCGCTATGAGCGCGCCGATATCTCGGTAGCGGTTAGCATTCCGGGCGGGCTGATCACTCCGATTGTGCAGGACGCCGATGGCCGCTCGCTGTCCTCCATCGCTACGACCATGAAAGACCTTGCGACCCGCGCGCAAGAGGGCAAGTTGGAAAGCCAAGAATATATCGGCGGTACCGCCAGCCTGTCCAACATGGGCATGATGGGTATCAAGCAGTTCACGGCGGTCATCAACCCGCCACAATCGACAATCCTGGCCATCGGTGCGGGCGAAAAGCGGCCCTGGGTGATGCCTGATGGCGCGCTCGGCGTGGCCACTGTCATGAGCGCCACCGGCAGCTTCGACCACCGGGGCGTCGACGGCGCGGACGGTTCGCGGCTGATGGCGGCGTTTAGGGAATATGTCGAAGCGCCGCTGGGGATGGTGGCGTAAAGTGACCTTACCGCCGGGCGATCCCGTAATCCGCATCGTTGCCATGCCGGCCGATGCCAATCCGAATGGAGACATTTTCGGCGGTTGGCTGATGAGCTGGATGGATATCGGCGCGGGAACCGTGGCGAAACGGCGCTGCCGGGGGAGATCGGCCACGGCTGCCATGGATGGGATGGTGTTTCACGCTCCCGTCTCGGTAGGCGATGAAGTTTCGGTTTATGGCGAGTTATTGGCGACGGGGCGAACGTCGATGACCATCGCCATAGAGGCCTGGCGGCGTCACCGGGACGAAGATGATGCGGTGAAGGTGACCGAAGCGAAGTTCACATTTGTCGCAATTGATGATGACGGGCGACCGCGCCCGGTAGACGGCTAACGGAGTTCAACAAGTGGCAGATAATTACGACCTCATCGTTCTCGGTTCCGGCCCGGGTGGCTATGTCGCGGCGATCCGGGCGTCGCAGCTCGGTCTCAAAACTGCGATTGTCGAGCGTGAACGGCTCGGCGGGATCTGCCTCAACTGGGGCTGCATTCCGACCAAGGCGCTGCTGCGTTCCGCCGAGGTGTTCCACCAGATGCAAAACGCCAAGGATTATGGGCTGGCGGCGGACAATATCACGGCCGACCTCGAAGCCATCGTCAAGCGCTCGCGCGGGGTCGCCGATCAGCTCAACAAGGGCGTCACCGGGCTGATGAAAAAGAACAAGATTGCGGTGCATATGGGTCAGGGCAAGTTCCTCGCACCGGGCAAGCTTTCGGTCACCAGCGAGGATGGCAAGGAAGAGACCATAGAGGGCAAGCACATCATCATTGCCACCGGTGCCCGCGCCCGCGAGCTGCCCAAGAAGTCAGGCAAGGCCGATGGCAAGCGCATCTGGACCTATCGCCACGCCATGGTCCCGCCGGAATTGCCGACCAAGCTGCTGGTTATTGGCTCGGGCGCGATCGGCGTGGAATTCGCCAGCTTCTACAATGATCTCGGTGCAGACGTGACGGTGATCGAGATGCTCGACCGTGTCGTCCCGGTCGAGGATGCGGATGTATCCAAATTCCTCGAGAAATCGCTCAAGAAGCAAGGGATGACGATCCTCACTTCGGCCAAGCTTGAAACCATCGAGCCGGGCGAGAAAAGCGTCAAGGTCGGTATCAAGGACAAGGACGGCAATGTCACCGAGGTGGAATTCAGCCATGTCATCGCTGCGGTCGGGATTTTGCCGAATATCGAGAATATCGGACTGGAAGACATCGGCGTGGAGCCGGATGAGCGCTTTCACATCAAGGCAGACCCCTTTGGCCGCACCAATGTCGCCGGTGTGTGGGCTATCGGCGATTGCACCGCTGGCCCGTGGTTGGCGCATAAGGCAAGCCACGAAGGCGTCACCGCGGCCGAAGCTATCGCCCAGGAGCTGGATAACGCCGAAGACCACCCCCACCCGCTCGACCGCAATGCCATTCCTGGCTGCACCTATTGCCACCCGCAGATCGCCAGCGTCGGTCTCACGGAGGCAAAGGCGAAGGAAGCTGGCCACGAGGTTCGTGTTGGCAACTTCCCCTTCATCGGCAATGGCAAGGCAATCGCATTGGGCGAATCGGATGGCTTTGTGAAGACAGTGTTCGATGCCAAAACCGGCGAACTGCTGGGTGCACACATGATCGGTGCGGAAGTCACCGAGATGATCCAGGGCTTCGTTGTCGGCAAGGTACTGGAGACGACCGAAGCAGAGTTGATGAACACCGTATTCCCCCATCCCACGGTCAGCGAAGCAATGCACGAATCGGTACTGTCTGCTTACGACCGCGTGCTGCATATGTAGATTTCGGGAGACGAAGGAATGGTGAGCATAACGAGAATACTGGCGATGGCCGCTGTGTTGTCGCTGGCGGCTTGCAGCAAGCAACCTTCGCCACCCGTAACCGATGGCGTAACCGACGCCTTGCTCGCCAGCGCCCCTGAAGGCGAATGGCTCAATTACGGCAACGACCTTGGCGAACAGCACTATTCGAATCTCGAGTTGATCGACGATAGCAATGTCGGGGAGCTTGGCCTCGCCTGGTTCGCCGATTTCGAGACTGCGCGGGGGCAGGAAGCGGTTCCGCTGATGCATAACGGCGTGCTTTTTCTCACTACCGCCTGGAGCATGGTCAAGGCCTATGATGCTCGCACCGGCGCTCTCAAATGGTCCTATGATCCGGAAGTTCCTCGCGAGACGCTGGGTCGCGCTTGCTGCGACGCGGTCAATCGCGGTGTCGCCCTCTATGGTGACAAGGTCTATGTCGGTACGCTCGACGGGCGGCTAGTCGCGCTTGAACAGGAAACCGGCAATCTCGTCTTTGAGAAGTTTATCGTTCCCAACCAGAGGGACTACACCATCACAGGTGCGCCGCGAATTGCTAATGGCCTGGTGCTGCTCGGCAGCGGAGGTGCGGAATACCGGGCCCGCGGCTATCTCGGCGCCTATGATTCGCAGACCGGCGAGGAGGTCTGGAAATTCCACACCGTTCCCGGGAACCCGGCCGATGGCTTCGAGAACGATGCCATGGAAGCAGCAGCCAAGACCTGGGCAGGTGAGTGGTGGAAATTTGGCGGCGGGGGCACCGTATGGGATGCGATCACCTATGATCCGGCGACCGGCCTCATCTATTTCGGAACCGGCAACGCCGAGCCATGGGTCCCCTCCGTGGTGGGCCGTGAGGGCGACAGCCTCTACACATCGTCAATCGTCGCTGTGGATGCCGAGACTGGTGAATATGCCTGGCATTTCCAGGAAACTCCGGAAGACCGCTGGGATTATGACAGCGCCTCGCCGATCATGACGGTCGATCTCACCATTGATGGCGAAAAGCGCCACGTTATCCTGCATGCACCGAAGAATGGCTATTTCTACGTTCTCGACGCCAAGACCGGCAAGTTCATCTCTGGCACCAGCTATGCCGAACAGAACTGGACCACGGGTATCGACCCGGTAACCGGCCGAGCTGAAATCAATCCCGAAGCGCGCTATGACGTTACCGGCAAGACATTCTCGGTAAATCCCGGCGTGATGGGAGCACACAGCTTCCAGCCGATGAGCTTCAGCCCGAAAACCGGCCTTGTCTATATCCCGATCAACCTGGCAGCGGTGCCGCTCCGCACGGAAGAAGACTGGAAGCCTACCGATGTAGGCTACCAGAATGCGCAGGACCCGTTGTGGTGGTCGACCCCAACCGCAGGGCCGATGGGTTCGGACGAACCGGCGGCAGCCATGGCAGCGCTGATTGCCTGGGATCCGCTTGCCAAGAAGGAAGTCTGGCGGGTCGAGCGATCTAAGCTGGGCAATGGCGGGACTTTGGCGACTGCTGGTAATCTTGTGCTTCATGGCACCACAGATGGCCGTTTTGAGGCTTTCGATGCCGGCAAGGGCAAGCCGCTCTGGTCATACAATACGCATAGCAGCATCATCGCAGCGCCGATGACCTATGCGATCGGCGGCGAACAATATGTCGCAGTGTTGACTGGTTGGGGCGGAGGTTGGGGCGGGGCTGCGATTGGCGGAACTGCTACACGCAACACTAGCCGTGTGCTGGTCTTCAAACTTGGTGCAAAGGCGGAATTGCCGGCCCCTCCATCACTTGCCGAACGCGTGCTTGACCCGCCGCCATTCACCGGCACTGATACGCAGGTGACTCGGGGAGCAACGATCTATGGCCGCTATTGTTACGCCTGCCACGGAGCAGCTGCGGTGGCTGGCTCGCTAAATCCTGATCTCAGGTATTCGGCGACGCTAAGCGACAGCAATGCGATCAAATCGATCATTATCGAAGGAGCGCTAAAGCATAACGGCATGGTCTCCTTCGAAAAGGCGCTTGCTGACGAGGATTCCGAAGCCATTCGCCACTATCTGATCAAGCGTCCGAATGACGACAAGGCTGCAGGCAAGTGAAGTATGGCCAAGTCGTCTGGTGATGCTTGAAGTCGATCAGATTGGGTTGCTGGACGATGACGAGATCGAGCTAGATCTTGCCGCGCTGGCGCTGAGCGAGCTTGACCACGATGGCATCGAACTCGGTCCCTATCTGGCGCTGCTCGATGAGGTCGCAGACCGGCTGAGTACAGTCGGAGAAGGTGCCCAAACGGTGAGCCAACAGGCCGAGGTGCTTGCCCAGGTTCTTCACGCCGAGTTCGGATTTGTCGGCGATGCCGCCAGCTATGACGCGCCGCTCAACGCCGATTTCATTCGCGTGCTTGATCGCAAGCTGGGCCTGCCGGTCAGTCTCTCGATCCTCTATGTTTCCGCGGCAAGGCGCCTTGGCTGGAAAGCTTATGCCCTCAACATGCCGGGCCATGTCCTGGTGCGCATCGGCGATGACCCATTCATCGTCATCGATCCGTTCAATGGCGGTATTCCGGTCGATGAGGATCAGCTTTCAGCGCTTGTCAGACAATTCATGGGTCCCGGCGCGAAGCTCGCGCCTGAATATCTACGGCCTGTTCCGAACCGCACCACACTGGTCCGCCTACTCATAAACCAGGCGACCAGGGCCGAGCAGGGCGCGGACCAGCTTCGGGCACTGACCATGTATACGCGCATGACCCAGGTCGCGCCCCACCATCCCGATGGCTGGTGGGAGCTTGCTCGCATGCAACTCCAGCTGCAGAATATCGATGCCGCAAGGCACAGCCTCAGCGCGATGCTTGAAGTGACACGGGACCCTGAGCGGCGCAAGCTGGTTGTGGCCGCCCTGGAGGCTATTGCAGGAGGGTGACGTCCGATCAGATGATAGCAGGCGGCGTTCGTTCCCGCGGAATGCGACGATTCGACAGGAAGGCGGTGAGACGGGAACGAAGTTCGGAACCGGAGCTAGGAGTGCGATTGCGCAGCCGCGCTAAAGGGCCTCCTCGCGGAGGCATTGAACACAGAGCGACCGCAGCGAGGAAAAAGTTGGCGGACAGGGTGGGATTCGAACCCACGGTGAGCTTACACCCACGCCGGTTTTCAAGACCGGTGCATTCGACCACTCTGCCACCTGTCCGGTGCGCAGCCGAATAGACGATAGCAAAGTTCGTGCAAGGGGCTTGTCGAGCCAATAGCGGTATGAAAATACGTTGATACAGTGCCAACCTTTGGCGATCTGCCTTTCCAAGGCCGTCCGATCTGTGCGAGAAATGCAGGCGATGAAGAGTTTAGCCCCTCTGCGCGCCCTGATTTGGGCTCTGCTGGCTTGTGTCGCAATGGCTCTGCCGGTTTCCGTTGCTCAGGCCCAGCGGCCCGGAGATCGAGGCTTCCAGGGCTATCTCCAGCTGGTAGCGGCAAAGGCCCGCGGTCAGGGAATCAGCGATTCGGCGATTGCACGCACTTTGTCAGGGCTGACGGTCAACCCGCGAGTGGTCCAGCTCGACGGCGGCCAGCCAGGCCGCGGTGTGAGGCCTCCGCCGCTCGCACCGTATCTGCGCCGCCATGTCGATTCCGCGCGGATCAATCGGGGAAGGGAAAAGCGACGTGACGTTGCCGGAATTCTGTCCAAGGTTGAACGCGAATACGGCGTGCCGGGCAAGATGCTCATCGCCATTTGGGGGCACGAGACCAATTACGGCGGCTATATGGGTGATTTTGACCTGGCCCGCTCGCTGGCGACCCTGGCCTACGAAGGCCGCCGTCGGGAGCTATTCGAGGGCGAATTGATCGCTTTGATGAAGATGATCGATCGAGGGGTCCCAAAATCGCGGCTCAAGGGGAGTTGGGCTGGGGCCTTCGGCAATCCGCAATTTCTGCCCAGCGTCTGGCTAACCACTGCGGTCGATGGCGATGGCGACGGCGATCGCGATATCTGGAGCAGCTATTCCGACACACTGGCTTCTATCGCGAACTATTTCCGCCTTGCCGGTTGGCGTCGCGGAGATCCCTGGGGCGTTCGTGCGGCAGTGCCGTCCGGCTTTGCCGTTTCGGCGCATGACGCAAGGTTGAAGGCGCCGAGCTGCTCTAGAGTGCATGAGCGTCATTCGACATGGAAACCCGTTTCGCAATGGCGAAAGCTGGGTGTAAGACCGCTTGCCGCGATCCGCGAAAACACTATGGCTTCCCTGTTCCAGCCTGATGGTCCCGGAACTCCAGCATATCTATTAACCGGTAATTATCGGGTTATCCTGCAATATAACTGTTCGAACTACTACGCGATGTCCGTGGGGTTGTTAGCAGATGAGATTGCCCGTTAACCATTTTCTGCCGCTTGCGGCGCTGGCTTTGCTGGGGGGCTGCGCTTTTGGCGGCGGTAAGCCCGCAGGTGCTCCAATTCCCTTGGCCAATGGTCCGGCCGCCGATTACCCAGTCGTGATCGGTAAGCCGTTTACCATCGGCAACGTGACCTATACGCCGAGTGACCAGCTCAATTCCGACGAAGTTGGCTATGCATCGGTCGCACCGCAAAAGGGGCCAGGCGTCACTGCTTCGCATAAGACCCTCCCTCTGCCGAGTTATGCAGAGGTGACATCGCTTGATAGCGGTAGAACGATTCTTGTGCGAATGGAGAATCGCGGACCGATGAGTAACGACCTGCTTATCGAATTGTCGCCTGATGCCGCGATGCAGCTGGGATTGAGGGCAGGGACTACCACACCGATTCGGGTGCGGCGTGTTAATCCCCCTGAGCAAGAAAGGGCGATGCTGCGCTCTGGCCGGCAAGCTCCTCAGCGCATGGAGACACCTGCGCCGCTCCTCAAAGTGCTCAATCGAAAACTGGCCGAGAACAGTTCGCTATCTGCAAAGCGGCCACCGTCGCCTGCGATGATGTCAAAGCCAGCATCTTTGACTACTGCCAAAGCGCCCGAATCCCTACTTCCCTCACAGGCTGCAACCGCGCCAAAACCGCCTGTCAAACCTCCGGCAAGGGCCGCCAATGGCCGGTTCGTAGTGCAGGTCGCCGCATTCTCGACCAAGTCTCGCGCCGATGCGGTCGCGGCAAAGCTTGGTGCGAATGTCAGCAAGCCGGGTAGATATTGGTATGTCCGGCTTGGGCCCTACGCCTCCACGGCCGACGCGTCTGGCGACTTGGCTAGAGCCAAGGCAGCAGGATATAGCGACGCGAGAATCCAGAAGGCCAATTGATCATGCCATGGCAGGTGCCGCCGGAAGGATTGGGCGACGCAAAGGGAATTGTCATTGAAACCATTGCTGCCAATTTTGCTGGCGACAGCAATGCTCGCTGGCACAGCTGGAGCCCGCGCAGCTTCTCCGCCATCTGAGATCGAATCGATTCCTGTGACAATGCTTGTTGACCTAGGTTCCGGCCAGGTCCTCCATGCCCGTCAGGCCGATCTCAGCTTTGTGCCTGCATCGATGACCAAGGTCATGACGGCTTATGTTGCGTTCGAAGAAATCGCAGCGGGAAGGCTAAGCCTGGATCATAAGTTCACGGTCAGGCCCGAAACGTCAGACGAATGGAAGGGGAAGGGCACGAGCATGTATCTTGACCCCGGCGAGATCGTCAGTGCGGATGATTTGCTGCGCGGGATCATGACGGCATCAGCCAATGACGCCTCGGTGGTGCTGGCAGAGGGTTTTGCCACGAGCGTGCCGGCCTGGTCCTTCCTGATGAACGATACGGCTCGGCGCTTGGGATTGCAGGGTAGCCGTTTCAACACGCCCAACGGTTGGCCTGACGAGGGCAAAACCTATGTTACCGCGCGCGATCTCGTGATCCTGTCCGACGCCATGCTGTCAAAATATCCGCAGCTTTACCGGCGCTATTCAGGCGGCCAGAACTTTGTCTGGCACGACCGGATATTGAAGAGCCACGACCCGGTTACAGGTGTGGTTCCGGGCGCTGACGGGATCAAAACCGGCTTCACCAGAGAGGCCGGTTTCAATTTTCTCGGTTCGGCTGAGAGAGATGGACGGAGACTGGTGATGGTTGTCGCCGGTGCAAAAACCGGCGGCGAGCGAACAAAAGCCGCTCGCGCCTTCCTCGAGTGGGGCTTTTCTGAATGGAAAGTTCGAAGGCTTTTCCACAAGGGCGATCCCATCGGTACTGTTCGAGTGCAGGGAGGGAATTCTCGGAGCGTAAAGTTGCTCGCCGACAGGAACATCCATGCCGCATTTCCGCGCGACAGCAATGCCCAAATCGAGTTGAAGATAGTCTATAACGGACCGATTGAAGCACCTGTCGACGAAGGCGCCGCAGTCGCCCAACTTGAA
>JAQWKP010000200.1 GCA_029247785.1 Novosphingobium sp.
TGGGCGGCTCGTACGCCATGCAGCGGGGCGAGTGAGTCTGGCTGGTTAGTAGACTCCGAGCGAACTAAGCCGCGGACCTTACAAATCGCATCGTTCCGCCCTTCCGCTCGAGAACGTAGCCATTCTCCTCACGTTTCAGGCAGGCACCCTGGAAATCGGCGACGCCGAGATCGTTGGGCGTAAGTACGAAGCGCCAGGCTTCGCCGTCCCGGTCATCCAGCTTGATGCGTGGTGACTCCAAGCCGTGCATCGGGACGGCAAGTTCAATCCAGATCGGTTTTCGGTCCTCGCCGTGCGGCATCGTCCAGCCGTCGTACTGTGTATAGTCCTCGATCACGCTGCCATCTTCGAACCCGAGGCGGAATTCGACTCCGGCGATCCCGGTGCCGTCGGGCCACGCAACCAGCAGCGTCCGATCTTGACCCTTGCTGGCTTCAACGGAAGCTTCAGAAAACACGGGCAGAACCGGTCTGGGTTCGGTGAACAGGCAGATCGTCGGGCCCTTTCTCTCCCACCGCCCCTGTGCCTTCTCGTCCAGCGCACCAGCTGTCAGGGCATAGCGAAACTTGCCGTCAGGGGTGAGCGCGAGCCGTCCGGCCACGTCAGGACCCTCGGCCAGGCGGTAGTAGCCGAGTAGCTCGGGATCGGATGTCATCGAAACGCAAGCGGACAAGCCGCCCAGTGCAAGTATGATCGGCCGCCAACGCATCGCTTGATTGTGCTTTATCAGCGCGAGGGTTGGAAGTGATTTTTCCGGGGGTTACGTGCCGGGCGGTGCATCACTGTCGATGTAACGATGTATATCGGCCCGATCGCCTCTTGACGTAAAGGCCTCCAGCTTCTCACCCTCGCGCGTACGTATACGCGTAAGGGAATTTCGGAACACCAATGCAGCTTGTCATCGTTGAGTCGCCTGCCAAGGCGAAGACTATCGAAAAATATCTCGGCAAGGATTTCAAGGTCCTCGCCTCTTACGGCCATGTCCGTGACTTGCCGCCGAAGGACGGTTCTGTCCGGCCCGACGAGGGCTTCGAGATGGACTGGGAGCTCCACAGCGACAAGCAGAAGCAAGTTCGCGCCATTGCCGATGCCGCCAAGCAGGCCGACCGATTGATCCTCGCCACTGACCCGGACCGCGAGGGTGAGGCGATCAGTTGGCATGTCCAGGAACTGCTGGCCAAGCGCCGGGCGCTCCCCAAGGATGTGCAGCGCGTTACATTCAATGCCATCACGAAGAAGGCGGTCACCGATGCGATGGGATCGCCGCGTGAACTCGATCAGGACCTGATCGATGCCTATCTTGCCCGCCGCGCGCTTGACTATTTGTTCGGCTTTACGCTCTCGCCGGTGCTGTGGCGCAAGCTGCCCGGTGCGAAGAGTGCGGGCAGGGTGCAATCGGTCGCGCTCAGGCTGGTCGTCGATCGCGAGCGTGAGATCGAAGCTTTCAAGGCCCAGGAATATTGGTCGGTCATCGCCAAGCTGGAGCAGGATGGCACCGGGTTTGACGCGAGGCTGGTGCGGTTCGAGGGTGAAAAGCTCGAAAAGCTCAGCCTTGGCGGCGAAGACGTGGCGATGCGGGCGAAACTGGCGGTCGAGTCGGGGACGTTTCGCGTCGAAGAGGTCGAGACCAAACCGGTCAAGCGCCATCCCTATGCTCCATTCACCACCTCGACGCTGCAACAGGAAGCCGCGCGCAAGCTTGGTTTTTCGGCGAGCCAGACGATGCGCGTGGCGCAGCATCTCTATGAGGCCGGGGCCATCACCTATATGCGAACCGATGGCGTGCAGATGGACGGTTCAGCCATATCCGCTGCGCGCAAGGCGATCAGCAATCGCTATGATGGTCATTACCTCCCCGAAAAACCCCGCCATTATTCGAGCAAGGCCAAGAACGCACAGGAGGCGCATGAAGCGATCCGGCCGACGGACTTTTCGCGCGATCACTTTGGCAGCGGTGACGAGGCGAGGCTCTATGGTCTGATCTTCAAGCGCGCGCTCGCCAGCCAGATGGCCTCGGCCAGCCTTGAACGCACCACGGTTACATTGCGCGAAGCAACCGGCCAGCACGAGCTGCGGGCAACCGGACAGGTCGTGAAATTCCCCGGCTTCCTTGCTATCTACGAAGAGGGCCGGGACAATCGCGACGACGATGACGAAGAGGGCCTGCTGCCGATGATGGCGAATGGCGATTCTCCGGCCAAGAAGGGCGTCGAAGCCAACCAGCATTTCACTCAGCCGCCGCCGCGTTTTTCCGAGGCGAGTTTGGTCAAGCGGCTCGAGGAACTCGGGATCGGGCGCCCCTCGACCTATGCCGCGACGCTCCAGGTAATCAAGGACCGCGCCTATGTGCGCACCGAAAGCAAACGCTTCTTCGCCGAGGAATCTGGTCGGCTGCTGACGGCGTTCCTGGAGCGCTTCTTTCCGCGTTATGTCGCCTATGAATTCACCGCGGGGATGGAAGATGAACTCGACGAGGTCTCGGGTGGACGAGCGGTGTGGAAAGATGTGCTTGGCGAATTCTGGCGCGATTTCAAGCCGAAGACCGACGAGGTCATGGAGCGCAAGCCTTCCGAAGTCAGCGAAGTGCTTGATGAGTTCCTGTCCGACTACCTGTTCCCGCCGCAGGAAGACGGCTCCGATCCGCGCCTCTGCCCGAAATGCGGGGAGGGGCGGCTTGCCCTGCGCGGCGGGCGCTACGGCGCTTTCGTGGCCTGTTCGAACTACCCGGAGTGCAAATTCACCCGCAAGTTCGGTCAGCCGGGCGGCGATGACAGCGGCGATGACGAGGAGCTCGGCACCCATCCCGAAACCGGCGAGCCGATCCTGCGCAAGTCAGGTCGCTTCGGTCCCTATTTCCAGATAGGCGAGGGCAAGGAGGCGAAACGCGCTTCGGTTCCCAAGGATGTCGAAGATGTGAATCTGGACTGGGCGGTCAAGCTGCTCGACCTGCCGCGCACAGTCGGAGTTCATCCTGAGAGCGGCAATGAAATCTCTGCAAGTATAGGCCGTTATGGACCATACCTGATCCATGATGGAAAATATGCCAAGCTGCGAAGCACTGCCGAGGTTTTCGAAACCGGCATGAACGCGGCGGTCACCTTGCTGGCCGAGGCTGCCACGCGCGGCGGACGCGGGGGCAGGGGCAAGGCCGAACCGATCAAGACATTCGCGGCGCATCCTACCAGCGGCGGCGAGATGAAAGTTCTCGCCGGACGCTATGGTCCCTATGTCTCCGATGGCACCACCAATGCCACGCTACCACGAGACATGAAGCCCGAGGATGTTACCGAGCAAGACGCGATCCGTCTGATTGACGAAAAGGTCGCGAAGGGCCCTGCGAAAAAGAACCCGGCTGCGAGCAAGCAGGCTGCCGAATGAGCGAGAGGTTCGTCCGCCACAAGCAGCCTTGGAAAACTGATGAGTTGCAGAAGCTGAAAAGGCTCGCGGGCAAGGGCAAGGGACTGAAGGAAATCGCCAAGGCGCTCCAGCGCAGCGAGGAATCAACCAAGCAGCAAGCGAAGGCTGATGGTATCGGCATTGCCAAACTACGTTAGCTACTGATTATACGTATAAATCTGGTTTTCTCCGTGCGATTTTCCAAGTGTTGGCGAAGTTTACGAAGTTGACACTTCTCCAGATGAAAAATATTTGACGTTGAGAAAGATCAGGGCTGTTTCAGGCTCGCGCGGACGATGGCAGGGCGGCGCGATGTAGGACAGTGACTTTGCAGAGCAGCCTGCTGCGTCGTGGGAATGCGCTGGGCCTGCTTCGCCCAAACCACTCCACTCAGGGCCTGAAAAACGGTTTGTCCCCGATGACCGTAACCCGCTCCATATGCCTTGCCGCCGGCAGATAGTCGGTCGCAGCATAGTGCTGGGTCGCGCGGTTATCCCAGAAGGCGATCGAGTTCGGCTCCCAGCGGAAACGGCACTGATATTCGGGAACGCCGGTCAGCGCGCTGAGGTGGTCGATCAGCCAGTCGCTTTCCTTTTGGCTCAGCCCCAATATACGGCTGGTGAAAGTGCGGTTGATGTAGAGCACGCGCTCGCCGGTTTCGGGATGGGTTCGGATCACCGGGTGCTCGACAATCGGATAGGCCTTGCGCACCCGCTCGACATCCACACCTTCAGTGCGGCCGGAGGTGAGGATGTCATGCTCGGCGGTGAGGGTGCACAACCAGTCCTTCATCGCTTCCGAGAGGCCTTCATAGGCCAGCGCCATGTTGCAGAACAGCGTGTCGCCTCCGGTCGGCGGGAGCGTGCGGGCGCGCAGGATCGAGCCGAAAGAGGGAATAGGCCGGTAGGTCACATCGGAATGCCAGGTGTCTGCTCGTAGCGCGCCTTCGCCGCTGCTCCTGAGGTGCAGGATTTCCGGGAACGGCTGGTCCTCTTCAGTCGAAGGGTGATATTCCAGCTCGCCGAACCGGCGCCCCAGTGCAATGTGCTGTTTCTGGCTGATGTCCTGATCGCGAAAGAAGATTACCTTGTGAGCGACCACCGCTTCACGGATTTCCGCGATCACCTCGTTTGACAGCGGTGCGGTGAGGTCGATGCCTTCCACCTCGGCTCCGAGTGCGGGGGCAATCGGGTGCAATTTCAGGGAAGTGTTTCGCCTGGTGTCGAGCGTGGCTGCCATGGTGCTCTCCCTATCGAACTGGGAAGACAGGCTAAGCCCGATTGGACGCGCCATCAAGGCAGGGCGTTACTTCACGTGATCGCGCCCTTGTCCTTCAGAGCCGCAATCTTTTCCCAATCGAGACCCATTTCAAGCAGCACCGCTTCGGTGTGCTCACCCAATTGGGGTGCGCCGTTCCCGTCAACCGCTTCGTGGTTGAACTGTACCGGGCCGCGCACGAGCTGGAACGGCATGCCCGATTCGCTTGTCACATCCACCAGCATATCGTTAGCCAGCGGTTGCGGGTCTTCTGCGACTTCGACAGTCGAGCGGAATTCGGCCCACTGCCCTTTGAGCGTGAGCAGCTTTTCGCGCCAATATTCCGTCGTCTGGGCCGCGAATGCCTCAACCACCAGCGCGCCGGCTTCCTCGACATGATCGAGCAGGTCCTCGGCAGTTGCAAAGCGTGGGTCCTCGGCGGCTTCCGGGATCCCAAGATGCTCGAATGTGTCGCGGATATAGGGGCCGGGCTGGAGCATGAATAATCCGAACATGCCGCCATCGGAGGCCCGAAAGGTCCCGATGAACGGGTTGACCTGCGAAGGGCCGCCTGTTGCAGGTCGGTTGCGCGGGGCCGTGCCCGTCAGCAACGTTGTATCCAGGGCAATTCCGAGGCCCCACCAGGCTGTGCTTGATAGCGAGACATCTATTTCCTGCGGCTCGCCGCCCCGGTCGCGGTGGAACAGGGCGGCCGAGATGCCGCCCGCCAGATTCATCGCGCCTGCCGAATCGCCGAATCCCGGTATGCTGAAAGGGATCGGAAACTCGCTGTCTTCCGGCGTTATGGCATGGGCGATGCCGCTGTGCAGCCAGAACACCGATCCATCGAAACCGCCGCGATCGCGTTCCGGGCCCTTGTCGCCAAAGGCGCTGCCGCGCGCATAGATCAGCTTGGGATTGACCGCGCGAAGGTCGTCGACGTCAACCTTGAGCTTGGCGCGAGTGCCGGGCAGGAAACTGGTCAGGACGACATCGGCGTCGCGCACCAGCTCCAGCAGCAATTCGTGACCTTCGGGCGTGGCGATATCGATCCCCACGCTGCGCTTTCCGCGATTGGAATGTTGGACGAGCGGGTTGAATTCCGGTTCGATGTTGACGCCGTTGAGCATGATTGCACCGCGCGCGCCGTCGCCGCGCTGGGGATGTTCCACCTTGATTACATCCGCGCCCCATTCGCCAAGAATTGCGCCGGCGGCAGGGACCAGCACGAATTGTGCAATTTCGACGACCTTCACGCCCTTGAG
>JAQWKP010000211.1 GCA_029247785.1 Novosphingobium sp.
CGGTCAAGCACATAGAAGAAGCCGTTAGTCGGGGCCTGCATCAGGACTTTGCGCGGGTTGCCATCGATCTCCAGTGTCGCCGCGATCATGTCGGCGGTGGCCTTGAAATCCCACGCTTCGCGCGGGTTGACCTGATAGTGCCAGATATATTTGCCGCTATCTGCATCAAGCGCGACGATCGAGGCGAGGAACAGATTATCGCCGCCGCCGGGGCTGCGCAATTCAGGGTCATAGGGCCCGGAATTGCCGGTGCCGACATAGATGCGGTTCAACTCGGCATCGAAAGTCAGCCCGTTCCACGGTCCCCCGCCGGTGCCGGTCTTCCAATATTCGCCGTTCCAGGTCTTTGCGGCCATTTCCATCGTTGTATCACCGGCATTGTCATCCGGGCTGCCCGGTACGGTGTAAAAGCGCCAGACCTGCTTGCCCGTCTGCTGATCATAGGCGGTGAGATAGCCGCGCTCGCCCATGTCGTTGCCGCCATTGCCGATGATGACCTTGCCATTGAACACACGTGGCGCAGCGGTGACATAGCGTTTGTCATCGCGCTCAACCGTCTCAACGCTCCAGATCTCCTCGCCGGTTTTGGCATCAAGCGCCAGCAACCGCCCGTCAGTAGTGGCGGAGAACACTTTGCCGTCAGCATAGGCAGCGCCGCGATTGAGCGGGAAGATGTAATTCATCTTCACCGCGTTATGCTCATAGACCTTGGCTTCGTGCTTCCACAGCTGCTTGCCGGTCTCGACCGAAACGGCGAACACATCGGAATAACTGCCGGTGAAATAGAGTACACCATCCACCGCAATCGGCGTCGCTTCGAGCGATTGCTGGCCCTCAAGATCAAGCGACCAGGCCAGACCGAGGCGATCGACATTGCCCTTGTCGATCTGTTCGAGCGCAGCGTAGCTCGCCTCATCATACTGCCCACCATAATGCGGCCAATCATAGCGGTCGGGTGCATCTCGTGTGCCGCCACAACCCGCAAGAACCAGCGACAGTGCGGCCAACGCAGCCAGTCCCTTCACAGCTTGAACCCGCCGCTCGCCTCGATATTCTGGGCCGTCATCCAGCGCCCCAGCGGGGAGGCGATAGCATAGACCATATCCGCAATCTCTTCCGGCTGACCGAACCGATCAAGCGCGGTGACATCGGTGACGGTTTTAGCCGCTTCCGGATCGGTCGCGATATAGTCATTGGTCGGCCCCGCAGTGAATCCCGGACCGAGCGAATTGACGGTGATGCCGCGCTTGCCCAGGTCCTGCGCCATCACCCGGGTGAAGGCATTCAGCGCCGATTTGGCCATGGTATAGACGATGATATTGGGATCGGTCAGCCGTGCACCCACCGAAGAAATATTGATGACTCGCCCGAAATCATTGATCTTGTCGTAGAACGCTCGCGTCAGGAAAAAGGCCCCGCGCAGATTGTTCGACATCTCCTGGTCATAGAGCTCCTCAGTGATGTTGGTGATTGGCGCATAGTCGCCGCCGCCGATATTGTTGACCAGGATATCGAGTCCGCCCTGCCCAGTCCGGCGCGTGAATTCCGCCTCAGTTGCGGCTACCAGCTTCATTGATTCCGCCTCACCGCCCAGCTTCGCCTGCACCGGGAAAGCTTCGCCGCCTTCGGCCTCGATCCGGCGCACCGTGTCATTTGCAGCCGCTTCGTCCGACGCATAATTCACCGCGACCAGTGCACCGGCCCGCGCCAGCCTCAGCGCCATATGCACGCCCAGCCCTCGGCTCGCGCCCGTTACAACCGCCGTCTTTCCGGCCAGGTCCTTCTCCATGGTGCCCCTTCCCCTCCTCTTGGTGCCCCGCCCAATCAGGCGATGATCGCGCGACGGCAGAATTCCCACAAATCCTCGGCCAACCGCTGGCGATTTTCACGGTCCGAACCAGTCGTGTCCTCAGCGATCAGCTCGGTATGCGCCGTTGTCGCAACCAAATTGTATATCAGCCTTGCCTGCAGATCGGGATCGGCTTCGCGCAACTGCCCTGCACGGATACCGCTCCTGACCTGCTCGGCAATAAGGTCAAGCAAAGGCCTGAGTGCGGCCTGCAATTCATCCGGCCTGGTTTCGGCCAGCCGCAGGTGCTCCCGCGCCATGGCGGCACTGCGCCGGTCAATGAATTCACCCGGATCCTGCTCAAGACCATATCGCCCGAGCACGATACCTTGCGCAATCTCGCGTATAGTTTCGAGCGGATCGCCGATTTGCCGGGCCAGCGCATCATAATGCCCTGCCGCAGCCATCAACATCGTCTCGAACACAGCAAGGACCAGATCGTCCTTGCCCGAGAAGCATTCGTAGAACGCGCGTCTCGCCAGTCCGGTTCGCGCCAGGACCGCGCGAATCGTCAGCCCCCCGAGCCCTCCTTCGTCCAGCAACTCGCATGTTGCCGCAACGATCTGTTCGGCCCGATCGCTCTCACCTCTTCCGGCCGGCTTCAACACGAGCAACGGATTTTCAGGCAGCCCTTGCATTGCGCCGGGTTACGCCCTGCCGCCATCAGGGTCCAGCCTTGTGTTGAAACGCGATTCCGCTTGCCGGAAACTGACTCCTCGTTGACACACGCAACCGAGACACGATAAATTGCTGAGAACGATGTTCTCAAATACCCGATGCGGTAGGAGATTTGGATGCCGAAAATTACCTATGTGGCACATGACGGCGCACGGACCGATGTTGACGTGACCGAGGGCGAGAACGCGATGCATGGTGCATTGTTCAACGGCGTCGACGGAATTGTCGGCGAATGCGGCGGCGCCCTCGCCTGTGCTACCTGCCATTGCTATGTTGATGAGAGCTGGATCGCAAAAGTTGGCGGACCAAGCTCGCAGGAAGAGCAAGACATGCTCGGTATCGCGGCGGCCGAAGTAAAGCCGAACAGCCGGCTCGGCTGCCAGATCGTGATCAGCGATGAACTTGACGGGCTGGTCGTGCACACGCCCGATCGGCAATATTGACGCCCAGGCGGGCCTAAAAGGATCAAGGAGAGAGACATGGCAACGGTACTAGGCACTCCGAACAGCGTTCCTGATCATGTTCCGCCGGAGCTGGTCAGGTCCATCGGCTTCATGCTCAATCCGGAATTCCTGGCCGACCCTTACGATTTCTTTCCCAGACTGCAGGAAGAGCAGCCACCGGTGTTCTACGACACCGACCCGGTGATGGGCAGCGGCTGGGTCACGATCAAGCACGAACTCGCTTTCAAGGCGCTGCGCAATTCGGAAAACATGACGATCGAAACCACCTCGATCTTCCCGCGTGACCCGGACAATTATTTCAACCTCATTCCGCAGGAACTCGATCCGCCGGTGCATCGCAAGTTCCGCAATGTCCTTGATCCCTTTCTCTCGCCCAAGGCCGTGCTGCAGCTGGAAAAAGACATTCGCGGTCTGGCCAACGACCTGATCGACAAGTTCATCGATAAAGGCCACTGCGAGTTCACCAACGACTTTGCGCGGCCCCTGCCGGTCACAGTTTTCCTCAGATTCATGGGCCTGCCGCTCGAGATGACGGATACATTCGTCAAATGGGTCGTTTCGCTGATCAGCTTCGCAGAGCGCGACAAGGCCGTGGAGATCATGGCCGAGATTGAAGAATATATGTCTCGCGTCATCATCGAGAAGCGCGCCAATCCGGACGAGGGAGCCATCAGCAGGATCGTCCATGGCACAATCGACGGCGAACCGCTCAATGAACGCGACATCTACGGTTTCGTCTTCTTCCTGTTCATCGCCGGTATCGATACGGTCTATGCCGCGCTCAACAACACCTGGGTCTGGCTCGCCCGCAATCCAGACCGCCGCCGCGAAATGATCGCCGATCCCGACAATATCGACAATCAGGCCGAGGAACTGCTGCGGATTTTCGGCGTGACCTTCTCGGGCCGCACCTTGACCAGCGACTATGAGCTAGACGGCATCACAATGAAGAAGGGTGACCGCCTGATGGCGCTGCTGCCCGCCTGCAATTACGATCCCGAAGTCTTCCCTAATCCGCGCGAAGTCCGTTTCGACCGACCGCGCAAGCCAATCCTGACTTTCACCGGCGGCGTTCATGCCTGCATGGGGGCGCATCTCGCCCGGCTCGAATACAAGATCGCCCTCCAGGAATGGCTGCGGCGGATTCCCGAATTCGATCTCGCTCCGGGGACGCAGATCACCTATCCGCCAAGCGGCGTTATCGGCCCGGCCGCGGTGCCGCTAGTGTGGTAGCCTGGCCGTGATATGATCGCCCTGCATCTCGGCCCCGAGGTAGAGGGAAGGCATCGACGTGAAAAATATTTCAAGCCAGCATGAAGCGGCGCGCAAGGAACGCTTCGGCTATACTTGCCACGCATGCTCGCGCTGCTGTCGGCATAAGCATATCCAGACAAATCCATACGAGATCGCCAGGCTTGCTTCATTTGTCGGTCAGAGCTCGTCCCAATTCCGCACGCAATCGACGCTCGACGGAGAAGGCACGGCCCTGCTCCAGACTCCCGACGGCGATTGCGTATTTCTCGGACCAGATGGCTGCACTGTCCACCCCGCCCGCCCGCTAGTCTGCCGCCTGTACCCGCTTGGCCGACATCGAATGGGAGACGGCAGTGAACGCTGGCACAGGCTGGAACCCCACCCGCAATCGCTGGGCGAGTATTCCGAAAGCGGCACGATCGGGGACTACTTTGAAGATCAGGACGCTCAGGGCTTTATCGACGCGGCAGACGCCTACGTCGAATGGGTGCACGCCGCGACAGAGATCATGAACGATATTGCTCAAGATGGCGAAACCGCCGCCTTCGATGCAGGAATTCTGGATATGGATGAAGTGGTTACGTCATGGTGCGCAGCCAGAAACGAAGCCCCGCCCAGCGATGTTGAAGCACGAAGAAGCTTGCATTTGAAGCTGCTTTATGAAGAATTGGATCACTTGAAAGGAGGCCGAGATGAGCAAGACTGAGAGGCATCCACGCGCGGCCGGGCCCGAATCGCGAAAAACTGCGAAAGTCCTCACGGCTGTGACTTTGCTAAGCGCCTCGCTGGGCATGAGCGTGGCTGTACTCGCCGACAATGAGGCAGATGACGGCCCTGATGTCACGAGAGGCGACCAGCTCAGGCCGGCCAGCCGACAGAACAAGGTCGAATCAACCCAGCTCAAGGTGGAGAGCCGACAGAACAAAGCCAGGTCGGTCCAGAACAAGGCAAATAGCCGACAGTACAAGGTTGAAACACCTCGGGTGTTCAATACACCCTCTCCGCAAAATACGGCTGACTCGCCGCAGAAGAAATTCAAATAGCCGCAGGGTTCTGAGCGGGCGCTCGCTGGGGTTGACCCGGACAAGCTCACGCACGCTTAGGGCATTAGGGAGCGGATCGTGGCGGATTCGCCAATATCCCCAGCAAGGCCGCATCGAACGCTTCGGGCCGCTCATACATTGCCCAATGCCCCGCATCCTCGACCACCCGGAAGTCAGCGTCGGGATAGAAGCGGCGCAGCGCCTCTTCCTGAACATCCGGCGCGGGATGGGGCCGGTCAAATTCGCCCCAGATCGCATCGACCGGCGCTGTCACCTGCGGGAATATCCGGTTCAGCCTGTCGGGCAGCACCATCGGCGGTACATCGAGCCGGGATTTGCGAGCGTTGGGCACATGCCGGCTGATGGCGAATTGATCGGCGCTATCGGGATGGTGGAGCATCAGGCCGAGCAAATTGGCCTTGATCGCAGCGCTGCGCGCCTCGCCCTCAAGCCCTCCGACCCGCCCGATTCGGACATCGCCGAGCGGCGTATCAAGGCCGCCGCAGCCGACCAGCACCACTCGGCGGGCGACATCCGGATGAAGCGCGGCGGTATAGGTCAAGGCGACACCGCCGAAGGAGAAGCCGCACATATCAACCGGTAGCCCATCCCCGAAAATTTCTCGAAGGCCAACAGCGAGTGGTTCGGCGACTCCGGCATGGTCGCCGGCTGCCGGTGAGGCCGAATCGCCGTGTCCGGGAAGATCGGGAACGACAATCCGGCGCGCGGCGGACAGAGCATCGATATTGCGGATCCAATGCTGCCAACAGCCCTGCGCGCCGTGGGCCAGCACAAGCGGCTCGCCGTCACCCCAGGAACGCCAGACCATCGTCCCATCGCCGCAAGGCGTCTCGTAACGCTCTTCGCGGGACTCGAAATGGGCAATATAGGCTTCGGGGTCTTGGTTTCGCAGGACGTCCACACTGCTCATGCGTAGCGTCCGCCCTCAACTTCATCCGCCGGGAACGCGTTCTCGATCGCTGCAAGGTCTTCGGCAGTCAGTTCGATATCGGCGGCGGCGGCATTTTCCTCCATCCGTTCTAGCTTGCGCGTGCCAGGGATCGGCGAGACGTCGTCGCCCTGGGCCATCACCCAGGCAAGTGCGAGCTGGCCCGCCGAATGGCCCTTCTTCGCGGCCAGCGCGTGTAGCGCCTGGACTAAAGTGTAATTTTTCTCAATCGCATCGCCCTTGAACCGGGGCATGGCTGCACGCCAGTCACCCTCGGGCACTTCGCCGGGCTTGAGCGAGCCCGTCAGAAAGCCTCGCCCCAGCGGGCTGAACGGCACCAGCCCAATACCCATCTCCCGCAGGGCTGGTAGGATTTCGGCCTCGATGTCACGGGTCCACAGCGAATATTCGTTCTGTAGCGCCGTTACCGGGAACACTGCATGGGCACGACGAATGAGGTCCAGCGGAGCCTCGGACATGCCGAAATGCTTGACTTTTCCCTCACTGACCAACTCGCCGACCGTGCCCGCAACTTCCTCTATCGGAACGTCAGGATCGACGCGGTGCTGGTAGAACAGATCAATGTGATCGGTGCGCAAACGCGCCAGGCTGGCATCGCAGACTTCGCGAATATGGTCGGGCCTGCTGTCGAAACCGCTCGTCGTTCTACCCGGCTTGACGGCTGCGCCCTTGTCCGGATCAATCCTGAAGCCGAATTTGGTGGCAATCACCACCTCGTCACGGATCGGCTCTAGCGCTTCGCCGAGCATTGTCTCGCTGGTGAAGGGGCCGTACATTTCAGCAGTGTCAAAAAAGGTCACACCCATTTCTACTGACGATCGGATCAGGGTGTTCGCGTCATCCTGGCTCAGCATTGGCCCATAAGCGCCGCTGATGCTCATGCAACCCAGCCCCAGCTTCGACACCTCCAGACCCTGCCCCAATTTCCGCGATTCCATGAGCTTGCTCCTTCCCGTTTCGCACCATCCGACCACGGCGCGATCCCAGGCGCAATGACCGAAATAGCCCGGAGCGGCAATGGCGGTGCTCCCTGGACACGTTTTTCCTTTCATTCCGGACGCCGCCGCTCCAGCTTCCCCCGAAATAGATTCCGCTTGGAAAGGGAAAAACATGGCCGGCGAACTTGAAGGCAAGGTTGCAATCGTCACGGGCGGAGCGCGCGGGCTCGGACAAGGCGTCGTAGAGGTATTCGCGGAGGAGGGCGCGCGCATCATCATTGCCGACTTGCTGGAAGATGAAGGCCAGGCGCTCACCGCCAGCCTCGGCAATGTCGCCCGCTTCCGCCGCACCGATGTTTCGAGCCGCGAGGATATGCAGGCGCTGGTTGACTATGCCATCGCGGAATTCGGCGATCTCGACGTGATGATGAACAACGCGGGTATCTCCGATAATGACGCCGCCTCGGTACTCGATGCCGATTTCGCATCATTCGAGCGAATCATGGCAATCAACGTCAAAGGTGTGATGCTGGGCACACAGATTGCCGGAAGGCATATGGCCAAGAAGGGCGGCGGATCGGTAATCAACACCAGCTCAATCAGCGGAATCCATGCCGGCTTCGGCTTCTTCTCCTATCGCGCCTCAAAGGCCGCAGTAGTAAATTTCACCAAGACCGCAGCTTGCGAACTGGGCGTGCACCTGGTCCGCGTCAACTGCATCTGCCCGGGCAACATCCCCAGCGAGATGGGCGCATTCGCGGCGACGCCAGGACTGGAGGATGAGAAGGCCTCGCGCATCAAGCAGGCGGTCAAGGATACGCGGATGAATTGGCAGCCATTGAAGCGTCAGGGCGCCCCTCGCGACATCGCCAATGGCGCGCTCTATTTCGGCAGCGACCGTTCGGCCCAGGTGACAGGGCAGATACTGGCGATCGACGGCGGCGCGACTTGTGGCGATTCAAAGAGTCAGATCGCCGATATCCTTGAGGCGCGCGCCACTGTCGAAGCGGAGTTCTGAGCTGACCGACAAAGCCAGGGACAGGAGCATATCATGGACAATGACGGATTTTCACGTCGCGAGACCATTGCCGGCACCGGTGCGGCGCTGATCGCTGCGGCCACAACGGGGCCAAGCCATGCCGCAGCACATGAGCATTCAGGAGAGAGTTCGAGGATGACAACAGACCTAACGGGAGGCCTCGACCCTAACAGCGAATATGTCCTGACCGAGATGCAGACCGCCAAGGGAATGCAAGAGGGCATCAACTGGTGGCTGTGGGACGATGCCGGCGAATTCTGCATGCCTCGCTTTGCCGTGGAATGCGTCACGCCCGATTGGGACACACCGCAAATTCAGCTCAGCTTCGTCCGGCCAGACGGAAAGCTGCTGCTGCGCAACTGGGCCACCGCGCCGGTTCACAAGAAGATCGACGCGGCGGGCAATGCCTCCCATTTCGGCTCCGGACCGCTTTGGATCGACTGTGTCGAGCCCTTGCGCCGCTATCGCGCACAGTATGATGGGAACGCCATGGCCGGGACGTTCGAAGACATGATGACCCCTGCCTTCGAGACCGAAAAGCGAGCGGCGCTGCAATTCGATATCGATGCTGAAACCGTCGTGCCGCCGTGGGTGCAAGGCTCGATGTCAGGCGAAGCCTCGAAGCAGATGGTGGTGGGCACGGTAGAAGGCGAATTCATGGGCGGAGACCGGCTCGAACAGCTGATGCGCGTCAAGGGCACGATCAACTATGACGGCCGGGTCCGTGACTTCACCGGCGGCGCGTTGCGCATTCGCCGCGCCGGTATCCGCAACATCACCGGCTTCTGGGGCCATTGCTGGCAATCAGCCGTGTTCCCGAGTGGCAAGGCGTTCGGCTACATCGCCTACCCGCCGCGACCGGACGGCACGCCGTCCTACAATGAGGGCTAAGTCTTTCTCGGCGACGGAAAGCTGATACCTGCGCGGGCAGCCCAGTCACCCTGGCTGCATGACTTCCAATTTTCTGGCGAGGAAGTCAGCCTGGTGATGGAGACCGTCGATGGCCGGAAGTTCCCGATCGGCGGCACGTCCTTCGGCGGCATGCCGACGATTGGCAAGGCAGGATCAGTCATGCCGCCGCTGTTTCAGTCGATCGCGCGCTATCGTTGGGACGGCGAGGAAGCCTTCGGCATGATGGAACGTTCCAATTTACCGGAAAATGTAATGTTAGACGGTTGACTACGATGATCGATTGATGCTTGCATCACCGGTGATGGGGTTGCCCGGTTTTTGGGCATTGGGAGATTATTGTGACTGATAGCAACACTCGGAATCCGTTCGCACGTCCTGCTCGTTTCGGGCAGCTTCGTAGCCTGCTGGCATGCTCGGCAGCAGGCGCGTGCCTGTTTGCCGCGGCTGTGCCCGCCTTTGCAGCGGATGACGATGTCATCATCGTCACCGCCCAGAAGCGCGAACAGAATGTTCAGGACGTGCCGATCGCAGTTACCGCGCTGGGCGAGGATGCGCTGGTCGCTAACCGAGTCACCGACATTACCAATCTGACAGGTCTGGCGCCCGGCCTGATGTCCAGGGCCAATGCCGGTGCGCTGGGATCACCCAATATCGTGATGCGCGGCGTTTCCGCCAGCGCTTCCCAGCCCAGCCAGGACCGGCAGATTTCAATCTATCTTGACGGAGTCTATCTCGGCGGTCAACGCGGGGTGATTTTCGACCTGCCAGACGTTGAGCGAATCGAAGTACTACGTGGCCCGCAGGGCACGTTGTTTGGTCGAAATGCTACCGCTGGCGCGATCAGCGTCGTTACCCGCGACCCGAAGGGTGAGGCTGGCTTCACCCAATCGGTCACGGTCGGCAATTACGCCCAATTACGCACGCGCACGACCCTCGATACGCCGCAATTCGGACCATTCAGCGCATTCGTAACCTATGT
>JAQWKP010000245.1 GCA_029247785.1 Novosphingobium sp.
CCAGGCGGTGCTCAACCTCAAAGGCGGAATCGACTATTTCATCGACAATACTTTCAACTATCCGACGCTGGCCGAGGCGTACAAGATTGCTGCGCTGGATGCCTGGAACAGGATGTAGCTGGAAAGCCTCCTCACTATCCATGTGGCAGGTCGTTTCATACTATCGGCGAATTGAATTACGAATTCGATCTATCCTGAGCAGATTTCTTTCCACCTTATTCAAGTTGATCTCCATCAAAAATTCACCTTTTATCACGGTGCAGGGGAATTGGTTGGAAGGACACTCAATGAACTTGCGTAAATATCTTGAATCTATTGTTATATCAACTGTACTGGTTGCGATTCCATTCGGATCACAACTTGCAGTTGCTGATGAGGTTGCCAAGAAAGCGCCAAGGCCGATGGATGTCAACGGCGACGGCAAGGCTGACGCTTGGGATTCCAATGGCGATGGTATTGCGGACGTCTGGGATACGAATGCGGACGGCAAACCCGACGCCTGGGATTCGAACGGGGATGGCAAGCCGAATCTGTTCGACACCAACGGTGACGGCAAGCCGGATTCGGCCAAACAGGGCGGCGACGGCAAGGCCGAATAAGCGAAGGTCACGCCTGATCAACCTGGTGGTGCGGCTTGTCCGGAGCTGCACCACATTTTTTGCGAATCCGGTCGGACGATGCCCGGCCAGCGGCGAAATGGCTGCCAGGAGCGGTTCGTCCTGTAGCGTCAATGACGCGAAGCATTCCGCTGCTAATGGTGCTGGTGAACATCACGGCGATAGCGGAGCATCACAATGGGTCGACTGGCTGGAATCAAGGCACTGATCACCGGGGCGGCGAGCGGCATTGGCCGGGAGACTGCGCGGCAATTTGTTGCAGAAGGCGCGCAGGTCGTGCTGGTCGATCGTGACAAGGCCAAGCTAGATGCTGTCGGAAGCGAGCTTGGCGCGAGAACCATCGTCATTGATCTTGGCCAGAAGGGCGTCGCCGAACCGGTCCTCGCCGAAGCGGTTGAGGCGCTGGGTGGGTTGGACGTGCTGGTCAATGCGGCGGGTATCCTGGTGCGCCAGCCGTTCGAAACCATCGATGAAGACCTCTGGCAGCAATTGTTCGATGTGAATTTGCGGGGGCTGGCGATGATGTGCCGGGCCGCGCTGCCGTCGCTGCAAGCCTCGGACCAGCCAGCCATCGTCAACATCGCCTCATTCAGTGCGCTGCGGCCAACGCCTGGCACCTCTGCCTATGCCGCGACCAAGGCCGGGGTGCTGATGTTCAGCCGGTGCCTTGCCGAAGAGATTGCACCGGTCCGGGTCAATGTGATCTGCCCGGGGATTGTCGATTCGGGCATGACCGAAGACTTCATGTCGGACCCGGAAACCCGCAAGGAAATTGCCGCGATGAACGCGCTCAACTCGGTCGGCCAGCCTGCCGATATCGCCGCAGCTTGTGTCTATCTGGCGTCGCCCGAGGCCCGGTATGTCAACGGCACGCAGCTCGTCGTCGATGGCGGGAGCGCCTATATGTAGAAGGCGAGGAAGCGCGCTTCGACGCTGATTCGGCCATTGGGGGCGTTCGAGCCCGGATCGTCAAACGCAACATGCGCGCCGCCGGCATAGTCTGGATCGGCGCTGTCATAGCCTTTGAACACCAGCAATTCTTCCGGCTTCATATCGCTGAAATAGTACCATTTGTGACCCGGTTCATGGGTGCAGAGACGCACTTCGATCTGCTCAGGTTCCTTGCCGTCCCCCTCGGTAAAGGTCTGCAGGGGGATCGACGCGTCCAGCGAGACGGTCCGCGCATCGCAGATTGCCAGCGCGCTATCATGCGGCGGCTGGGACAGGACCCGCCACGTCTGGAACAGCGCCACGCGGCTGTGCGGAGGCACCGGGCGGCCTTCAAGCTCGAAAGTCAGCGCAATGGCATCGCGCACCGCTGTGGGCGTGTAATCGAGATGGACCAGCGACGCGGTTGAGTCGGAGGTTCCGAGGCCGGTCTGCGGTGTTGCCCGAACCGTCATCCGCCCGGCCTGGAGTACGATTTCGTCGGCCCCGGACAGTTCACCGATCAGCGGCAGCAATTCATCGCCATAGCGGCGATTGATCTCGGGCAGGTCGCGCTTGCGTTGCAGGTTGAAGTCAACAAAGCCGTCCTCGAACGGGGTTGTCGCACTATGCCGGCACAGGACAAAACCCTCTCGATCGAGCGACAATCTATCCGTCAGGGCCCGCGCATCGCTGACCATCACGCGGTGAAAATCGGGCTCGATCTGTTGGTCGACCGGCGCGCCGCCGTGAAGCTCCGGATCGGCGATGCCCGGGCTCGCATAATACATGTCGACTTCGATCATTGCATCACCATTGGTTCACGAGGCTTGACCCGCTGGACCAGCATATCCTCCTGCCGCAGCTGCGCCAATACACCAATCATTCCCCATTCCCCTTCTCCCCTAGTCTGCGCTAGTCTCCCACAAACGCAGCCGGGGACGATGCCATGAACAAGCCCGCCGATATCAAGCCGCAAGATGCGCAGGTGCCTGAGGAATTCGACGCCGAGGCCTATATCTCGCGCGATTTTGCTCGTCTTGAAGGTGAGAAGCTGTGGCCCAAAGTGTGGCAGCATGCTTGCCGGTTGGAGGATATTCCCGAGGTCGGCGATTTCGTCACCTATGACGTCATGGACGACACCATCATGGTGGTGCGTTCCTCGCCGGACGATATCAGCGCGTTCTACAATGTCTGTTCGCATCGCGGCAAACGGCTGGCCGATGGTTGCGGCAATGTGCAGGAATTCCGCTGCTCCTACCACGCCTGGAAATATAATCTGAAAGGCGAGTGCACCCGGGTGCTCGATCCCGATGGTTGGCAGGGCAAGCTCAGCGACGAGCGGCTGGATATACCGAAAGTGCAGGTCGATACATGGGGCGGTTGGGTGTGGGTCAATATGGATCCGGATTGCGAGAGCTTGCGCGATTTTCTTGAGCCCGCCGCCAGTCTGCTCGATCCGTTCCAGCTTGAGCGGATGCGCTATCGTTGGCGGCTATGGTGCAATTTTGACTGCAACTGGAAAGTCGCGCTCGAAGCCTTCATCGAGGCCTATCATGTCGAGGGCACGCATCCGCAGCTGATGCAGGTCGGTGATTTCACCATGTGGAGCCGGGCGATGGGGCTGCATGGTCACAATGGCTTTGACGAGCGTGACCCCGACAAGCAGGTCGAGGAAGCCAATACCATCAACCGCCCCGGCAAGGGCGACGATGCACGGCTGTCGATCGAGGCGCTGCAGGTGGAAACCTGGGACACGGTTAATTCGCGCACCACCAAGACGCTGGTCGATGCCGCCCGGCGCTTGAAACACGAATTGCCCGCAGGCACCCCGGCGGGCGAAGTCACCGCCCACTGGCTCGCCTCGGCCAAGGCCGACGACGCAGCGCGCGGGGTCGTCTGGCCCGAGATCAGTCCGGCGGATCAGGCCCGGGCTGGCAGCTCGTGGCATGTGTTTCCCAACATGACGATTGCCCATTCAATCAACAATGCGCTGATCTACCGCACAAGGCCCAACCGGGACGATCCGGAGAAATGCATTTTCGAGGCGGCAGTGATCGAGCTGTTCCCCGAGGGCGAGGAGCCGGAAACCGAATGGACCTACGCCGATCCTTCCGAGGTCGAAAAATGGCGCCCGGTGCTGATGCAGGATTTCGATAATATGACCCAGGTCCAGCGCGGCATGCGCTCACGCGGCTTTCGCGGCTGCATCCCCAGCCCGCGCCAGGAACAAACAGTGGCGAATTTGCACCGCAATCTGGCGCGCTATCTCGACAAGGGTGGGCTGACGAAGCTTTGAGAGGGTTGCCAACGGCAGGGGCCCGCGACAACGGCAATCGACCCAATGTCGGCCATTCAGCAACCTGCCGTACTTTCCCTGAAACCGGACGTTCAAATGGGAGCTGTGTGCGTCAGCTTCGCGCCCCCAACCCGGCCATTGTGGACCGATCTCAATCTGCTCCGAAGCGGACATCGCGCAACTGGCCGAGGAAGGTCGCGATATGCGATGGATACAAATCGAAGAGATACCGACTACTCGGCGGCTATTGGCATCGCCTCACCATCAGCACTGCCCCACCGTAAGAGCTTGCCGGGCGTCTTCCCGGTGCATTCACCGTTGATGAAGGTGACATCGCCGTTGACCATAATCCAGCGGTAGCCTTTCGCCTTCCTGATGCGCCGCCAGTCTCCGCCGGGAAAGTCGTGCACTATCTCTACCCGGCCCATTTCGAGCGCATCGAAATCATAGATGACGATATCTGCGGGCATGCCTTCGCGCAGAAATCCCCGATCGTGCAGGCCGGCGGCATAGGCAGGAAGAGCGGAAAGCTTCCAGTGCGCTTCCTCAAGGTCTACCATCTCATGCTCGCGCACCATTTCGGTCAGGAAGGTCGTTGGATAGGCTCCGAAAGTAGAGAACTTCTGGTGCGCACCGCCATCGGACACGCCCGGCATCGCCGTGTCTGCCCTGACAACCTCGCGCATGTCGTCGACGTTGTATTTGGTGGGCGGGGTTTCGAACTCGGTCTTGAGTTCGTCGGCCAGCGAAATGTCGAGAAACGTATCGATGACATGCCGACCGAAATTCTTGGCGGCTTGTCCCACTGTCAGGCCCGTGAGATTTTTCTGCTCGTCGGCGTTCGTGTGGCCGATGATCAGATCCTCTACGCCTGAGAACATCTTGGCCTTCTTCACTCGGCCCATCGACTCGAACACGCGCTGCGAAGCACCGGGGAACGGGCCCCAGCCGCGATCGTATTCTTCCCGGAAGCGTTGACGAAGTTCGGGGTCGGAGAGCTTGCGAACTTTGTCCTCGACCGTGCCGACAAGCGCATAGCGCCACGAATTGATGCCATCGAAGAAGTTCCAATTGTCGAGCGAGAAGGTGTGGCCGACTTCCGACGTAATGGCCGAGGCGAAGATACGTAAACCTCGATCGTTGCAGCGCTTGAGCCACTCGATCGTGTCTTTGTGCGCATCGGTGCTCATCCCGTGTTGGTCACGCGAGGCGGCGAGGACGTTGTAGATGATCGGCCGACCGCTTATTTCCGCAAGCTTCTCGATCTTGTCGAGTTCCGGGCACAGGATCTGGATGAAGCCCGTTCGCCTTTCGCGCAACACCTCGGCAAAGAGCAGCACTTCGTCGAAATGCAGCGTGTCCGTGAGGAAGGGCGTGCCGTCATAATCCTGCTGCGAGTGGTTGGGGCCAAAATACTGGAGCGAAAAGCCGCAGGCCCCCGCGTTCAGCGCCTCGTTGAACATCTGGCGGATATGCTCGCGTTCAACGTCGGTTGGACGGCGCTTCTTTGCTTCCTCGACACCTCCCATGGCGTAGGCGATCATCGGCGCGATACCGACGTAG
This sequence comes from Novosphingobium sp., assembly GCA_029247785.1. Taxonomy (GTDB): domain Bacteria; phylum Pseudomonadota; class Alphaproteobacteria; order Sphingomonadales; family Sphingomonadaceae; genus Novosphingobium. The sequence continues at coordinate 5,407 of JAQWKP010000245.1, forward strand.
CTCAGCAGGTTCACTCCCTTGGGGGCACGCTCCAGGCTATCGAGGAACTCGGGCATCGTTTCCCAATCCCACGGCATGCCGAGCTGCATCGCCTCCCAAGGCACGGCTTCATTGCGCTCCATCATCTTCATGATGCGCTCCCGGTGCTCGGGCAGGCACGGGGCGAAGGAAAAGCCGCAATT
>JAQWKP010000119.1 GCA_029247785.1 Novosphingobium sp.
GGTGCTGATGAGCCTGGCCGTGGCGCGGATGATTTCGCCGATGGTTGCGGCCTATTTTCTCGAAGCGCGGGGCGAGTCCGACCATGCCAGCGGGACCTGGATGGAGCGCTATATGCAGGTTTTGCATTGGTCGCTCGATACCAGCGATGCCCAGGCGCATCGCGAGAAGAACCGCGGACACGATGGCAAGGTGCCGTTCGGCGCCCGCATTCGCGCCCGTTTGCGCGATCACCGCATATGGATGATTGGTGTCGGCGCAGGCTCGCTGGCCATGACTGCGGTAATCGCCAGTTCCTTGCCGATGGAGTTCTTTCCGACCCAGGACAGTGACTTCACGGCTGTCCGCATCGAAATGGTGCCGGGCACGACTCTCAAGCAGACTGAGGCGGTTGGTGATCACGTCCGTGACCTGATCAAGGACCACCCGGACCTGGAAGGGATGTTTCAGCGTTTCTTCGAAGGTGGCGGCTTCATGATGGTCAGCCTCAAGGACGACCGCAAGCTGACCAGTCAGCAGTTCGAAGATGAGATAACGCCCGCTCTCCAGGCGATTCCGGACGCGCGGGTAACATTTCAGAGCCCTAACCGGGGGCCGGGCAGCGGCACCGGGCGCGCTATTTCTGTCATGCTGACGGGCAATGATTCGCGGCTGCTTCACGATACCGCCGCGCAGGTGGTCGAGGAAATGAAAGGTCTCGACAAGGTTGTAGCACCGCGTATCGGCGCGGATATGCGGCGGCCGGAAATCATCATTGAGCCCCGGCTCGATCTTGCTGCTGATCTGGGAGTGACCACGGCTGCGCTGAGCCAGGCGATCCGGGTGGCCACTATTGGTGAAATTGACCAGAACGCAGCCAAATTCTCCCTGTCAGAACGGCAGATTCCGATCCGTGTTCGCTTGCCGGAATCCGCTCGGCGCAACCTCGACAATATCCGAAATCTGCCGGTCCCGACGCAAAGCGGCGGCTCGGTTCCGCTCTGGCGCATCGCCAAGGTGAGCCTGGGTTCGGGCCCGACGTCGATCCAGCGCTACAACCAGGAGCGCCGCATCTTTATCGGCGCAGACCTTGCCCCGGGCGTCGTCAAGAGCGAGGCTGACGAGGTGATCAACGCCTTGCCGGTGATGACTAATCTCCCAAGAGGTGTGAAGAGCAAGCCGTTCGGAACGGATGAATGGCAACAGGAAATGATCGACAATTTTTCCGTGGCGGTTCCAGCGGGCATCCTGCTTGTCTTTGCTGTTCTCGTTCTGCTCTATCACCGGATCATATCGCCGCTCGTCAACATGGCATCCTTGTTGCTGGCGCCGCTTGGCGGGCTGATGGCGCTGGTCCTTTCCGGCCAGTCGCTGTCGATGCCGGTCTTCATTGGCATTTTGATGCTGCTGGGTATTGTCGGCAAGAACTCGATCCTGCTGATCGATTTTGCGCTTGAGGAAATGACCAACGGTGCGGATAAATTCGAGGCAATCGTCGAGGCTGGTCACAAGCGCGCCCAGCCCATCGTAATGACGACGGTTGCCATGACCGCCGGCATGATACCGACCGCTCTGTCGCTCGGCGGCGATGGTGCTTGGCGCGCGCCGATGGGCACCATGGTGATCGGCGGCCTGCTTGTTTCGACATTGCTGACGCTGGTAATTGTTCCTGCCGCGTTCAGCCTGGCTGACGGATTTGAGAAACGCCTCGGGCCGAAGCTGCGCCGATCGATTCTAACTTTCGAGCCAGAACATGCAGACGAAGACAAGCGGCGACAGTCGGCGGAGCGAGACGGTTGGCCGGCCGAATAGTCGGAGAATTTCGATTGCGGTCAGCACCCCAGACCATCAGCACTCTCCCTGAAGACAGGGCCCGGCGTATGCGGATGACCGCTACCGGGACGCTGGTGTTCATGGCCTTGGCCTTCTTCGCCCTGCGGCCATACGAGGCGATGCATCCCGGATTTGGCTATGCCATCGCCTTTGCCGAAGCGGCGATGGTGGGCGGGCTTGCCGATTGGTTCGCGGTGACCGCGTTGTTCAGACGACCACTTGGCCTGCCGATCCCGCATACCGCAATCATCCCGGTCAACAAGGATCGCATCGCCGATACGATGGCCGCTTTCCTCAGGGCCTATTTTCTTACCCCGCAGGTCGTTGCCCGCCGCCTCTACGCATTCAATCTGGCGGCGGGTGTTGGCGGCTTTCTTGCCAATCCGCAGGGCGGTTCGAAATCGCGGTTGCGCGAAGGTGCCGCTAGTCTTGTCGGTGATGTCTTGCAATCGCTCGATCAGGACCGCCTCGGCGGGCTCGCCAAGGCGGGATTGCGCAAACAGCTTGAGCAGGTCGATCTTGGTCCGTTGATGGGCCAGATGCTAACCCATGCGATCGCCGACAGGCGGCACATGCCGGTACTTGAGGGGATGATCGGCTGGGTTGGGCGCACGCTGGAATCCAATGAGCATTTCGTCCGCGAGATCATCCATGACCGCGCCAATGTTGTGCTTCGCTGGACCGGGCTGGATGAAAGACTGGCGAGCGGCGTGCTTGACGGCATCTATCGGTTGTTTGCGGAGGTTTTGGTTCAGCCCGAACACCCGATGCGCGACAAGGTTGAAGAGGGTCTGGTGCAGCTGGCTCAAGACATGCTCAACGATCCGAAAACGCAAGCCAAGGTGGAGGAGGTCAAGGTCGAAATCCTCGCCAATCCCGCCATGACTGCCTGGATCGACGCAATGTGGGAGCGCTATCGCGCCGCCCTACTGCGCAGTTTCCGCGATCCCGACGCGGCGCTTTCGGGTGGCATTGGCGAGAGCATCGGGCAGCTCGGTAAGGCGCTGGCCGAGGACAAGCAGTTGCAAATCCTGGTTAATCGCTTCGCGCGGCGGACCCTGGCCGGGATTGTTTCGCGCTATGGCGACGAGATCGTCCGGCTGGTTTCCGAGACAGTCAAGCGCTGGGACGCGGTGACGGTGACGGACCGCATCGAAGGCGCGGTCGGGCGCGATCTGCAGTTCATTCGCATCAATGGCACGCTGGTCGGCGGACTGGTCGGCCTTGCGATCCATGCGGTGGGCGGCTTGTTCTGAGAGCCACCATTCGACCACCAATGCGCCACCACTCGTGCACCAGTAGTTCGCCAGGCTAACCCGAAAAGCTCATCCCCAACCTTTCCCACGAGACATCCGCCGCGCCGCGCTGCGATTCGATGAAGCCAGCTCCAGCGAGCCAGTCCGCACCGATCGGCTGGCTACAAGACCATTCGCGCACGCACAGCCGCTGGTTGATCCGCCACGCGCCGTCCTCGCGTTCCAGCGTATCGACATAGCGACCGCCGATCTGGTTGCGCATGTCGTCGGGTTCGCCGGGATAGATACAGGTGGCGATGAAATAGGTTTCTGCGCCGGCCTTGTCGCCGTCCACCTTGATCAGCGACTGGCCGAGACAGTGGCTGACGAGCTTGGTGGTCTCCAGCGTTTCCTTGACTGTTAGCCGGGAAAACTCCTTGCCGTCGCACTTGTTGGGGCCATGGCATCCTAGCTTTCGGCGGCATAGACGCTTGCCATCTCAACCTCATCGCCCCGGTCGCAGCCATGGCAATAAGTTGCGAGCAACTGGCGAATCTCGTGGTGGTCCCACATTTCCTGCAGGCGCGCTTCGTCCATGGCGGGTCTCCTTTTTGCGTGCTTGGCAGCAAAAGCTATGGGAATGCCGAAGTGCGATCAATCGATCCCTTGCGAAATCACATGCCAAGCTTCGCGTGAGAGCCCAGGCGCACGAATTGCACAATTGCCTCATCTGGCTAACGAGAACGAGAAAAATGATGGCCTACTCCAGTCGTCTTGCGCCAAGGGGGCCATGATGGGCGGCACGCTTTGGCTGGCGATCCATTCGGTGGATGGGTTGCTTACCTAAGCAGCTAGGCTAGAAATTGATGCATGAGCCCCCTTCTTGCCATGGCGCTGGCGGTAGCAACCGTGATCATCGCAGGCTTAAGCCTACTCAACTCCACTCGGGCCTTGGAGATTTCGAAGCGCAGTGAGCGAAGGAAAGAAGCAAACTACCTCATATATCTAAAAGGCTCGTCGGAATTTTGGAGCGATGATGCTTCTGCTCTCACGATCAATGTCGACGCAAATTTCACAAATCTTTCCGAATCCAAGGATTCAATCGATTTGATTGAGCTTCAACTCGACTTTCAAACTAGTTCAGACATTCTGGTGCCGCTAAAAATTCAGTTAAAAAATGTTGCCGAGCATGGGCGCGAGGGACACTGGAGCCCTGAGTTTTTTGACGTAAAAGAGACGCGCAATTTGGCGTTGGCAGCAACTATCGACCAGGCGCAAATGCCCAAAAACGCGGTTATTGTTTGTCATCAAATCATTGTGAGAACCGCAGGCGGTAAGCAGTTTACGCAAGCAATTGAGCCATACGATGCGCAACCCATTTTCTAAAACGCGATTGGCTGAGTTCCGTGTCAGAAACTCGATCGAGAAAGAGCCAATCCCAATCTACGATATTGGAGCCATTGGAATTAGTGGTCTCCTAAACGAACGCGTTGTTCCTGTCCTTATCGCCGATCTCACTCTGCGTCCTGACATTGCAGAGCTCATCCGCATTCACGAAAATCACGGCTTCGGAGATATAAATATGCAATGGGGTGATCCAGAAAAGAGTGGATTTATCAGACTGATAATATCGTTCATTCGCCCAATAGAATGTTTAGCGATGTTTGATTTTGAAATTTCACAATTTGGTGCGGCAGTTGATGCGATATTCCGGAACCGGGCCCTTTATCTTCAGGCGGGGGCGCCCACAACGAAGATAAGCGACAACCCTGCCGCACCAAAAATCTTTTGCGAAATCCCATCGGTCGGTGTCGAGAGTCAATGGGAGCGCTTATATGAAAAGTCGATGTTCAAAGAGTATCGGCGACAAGGGCTTTCGCGAGCGAAAGCAAAGCAAGCCGCTCGACACTTCATCAGCGTAACACGTAGTTTCGATCGGTCGCTTACCAAGTCGTTGAGCAACAAACGCTGAACGTCTAGTCAAAGCTTGCCGGTCAACTCCGGCACCGCTTTGAACAAGTCCGCCACCAGGCCGATGTCGGCGACCTGGAAGATCGGGGCGTCTTCGTCCTTGTTGATGGCGATGATTGTCTTGGAATCCTTCATGCCTGCCAAGTGCTGGATCGCACCGGAGATGCCAATCGCGATATAGACTTCCGGGGCGACGATCTTGCCCGTCTGGCCCACCTGGTAATCATTCGGAACATAGCCGGCATCGACTGCGGCACGCGATGCACCGACAGCTGCGCCGAGCTTGTCGGCCAGCGGCATGATATACTCCTCGAACGTCGCCGAATCCTTGAGCGCGCGGCCACCCGAGACAATGATCTTGGCGCTGGTCAGCTCTGGGCGCTCCGAAGTGGCGATTTCCGCACCGACGAAGCTCGACAGCCCGGCATCGCCGGGGCCTGCAACCGCTTCGATCGCGCCCGAACCACCCGATGTCGCGGCCTTTTCGAATGCGGTGCCGCGCACGGTGAGCACCAGCTTGGCGTCACTCGATTCGACTGTGGCGATGGCGTTGCCGGCATAGGTCGGGCGGGTGAATGTCTTTTCGCCTTCGACCGATAGGATGTCGGAGACCTGCATAACATCGAGCAGCGCGGCGACGCGCGGGGCGATGTTCTTGCCGTTGGTCGTGGCAGGCGCGACGAAAGCATCGTGGTTACCCATCAGCTCGACCACCAGCGGGGCGATGTTCTCGGCCAGCGCGTCGCCATAGGCGGCGCTGTCGGCAAGGTGGACCTTGTCCACTCCGGCGATCTGCGCGGCGGCATCAGCGACCCCGGCGCAACCCGCGCCTGCGACCAGCAGATGGACTTCGCCGAGCTTGGAAGCGGCGGTAACCGCCGAAAGCGTTGCATCCTTGACGGCTGCGTTGTCGTGTTCGACCCAAACGAGTGTTTTCATCGATATCTATCCTTTCGGGGATGAGCTTCGCTCTCAGGCGATGCCCAAATCCTTGAGCTTGGCGAACAGCGCGTCGACATCTTCAACCTTGATCCCGGCCTGGCGAACCGGCGGCTCACTGACGTTGAGAGTCTTGAGGCGCGGGGCGGTATCGACGCCATAGTCGGCGGGCGTCTTGTTATCGAGCGGCTTCTTCTTCGCCTTCATGATGTTCGGCAGCGAAGCATAGCGCGGTTCATTGAGGCGAAGATCGGTGGTGATGACCGCTGGCATGGAGAGCTTGACCGTTTCAAGTCCGCCATCGACTTCGCGGGTGACCGCAATCGAATCGCCCTCGATCACCAGCTTGCTGGCGAAAGTGCCTTGCGGCTGGCCGAGCAGCGCGGCGAGCATCTGGCCGGTTTGATTCGAATCGTCGTCGATTGCCTGCTTGCCGAGGATTACCAGGCCGGGGCCTTCCTCGTCGGTGATGGCCTTGAGGATCTTGGCAACTGCGAGCGGTTCAACCTCATCATCGGTTTCGACAAGGATTGCGCGGTCTGCGCCCATGGCGAGAGCGGTGCGCAGCGTTTCCTGCGCCTTGGCCGGGCCGATCGAGACAGCGATGATCTCTTCGGCGCTTCCCGCTTCCCTGAGACGGATGGCTTCTTCGACGGCAATTTCGTCGAACGGGTTCATGCTCATTTTGACATTGGCAAGATCGACGCCACTGCCATCGGATTTGACCCGAGGCTTGACGTTGTAATCGATCACCCTTTTGACGGGCACGAGGATTTTCATCGCGGAAGGTCCTTCCTCTGATGGGATGGATGGAATTTTAGCCGAGCGGTTAAATTTATCGCGGATCGCCATTGCCGCACATGCGAAAAAGGTCAAGCCCTGCCGAAGATTCATCGCCGCGCCGGAGACGCGCTTGACGGGCTGATGCGGGCGGATAGTCTCGCCGGACAGGAGGCCCCGTGCCATGATTGAACTTCGCCTGCCCCCATTTCGGATCATCCATGCAGCCTATGTCGCTTCTGACCTTGATGCGGGCAAGCGCCGCCTTTCGGCGCTGTTTGGCGTAGAGGATTTCGACACTTATTCTCGGATCCCGATCGAAGTGCCGGGCGGCGAGGCGGTGATCGATTTCGTGGTCGCCGATGCGAATGGCTCTTGCCTGGAAGTAATCTGTCCGGCTGGTGGCAAGGACCAGGTCTATCGCCAGCTGCTTCCTGCCGACCCCGCGGACGTCGCCTTCCACCATTTCGCCACGCGTATCGAAAGCCAGGCCGAATGGGACATGGTTGAAGAAACGGCTGAACGGCACAGTCTCGCGGTGCCGGTCAAGGGCTTTGCCGAGCCGGGCACGAGCTACATCTATCTCGATGTCAGGGCGCAGCTCGGCCACATGCTCGAATTCATCTGGGATCGCGGCGCGGGCGGCTGACGCCCGCTCAGGCCGCTTGCTTCACTTCCGCGACGATCTTGCGCGCTGCATCGCCGAGATCGGCTGCGGAGACAATCGGAAGGCCAGAGCCTTCAAGGATCTCCTTGCCCTGTGCGACATTGGTGCCTTCGAGGCGGACCACCAGCGGCACCGACAGGTTCACATCCTTGGCCGCTGCGACAATGCCTTCGGCGATGATGTCGCATTTCATGATGCCGCCGAAGATATTGACGAGAATGCCTTCGACTGCCGGGTCCGACAGAATGATCTTGAACGCGGCAGTTACCTTTTCTGTGGTGGCACCGCCGCCGACATCGAGGAAATTCGCCGGAAATGCGCCGTTCAGCTTGATGATGTCCATTGTTGCCATGGCGAGGCCGGCCCCATTGACCATGCAGCCGATATTTCCGTCGAGCTTGATATAGGCGAGGTCATATTTGCTTGCTTCGACTTCGGCCGGGTCTTCCTCGGTTTCGTCGCGCAGCGCCTCAACGTCGGGATGGCGATAGAGCGCGTTCGAATCGAAGCTCATCTTGGTGTCGAGCACCAGCAGCTTGGCATTTCCGTCCGAATCGGGCTCGGTTTCGACGAGCGGGTTGATCTCCAGCATCGCACAGTCGAGCGCGACAAACGCCTCGTAAAGCTGCTTTGCGAGCTTTTGCGCCTGCTTGTTGAGGTCGCCCGTCAGCTTGAGAGCGAATGCGACTGCGCGGCCGTGATGCGGCATGAAGCCCTGCGCTGGATCCACGGTGATGGTGGTGATCTTTTCCGGCGTTTCATGGGCGACGGTCTCAATGTCCATGCCGCCTTCGGTGGAGGCGATGATCGCTATTCGGTCGGTGGTGCGGTCTACCAGCATCGACAGGTAGAACTCGCTGGCGATATCGACGCCGTCGGTGATGTACAGCCGGTTGACCTGCTTGCCGGCATCGCCGGTCTGGATCGTCACCAGCGTATTGCCGAGCATATCCTTGGCGTTGGCCTCGACTTCCTCGATCGATTGGGACAGGCGCACGCCGCCTTTGGCATCGGGCCCGAGTTCGTTGAACTTGCCCTTGCCGCGTCCCCCGGCATGGATTTGCGCTTTTACCACATAAAGCGGACCGGGCAGCTGCCGGGCACCTTCAATCGCCTCGGCGACGGTCAGCGCGGCATGGCCAGCGGGTATGCCGACGCCGAATTTCGCGAGCAGTTCCTTGGCCTGGTATTCGTGGATGTTCATGAGGCTTCGCTTTCCGGTGCGGCAAAGAATCGATGGAATGGCGGGAGGTGCCGATATGCAGGCGCGCATAAGCATATCCGTCCATGCTTGAAAAGTCCCGGCGATGCTCCAAAGACCCATTGCATGCCGCAAATCTGTTCAATCACATGAAATCCGAGCGATGATCGATCGAGATCGCCTCGAAACCATTATCCGCAACGCCGGGCAATTGGCGCTGAGTGGCTGGCCGGGCGATGGCCATACGCTGGAGGTGTGGGAAAAGCAGCCGGGCGATCCGGTTTCGGAAGCTGACCTTGCGGTCGATGCCTATCTCAAGCGAGAGTTGGGTGCATTGCTGCCATCAGCAGGCTGGCTTTCGGAAGAAACCGCGGATGCGCCTGACCGCATGGATGGCAGCCTCGTTTGGCTGGTCGATCCGATCGACGGCACGCGCGACTATATTCGCGGGCGGCACGGCTGGGCGGTCTCGGTTGCGCTGGTCAGCGCCTCTCGCCCGTTGCTCGGCTATCTCTATGCTCCCTCGCGCCGCCGGGATGAGCGCGGTGAACTCTGGTATGGCGAATCGGGCAAGGGCAGCTGGCGCAATGGTGTTCGGCTCTCGGCGAGCGCGAGGGCGGATCTCATCGGTGCGCGGATGCCGCTCGCTCAGTCCGCCCCCCAGGTCGACGACTTCACAATTGTCGAGCAGCCCAATTCCATCGCCCTGCGCATAGCGAAAGTCGCTGCGGATGAGGCAGATATCGTTGCGACCATGAAATGGGGTTTCGAGTGGGACGTTGCCGCCGCCGCCCTGATTGCACGCGAGGCGGGCGCGAAAGTCACAGATGCTTTCGGCCAGCCGCTCAATTACAACAAGCGCGATCCGCGCGCTTTTGGTGTGCTGGCGACATCGTCGGCGATCCATGATGCTGCGGTTGAGCGGCTGGCTGACCTAGCGCGGGATATCGCCGGAGACGGGTCCGGGGATCCTTGAAGTATTAGGATTGGCTTTGCCAACAACTGATCGCGTGCCTAGATTGGGTGGAATGACTGGGATCGAACAGGCGAAGTTCGGCGATTTCGCCGCACCGGGCAATTTGGTCGGTGTGGACATCGACGAGCTCAGGCCCGGCGCAGTGGCCGCCCTGCCCAAGGCTGGCGCGCCGCCCCTGTTTATCCAGCACGATGGGAGCATGACCGACGCCGGACACTTCATGGAATGGAGCCGTGAGCGCCGCAGCCTACTCGACGAACTGGTTCTGCGCCACGGCGGTATAGTGCTGCGTGGGTTCCCGATCGACGATGCGGAGCAGTTTAATCGCTTCGCCAACCTCTTTCCGATCTACGCGCATGGCTATGCAGGCGGCATGGCGCCGCGCAGGCATGTCACCGGGGATGTGCTCGAATCGACCTATCTCACTCAGGATTTCAAGCTCAGCCTCCACAGCGAAATGGCCTATATGAAGAACTTCCCGCCGCGGATCGCGTTCTTTTGCGAGCAGGCAAGCTGCATCGGTGGTGAAACCATCATCGGAAGCCTCGCCGAACTGACGCGCCGGATCCCACCAGCGCTTCGCGAAAGGATTGAACGGCACAAGGTGCGTGTCGTCAGGAACTATGCGCCGTGCGGCAGCAGCCGTGATCTCAAGGCGATCGAAGACACTAACCAGATCGGCTGGGACGAAGCTTTCGAAACAGAAGATCCAACCGAAGCGGAGCGCTTATGCGGGCAGCTTGGTCTGGAATTCGAGTGGAACGAGGATGGTAGCCTGACGCTGTTCGACCTGGTCGAGCCTTTTACTATCCACCCGAAAACGCAAGAACGGGTCTATCGTAGCAGCTTGCACACCGACATCACCTCCGAGCGCCAGGGCATGGCCGCAACGCGCGAGCGCCTGATTGCGCAGCAGAAGCACCCCTCCGGCTCCTTCCTCGACACTGGCGAAAAGCTCACGCGGGAAGAAGCGGAATGCATCCACCGCATCCAGGACGAGATCGAAATTTCATGGCAATGGCGCGATGGTGATCTGATGATCCTCGATAATCTCCAGGTCGCCCATGGCCGCAATCCATATTCCGGGCCCAGGCTGGTGCACGTCGCCCTGCTCGAGTGAGCCGGTGCTAGTTTGCCTCAGTAAGCCTGCTGCTTGGCGGCCTGGACCTGCTCCTGGCTGATCGGCACGATCTTGATCTCGACCCGGCGATTGCGGGAGCGGCCATCGATTGTGTCGTTGCTTGCGATCGGCATGTTTTCGCCGAATCCCTGGCTACGGATGCGCGTGCCCGAAACGCCGCGGGTGACGAGGTAGTTTGCTACGGTTGATGATCGCCGCTCCGACAGACCCTGGTTGTACTGGTCCGATCCAGTGGAATCGGTGTGGCCATATACATCGATCAGGCTGTTCGGATATTGGCCCAAATTGGCGCCGATATCGTCCAGCGTGGTACGGAACTGCGGCTTTAGGGCCGAGCTGTCGACATCGAAGGTGACACCGTCCGGCAAGTTGACGAGGATGGCCTGGCCGTTGTCGGTCTCGGTGATGTCGATGCCGCTGCCTGCGGTGCTTTCCTTCAGTTCCTTGATCTGCTTGTCCATGGTGTAACCAACTGCGCCGCCGGCAATGCCGCCGATTCCGGCACCGATGATGCGCCCGGTACCGCCGCCGATCAGCCCGCCGAGCAGGAGCCCCGCCAGCGCGCCGCCGCCAGCTCCGATAGCAGTGCGTGAGACTTTCCTCTGGCCGGTGTTAGGGTCGGTAACGCAAGCCGTTACTGTCACCAGGGACAAGGCCGCTAGGCTCGAAACAATCAGGCGCTGCTTTTTCATTTCGGGGTCCCTTTCCTCTACAATGCTCAATTGCGTTCAGGTTGGCATCGCCAACATGAATGGGCACTGCACAGATCGCCTGTCAATGAAGCGCATGGCAATGCCTTGTCACGAGCCAGAGTTGTCCTCGGCTATTCACAGGCTTTACTTGCCACTCTTCGCCTTTGCTGAATTGTCTGCTAGCCCAGCGCTGCTGTGACGCCCTTTCCCTGGACCGACCTCCTGATCATTGCGGGCCTCATTTTCCTGAATGGCCTGTTTGCGATGTCCGAGCTCGCCATCGTCTCAGCGCGTTCATCGCGATTGAGAATGGCGGCTGAGCAGGGCAGCGGCGGTGCGAAAGCGGCCCTTGCCCTATCCGCGGATCCGGGGAAATTCCTCTCAACGGTGCAGATTGGGATAACCCTGATCGGGATCCTTGCAGGTGCCTATTCGGGCGCGAGCTTTGGGCAACCGGTCGGCGACAGGCTCGCGGTGATCGGAATGCCGGGTCACCTGGCCCATGAAGCAGGGTTTGCCCTCGTGATAATCGCCACGACCTATTTCAGCCTGGTCATTGGCGAGTTGGTTCCCAAGCGGCTGGCGCTGCGGGCGGCGGAGCCAATTGCCTTGCTCATGGCTCGGCCGATGTCGCTGCTGGCTCGGGCCATGGCGCCAATCGTCTGGTTGCTTGACCGCTCATCCACCGCCTTGCTGCGGCTGTTTGGCGCTCGCCGCTCGGGCGAGGCGCAGCTCACCGCTGAAGAGCTGCACATGATCTTCGCCGAGGCGACCCATTCCGGCGCGATCGAGGAAGGCGAGCGCGCCCTGATGTCGGGCATCCTCAGGTTGGCAGAGCGCCCCTCGCGCGAATTCATGACACCGCGCACGGAGCTGGACTGGGTCGATCGCCAAGCCACGGTCGATGACCTGCTGGAAGTGATCGAACGCTCTCCTCATTCGCTGCTGCCGGTGGCCGATGGCTCGCCGGACAATATTGTCGGAGTCATCAAGGTCCGGGAAGTGCTGGCGCTTTTGCTATCCGGCGGAACCCCGGATCTCGGCGCGCTGATGAAAAAGGCTGCAGTTATTCCTGACCAGCTCGATGCGCTTGATGCCCTGCGTATGCTGCAGCAGGGCGAAGTCGCGATGGCGCTGGTGCATGACGAATATGGCCATTTCGAAGGGATTGTGACGCCGACCGACCTGCTGACGGCGATCGCCGGTAGCTTTGCCAGTGATCAGGACGAAGGCGACGAGCCCCTACTGGTCGAACGCGGCGACGGAAGCCTGTTGGTTTCTGGCGCCATGCCAGCCGATGCCATGGCCGATCGCCTTGGAATTACGCTTGTCGGAAACAGGGAATTCGCCACCGTGGCGGGCTATGTCCTGTCAGTGCTCAAGCGCCTGCCCCGAGAGGGCGATCACTATATTGACCAGAATTGGCGTTTTGAGGTCGTCGACATGGACGGGCGCCGGATCGACAAGCTCCTCGTGAGCGCCGTCGAACCTCCGCAAATCGACGAGGCTGTGGACGGGTAGTCCTTGTTGGATGCAGGCCGGTCACGGATGTGACCGCCATGCCGGACAAAGACTCCGGCGCACCAAACTATAGACGCCTGATCTCAGCCGCCAGCTGAAGTCTGCGCCTCGCGTCCGTCGCCTTCGGGCGCGGCGATGATATCGCGGGTGACACGGCCTTTGGCGACAGTGTTGGTGTCGCGGTCGCCGACGTTCGAGCGGATGCCCGGAGCGGCATCGCCTGCTCGGCTGATCGTATTACTCTCGACTTTGCTGCGCGCAGCCGGGCCACCGAACAGTGCGTCCAGCGTTTGCTGCTCCAGCGAGCGCTCAGCCGGGCGCGGTTCGCCGGGCTTTGGCGGTGTCAGGGCAAAATCCGGGGGTATGATCAGCGGCGTCTGGCGCTGTACCGCAAACTCGTCGGGCCGTTCGCGGCTCAAGACGCCGCCGCCGCCGCCGCAAGCCGCAAGCATGGCAGTGCCGACGCCTGCGAGGATCAGGGCTCTGAGCCGGGTCTTGGTGGGATTACGCATGGTTCAGCTCTCCGGGGCAGTATTTGCCGATGGATCGGGTGATGTTTCGGGCTTCTCGCGCGAAAGTAGGGATCGGGCAAGGATTATCAGAACACCGATGGTGATTGCCGCGTCAGCGACGTTGAAAATGAGAAATGGCCGGAAGGTGCCGAAATGCAAGTCGGCATAGTCGACAACATAGCCATAGACCCAGCGATCGCGAATATTGCCCAGCGCTCCGCCCAGCACCAGGCCCAGAGCGGCGATGTCCGCCTTCGCCTTTTCGCGCATCATCCAGATCGCAACGAACAGGGCGATGGAGCTGGTCAGGCCGATCAAAAGATTGCGCATGTCCGGAGATTGCGCCGAAAACAGGCCCAGCGAAACGCCGTAATTGTCTTCGCGGGTCAGGTCGAAGAACGGCAGCAATTCCATCGTCTGCCCGCGTTCGCGCAGCCTCAGCTCGAACATCACATAGTATTTGACGAATTGGTCGATTGCAAAGATCGCTGCGGCCAACAGGAAGCCGGTGAGACGCCCGCTCTGAAACAGTTTCATGCCGAGGCCTCCATCGCGTCGACCACCGTATCGCAGCGTCCGCACAAAGCGCCATCCTCGGCCATGTCAGGCAAATGCCGCCAGCAGCGGCCGCATTTGTGGTGGGTGGTGCGGGTGACATTCACGGCATCGCCCTGCCCCCGCGTGACTGTCGCGGTGATGAACAATTCCTCGAGATCGGCTTCTGGCGCATCGCTTGGAACAGTCACTTCGGCCTCGAGGCCGGAGCCAAGCACTTTTCCCCGGCGCAGCGGTTCGATCGCCTCGTTCACATTCTCGCGCAGAGCACGCAGAGCATTCCATTTTGCGAGATCGACCTCTGCGGTGAAGCCGTTCGGCTCCGGCCATTCCAGCAAATGGACACTGTCGCGCTCGGGATAGCGGGTGCGCCACACTTCCTCGGCGGTGAACACAAGCACCGGGGCAGCATAACGGACCAGTGCGTGGAACAGCACGTCGAGGCATGTGCGATAGGCGCGCCGCTTGGCGTCGGACGGCGCGTCGCAATAGAGGCTGTCCTTGCGAATATCGAAGAAGAAGGCCGACAGGTCCTCATTGCAGAAATCGGCGATCTCGCGGGTATATGTGTTGAAATCGTAATCCGCGACGGCCTTGCGCAGCCTTGCGTCGAGCTGCCCAAGCAGGGCGAGCACATAGCGCTCCAGCTCGGGCATTTCGGCAAGATCGACGGTTTCACTCGGGTCAAAGTCGGACAATGCGCCGAGCAGATAGCGGAAGGTGTTGCGGATCTTGCGATATTGGTCGGCGACGCCCTTGATGATCTCGTCACCGATGCGGTGATCCTCGGTGTAATCGACCGAGAGCGCCCACAGCCGGATGATGTCGGCGCCATATTGCTCCATCACCTTGAGCGGGTTGACGGTGTTGCCCTTGGACTTGGACATCTTCTCGCCCTTGGCGTCCATGGTGAAGCCGTGGGTGAGGACGGCCTTGTAGGGCGCGCGGCCCCGGGTGGCGCAGCTTTCGAGCAGCGAGGACTGGAACCAGCCGCGATGTTGGTCAGACCCTTCAAGATAGAGATCGGCGGGCCATGACAGGTCCGGCCATGTGCCGCTTTCGAGCACGAAGGCATGGGTTGAGCCGGAATCGAACCATACATCGAGAATATCGGTGATGCGCTCGTAATCTTCGCACCTGTAATTTGGCCCGAGGTATTCCTGCGCACGCTCGTCCGACCAGGCATCGACGCCCTTTTCGCGCACTACCGCAACGATCCGGGCGTTGACTGCAGGGTCGCACAGATACTGACCGGTCTTGCGATCGACGAACAGCGTGATCGGCACGCCCCAGGCGCGCTGGCGGGAGAGCACCCAGTCGGGCCGACCCTCGACCATGCTGCCAATCCGGTTGCGACCCTTCTCGGGCACGAAGCGGGTGTCGGCGATGGCCTGCACGGCCTTTTGCCGAAGGGTCGTGGTTTCCACAGGCTTATCCATAGGCACGAACCATTGCGGCGTGCAGCGGAAGATGATTTTCTTCTTCGAGCGCCAGCTATGTGGGTAACTATGTGGATAATCCGTGGACGCGCTGAGCAAAGCTCCAGCCGACTTTAGGTCGGAGCAGATTGGCCCATCGGGTGAATTGAGGTTGGGATTGATGACCGCGCGCCGACGCTCGTCATGTCCGCCCAGCCATGGCCAGTCATCGCGATAGAGTCCTTCGGGGCCGACCGCGAAAACCGGCTCGATGCCATGATCTCGACACAGGATGAAGTCGTCCTCGCCATGGTCGGGCGCCATATGGACGAGCCCGGTGCCGCTTTCGATGGTGACGAAGCTCGATCCGTCGAGGAACGGGCGAGGGCGGGCGTAGAAGTCGCTGTCGGGGAAGGCGGAGGCCATCGGATGGAGCACCATGGTGTCGGCTAGGTCAGAGCCTTTGCCAGACCAAAGCTGCTTGAAAACTGAGGTGTCACCGAGCTGCTTGGCAATGCGCTCACCGAAATCAGTGTCGAGCGCATCGGCAACCAAGAATCGTTTGCCGCGATCTCCTTCCAGAAGTACATACTCAACATCCGCCCCATAGGCGATCGCCTGGTTGCTTGGTATGGTCCAGGGCGTCGTCGTCCAGATCACCGCATAGGCACCCTTGAGTTCCGGGTGTGCAGGTGGCGGAGTAACAATCTCGAACGCCACATCGATCTGAGTTGAGACGATATCTTCATACTCAACTTCCGCTTCGGCCAGCGCGGTCTTTTCAACCGGGCTCCACATCACCGGCTTTGACCCGCGGTACAATTGCCCGCTCTCAGCGAATTTCAGCAGTTCGGCGACGATGGTGCCTTCGGCCTCGGGGTCCATCGTCAGATAGGGCTTGTCCCATTCGCCATTGATGCCGAGGCGCTTGAGTTGTTCGCGCTGGGTATCGACCCAGCCTTGTGCATAGGCGCGGCATTCGGCGCGGAATTCCTCGGCCGGAACCTCGTCCTTGTTTTTCTTTTTCTTGCGGTATTTCTCTTCGACCTTCCATTCGATCGGAAGGCCGTGGCAGTCCCAGCCGGGCACATAGGGCGCGTCCATGCCAAGCAGGGTCTGTGTGCGCACCACCATATCCTTGAGGATATGATTGAGCGCATGGCCGATATGCATGTCACCATTGGCATAGGGCGGGCCGTCATGGAGGATGAACTTTTCGCGGCCCTTCCGCGCCGCGCGGGTCTGGCCGTACAAGTCCTCATCCTGCCAGCGCGCAAGAATGCCAGGCTCCTTCTTGGGAAGGCCGGCCTTCATCGGGAATTCCGTCTTCGGCAGGAAGACAGTGCTGCGGTAATCGCGCTGTTCGGTCATTTCGCCGCGCGCCTTAGCTGGGCGCAGGACTAACTGCAATTGCCGAGGACAAGCTTTGCGCCGCTGAACCTTGCTACGGGCGCGACTTGCGCCGCTTCTCAAGCAGGAGGTTGAGCACTTCGTCCTCTTCGATGCTGCGCCTGTCGAGATCGGGATGCAATGTCGGGCCGATCGTCCACAAATCGTCGATCAGCAGCAAGCCGTTGAAGCTGGCTGGAACATCGTGCAGCTGTTCGCGCAAATCCACGCCAATTGCGCGGCCATGTTCGTCCTCGCGCGCGATCACCACGATTTTGGCGCCGACCGCGTCCATCCGGGCAACCAGCCGGTTGGGCCAGCCTGCATAGGGCCATTGCCGGTCAAGCGGGATCACCAGCGCAGAATTGCGGCAGGCCTCGGGGGTGATCGCAAACCAGCCCATCTTGACATAGGCCGAGGTGCAGGCCCGCGCGCCCTCTTCGCTGAAGCTCCACACTTCGGGGAATTGCTCTTGCAGGCGCGCTACGGCGGCAAGCGAAGCGAAGAAGCCGTCACCGCGCGCCGCAACATTGCGGTTCGTGGCCTTGAGTGCGGCGGCAAAGCGGTCGGCCTGCTCGGGGTCGTCGCCAACAAGCCGGTAAAGCAGCGGTTTTCCTTTCGCGATGTTGACGACCTCATCGAGCGTGAGGAGCTTGCCCCTGCCTTTGCCGCGCAACGGAAAACTTTCGCCGCGATCAGCGGTGTAGCCATATCCGACGTCGAGTGCCTTGAGCTGGGCCAGGCTGTGTTCGCCGACAGGTCCCTCGCCATTGGTGCGGCAATCCAGTGTGGCATCTGCGAAAGCGACGAACTGCCCGTCCTTTGTCTCTACGACCGGCACTTCGACCACGCCTGCAGCGAGATGCACCGATGCCTGGACCGCTTCGCGCGTGTGGTCGAGATAGGGATGATAGGGCGTCTCGATATGCGCTGCGGGGCAGGTGCCGGGCTCAAGCGTGGCCCGATCGAACCATTGGTGAACGCCGTCATGGGCGAGCAATTGCACCTTGCCTGCAGGCATCGGCGCGAGCCAGCTGGCGTTGAGGAAGGTGAGAACGAGAATATAGAAAGCGACGGCCGTCGGAATCCAACTCAGCAGTTTGCGCATCCCAGAAACTCCCTTGCACGCATGCAATCGGAATTCATCTGAGCGGTCAACTCATCAAGCGTTTCGAATTTCGCCTCGGGACGAAGGAAGTGGCGGAATGACACTTCGATTTCCTGGCCGTAAAGGTCTTCGTCGAAGTCGAAGAAAAACGGTTCGAGCAATTCCAACGGCGGATCGAATGTCGGGCGGATGCCGACATTGGCCGCGCCATTGAGCATTCGACCGTCTGCCGGCTTGCCAGTCACTGCATAGATGCCGAAGCGTGGGCGCAGGTAGCTGCCCATATCGAGATTGGCGGTTGGAAAGCCGATCGTGCGGCCGCGTTTGTCGCCATGCTGGACTGTGCCTCGGATCGCGAAAGGCCGGGTCAGCAGCTGTTCCGCCGTAGCGCAGTCGCCCGCTTTGAGCGCATCGCGTATGCGGCTTGAAGAGATTGGCCCCTCGTCATCACTGACGCCCGGCGCATTGCGCGCGCCGATGCCGAATTGTGCGCCCAGCCGCTTGAGGCTCTCGGCATTGCCGGAACGGCCCTTGCCGAAAGTGAAATCCTCGCCGGTCATCACCCCGGCAGTGCGCAAATGGCCATGAATCATGTCCTCGACCCAGCGCTCGGCAGGCATGCCGGCGATCGAGGCGTCAAAATGGAACACCAGCATGGCGTCCGCGCCCGCCTCGGTAAACAGCTCTTCACGCTGCTCGAGAGTGGTGAGGCGAAACGGCTCGGTCTCGGGCCGGAAATAGCGCACCGGATGCGGATCGAAAGTGGCGACAATTGCTGGGCGGCCCTCCTCGCGTGCCCAGGCAATCGCCTCCCCGACCACAGCCTGGTGGCCCTGGTGGAAACCGTCGAAATTACCCAGCGCGAGGATCGCGCCTTGCAATTGTTCCGGAATCGGCTGGCGGTGGTCGAGGCGAATCATGCTGGTTCCGGCCTATAGGGCCCGCTCATAGGTCACGAAAGCAAATGCGGGCCCACCATTGTCCGCGTTGTGCTCCTCGCGCGCTACTTCGCGCCATTGCTCGCCCGGCGCGTCCATGAATGTGTCGCCCTCATAGTCGGCATGGACTTGGGTCAGCTCGATCCTGCAGGCGAGGCTTTCGAACAAACGATAAACTTCCGCGCCGCCGACCACGGCCATTTCGCCCTCGCCGGCCAGCTCCAGCGCTTCGTCCACCGTTTGAGCCGCTTCCGCGCCCTCGGCCTGCCAGCCTTTATCGCGTGTCAGCACGATGTGACGGCGGCCTGGCAGCGGAGCGGGGAAGCTCTCAAAAGTCTTTCGGCCCATGATCATCGGTTTTCCCATGGTCAGCGCCTTGAACCGCTTGAGGTCGGCCGGGATGTGCCAGGGTAGGGCTCCATCGCGCCCGATCGTGCCGTTTGCAGCGCGGGCATAGATCAGGAACAGGTCTTGTGCCATGCGGCCCTCAATCCAAAACCAGCCGCGTGACATGGCCCATCTTGCGACCTGGCCGGGCGGCGGCCTTGCCATAGAGATGCAGGTGATTGGCCGGATCAGACAGGAGCTGCGGCCAGTCATGCGCCTTATCGCCGATCAGATTGTTCATCTCGACCGCTTTTGCTGCCAGCGCGGTATCGCCAAGCGGCAGCCCACAGATCGCCCGCACATGGTTTTCGAATTGCGAAGTCAGCGCGCCTTCGATTGTCCAATGGCCGGAATTATGCACGCGCGGAGCCATCTCGTTGAAGACCGGGCCATCATTGGTGGCGAAGAATTCCAGCGTCAGCACGCCGACATAGCTGAGCGCATTGGCGACCTTGGCGGCTAGCGCCCGAGCCTGATCCATTTGCGCGGCGATTGTGGCCGAGGCGGGGACGGTGCTGCGGTCAAGGATGCCGCCGTGATGGACGTTTTCAGGAGTGTCCCAATAGCGGATGTCGCCATCTTCGCTCCGGCACAGAAGGACCGAGAATTCCGCCGAAAAATCGATGAAGCCCTCATAGACCAGCGGTTTGCCTGGCAGCTCCAGGCGCTCGGCATCGGCTTGTGTTTCGATCCGCCATTGGCCTTTGCCATCATAGCCGTCGCGCCGGGTCTTGAGGATACCCGGGGTCCCGATACTGGCCACGGCCTCGGCGAGCTCTTCGGCTGTCTCGACCGGGGCAAAAGGTGCTGGCATTCCGCCCAGTTTGGTGACGAAATGCTTCTCGCTGAGCCGGTCCTGCGCGATTTCAAGCGCGCGAGGGTGCGGGTGAAGCGCGATATCGCCCAGCGCTGCGAGCGGGCCGACCGGCACATTCTCGAATTCATAGGTGACGATTGCGCAATTTGCGGCAAAGCGCGCCATCGCTGCGGTATCGTCCCAGGCGGCATGGGTGAAAGCCGCGCTCACTTCGGCGGCGATGGCGTCGGGCTCGGGCGCGAAGATGTGGCAGCGGTAGCCTAGCTGAGCCGCCGCCATCGCGATCATCCGGCCCAGCTGACCGCCGCCAAGGATGCCGATGGTTTCGCCCGGTGCAATCATCCCGCCGGGGTCATTCGGTCGTGGGGCGCTCGGCGACGCCGGCGGTCTGCTCGGCGCGGAACGCCTTGATGCGCGTTGCCAGCGCCTCATTGCTGGTCGCGAGGATCGAGGCTGCCAGCAAGCCGGCGTTCTTCGCGCCCGCTTCGCCAATCGCCAGCGTGCCTACTGCAACGCCTGCCGGCATCTGGACGATCGACAGCAGGCTGTCCTGGCCTGACAGCGCCTTTGATTTCACCGGCACGCCCAGCACCGGCAAGTGCGTCATTGCTGCGACCATGCCCGGAAGATGGGCCGCGCCGCCTGCTCCTGCGATGATCACCTTGAAGCCCTCGTCCGCCGCGCCTTGTGCGAAATCGACAAGCCGCTGTGGAGTGCGATGGGCCGAAACAATCCTGGCATCATGGGCGACACCCAACTGGTCGAGCATTTCGGCAGCGCATTTCATCGTCGGCCAGTCAGACTGGCTGCCCATGACGATAGCTACTTTCGGTGGGGCCGGTGCGCTCATGTCATCGCTCCGATAGATAATAGCGCTCGATCGCGCTCAGCGCGTCGTCGAGCTCATAGATGATCGGCTGGCCAGTCGGGATCTCGAGACCGGTTATCTCGGCGTCCGAAATGCCGGAAAGGTGCTTGACCAGTGCTCGCAGGGAATTGCCGTGAGCCGAGATCAGCACTGTCGCTCCACTCGCCAGCTGCGGGACGATCGCGGCTTCATAATAAGGCAATACGCGCGCGATCGTGTCTTTCAGGCTCTCGGCCCGCGGTACGGGAATCCCGGCATAACGCGGATCGCTTGAGAGATCGAATTCCGATCCCGCCGCAAGATCCGGCGGCGGTATGTCGAAGCTGCGACGCCAGATCTTGACCTGGTCGTCGCCGTGTTTCTCGGCGGTTTCGGCCTTGTTGAGCCCGGTCAGCCCGCCATAGTGGCGCTCGTTCAGCTGCCAGTCCTTGGTTTCAGGAATCCACAGCAGGTCCGCCTCTTCCAGCGCGAGATGCAGCGTTCTGATCGCGCGGCTCTGAACCGAAGTGAAAGCGATATCCGGCAGCATGTCCTTGTCTCTGAGCAGTCTGCCGGCGTCGCGCGCTTCGGCCACGCCCTTTTCGGTCAGGCCGACGTCCCACCAGCCGGTAAACCGGTTCTCAAGGTTCCACTGGCTCTGCCCGTGGCGGACAAGGATCAGTCGAGGCAAATTTCCGGCTCCTTGGTCAGGGGCTCTGAGGCTGGCAAGCGGCAGGCCCTAGCTTTTCGGCGGCAAATTGGAAAGGGGGTCGTCCCGACTTTGTTCTGTTCCGTCTTCCCTGTGCTCTTCCCCGGCCTGCACCCGCGCCCGCGCCTTGCGGCGACGCAGGTTCTCGCGCAGCTTGGCGGCAAGCCGCTCCTCTCGGGTCTCGCTTGAGTCGTCCTGGGTCATGGCGGTTCCTTGCTACCACGCTCGCAAAAGCGCAAGCTTGGCTTGACATTGAAAACCGCGCGGCCAATAGCGCGCGCCTGCCCGGACCCACAGGTTCGAAAGCGCTGCTGTAGCTCAGTGGTAGAGCGCACCCTTGGTAAGGGTGAGG
>JAQWKP010000293.1 GCA_029247785.1 Novosphingobium sp.
GCCCGGATGATGGCCTATCAGACTGTGGGCAAGAAATTGTTCGACGACAAGGCGCTGGCCGAGCGCGCGCTGGCAGGCGCATCGGTGAACTGGACTGCTGTCTATCCGGTCGTGCTCAAGAAGGGGGCGGCAATCCCGGAGGCCGATGTTGTGCTTCTCGACAAGGTCGCATTGGTTCCGGGTGTGCAGGTGCTGCCATTCGCCAATGTTGCGAAGGAATTGGTGAAACTTGCACCCGATGAGGAGAAGGCAGGGCAGCGCTTGCTGATAACAACGCCCGGCGGGTGGCGGCCTGTCGCCTGAGTGAAATGCATCAGCCTGGGTTCCTCAGGGCATCACCTGACCGCCGTCGCAATGCAGCGTTTGTCCGGTAATGAAGCAGTCCGGGCTGGCGAGGAACACCGCAAGACTGCCGATATCGGTCCCCTCGGCAAATCTGCCCATAGCGTTGAGCTCAAGCGCGGCTGCCAGCTCATCGGGTTTGTCTTCAAACCAGCCGATCAGGCTCGGGCTCATTGCCGCTGGGCAGATCACGTTGATGCGGATGCCGTCCGCGCCCCATTCCTTCGCGACAGTGCGGGTGAGGCCGCGAATGGCTTCCTTGGCTGCGCCATAGGCGGCCTGGCCGAGGTTTCCTCCCGTGCCCGCGCCTGAACCCATGTTGATGACCGAGCCGCCCCGTTCTTTCAGTGGGGGAAAAGCGGCCTGCATGAAATTGACCGTGCCATAGAGGCCCGAATCCAACATATTGGCGAAATGCGCTTTGTCCTGCTCGATGAACGGCACGGGCATGGCGAGCCATTGCGCGCAGTTGATCAGGATATCGAGCCGCCCGAAGGTGTCGAGCGCCTGTGCGACGGCATCGTCGGCCACTGCCCGGTCACGCACATCTCCTGCAATTGCAACGACCTCGATGCCCTTGTCGCGCAAAGTCCCCGCGGCGGACTTCAGGCGTTCTTCGCGCAACTCTACCAGCACCAGCCTCGCGCCAGCATCGGCCAGGGCGCCGGCCATGGCGAAGCCCAGGCCTTGTCCACTCCCCGTGACGATCGCCGTCAGGCCATCAAGTTTGCCCATGCGCTCCACCTCCCATGCAATTAAGGCATGGTTGCGGATCACACGCGCCAGAGCAATGGATTTACCCGGATATGGTGACCCCTACGGGAATCGAACCCGTGTTTCAGCCGTGAGAGGGCCGCGTCCTGACCGCTAGACGAAGGGGCCATATCCAGAGCTTTGCAGCGCGAGGCGAAGGTTGGTGACCCCTACGGGAATCGAACCCGTGTTTCAGCCGTGAAAGGGCCGCGTCCTAACCGCTAGACGAAGGGGCCATCCCTGCCTGCGCTCAAAGCAGGCCGCGCGTTTAGGCAAGGCCTGCGAGGGGGTCAAGTCCTGCGATAGCGATATTCATTCTGCCCATGCGGCATCCTCGATATGCAGCTCTGCCTGAGGACGGCTCCCCCAGTCGTCGATCTTTGCGCGGCCGGTCAGCCAGAACTGGCGGTCTCGGGCTCCATGCAGCAGCGATTGGCCCATTTCATTGTCGGCTGCGCGAAATGCGATGGCCTTGAAACTCGCGCCATCATCGCCGCGCACGATCAGTCGGACATGGTTGGTGCCGACGATATCGGCTTTGATCATCCGCAGCGGTCCGACTGCGATCCGCGGGCCGGGCCAGCCCATGCCGAAGGGGCCGACACTTTCGAGGGTGTCGACAAGCTCGGTGGTGAGTCCGCCGGGCGATACGACAAGGTCAAGCTGAACCGATTGCCGGGTCATGGCCGCGCTGACATCCGCGCCGAGCCGCTCTTCCAGCCAGTCAGCCAGGGCATCGAGCTTGTCGGGCGCGACAGTCATCCCCGCCGCCATGGCATGGCCGCCTCCGGCCACAAGCAGACCTGCTTCGCGCGCGGCAATGATCGCAGCGCCCAGATCGACCCCCGCAATCGAACGGCCCGAGCCCTTGCCATTGCCTGCCTCGTCAGCGTCAAGCGCGATGACCAGTGCGGGCTTGCCCGTCTTCTCCTTGATGCGCCCGGCAACGATTCCGATCACGCCGGGATGCCAGTCCTGGCCGGAAAGGACGAGCACAGGGCGGTTGTGCTGGCGCTCGAGCAACGCCTCGGCTTCTTCCTGGACAGCGGCCTCAATCGACCGCCGCTCTTCATTGAGCTGTGAAAGTTGGTGGGAGATTGCCTGGGCCTCGTCCGGGTCCTCGCTGGTCAGCAGGCGCACGCCTAGCGTCGATTCGCCCACCCTGCCGCCGGCATTGACGCGCGGCCCCAGCGCGAAGCCAAGATCGCTGCATGTCGGCGCACGATTGAGCCGACTGGCATCGATCAGCGCGGCCAGGCCTATATTGCCGCGCCGGGCCATAATCTTGAGGCCTTGCGCGACCATTGCGCGGTTAAGACCGCGCAGCGACGCGACATCGGCCACAGTCCCGAGCGCGACAAGGTCGAGCAGGGCGAACAGGTCAGGCTCGCTACGAGTCTCGAAAAAACCGCTCTGGCGCAGGGTTCGCAAGGTTGCAACGGCGAGCAGAAATGCGACTCCCACCGCCGCGAGGTGACCATGATCTGCACCGATATCGCTTTCGTCGAGCCGGTTGGGGTTGACCAGCGCGGTGGCTCTGGGAAGTTCGGGTGCGCATTTGTGATGGTCGACAACGATGACATCGACGCCCGCGTCATGCGCCATGGCCAGTGCTTCATGCGCCATCGCACCGCAATCGACAGTGACGATCAGGCTGCTGCCTTCCTGCCCCAACCGCACCAGTGCCTCTCCAGAGGGGCCGTACCCCTCCAGCAAGCGATCAGGGATGTAATAATGTGCATCATGGCCCAGCATTCGTAGCAGGCGGATCAGCAGGGCAGCACTGGTAGCGCCATCGACATCGTAATCGCCGTAAATCGTAACCGTCTCGCCCGTCAGCACGGCCTGGGCAAGCCGTTCGGCAGCAACGTCCATATCGCGGAATTCGGAAGGATCGGGCAGGAAGGCGCGCAGCGACGGGCTTCGGTGGCGCTCAAGTTCTTCGCGCGCGACACCGCGCGACAGTAACAATTGAGTGATTATGTCGTCGTCGAGCCCGGCGGGACCCTCGCTCAGATCCATATTGCCGCCGCGCCATTGCCAGGACCTGCCGCTCAGCGACCTTGCGATTCCTTTGATCGATGCTGGATGGGAAGCCATGTCGTTGGCTAGCCTATGGTGGGGTGACGGAGCAAGACCGGGACGATTACAGAGTTTTCACAATCCCCGGCGGGCGCTTTGCACTATGACTTAGATGAGAGGGATTTTGAATCTCATTGATGCACGTGCAATTGCAGATTATTATGGTTTTTCAATTTGTCGCAACCACCGGATTTCCTTGTGCCTGGCCGCGGTAATGGCGGCGTTGGTCTGCTTGCCATCATCTGGCACAGCCGCACGGGTGCTGCCCGGGCGATGGCTCGGGCAGCGTGGGAAGGGGCCGGTGAGGGGGCACAGCTGCTTGAGGCAGACCGGGTTGAACCTGCTGATCTGCTGTGCGCCGACGGCTATCTCTTCGTCTGCCCGGAGAATCTTGCCTCAATGAGCGGAGCGATGAAGGAGATGTTCGACCGCTGCTATTACGGCGTGCTGGGTCAGATCGAGGGCCGGGCCTATGCCACCGCTATCGCTGCTGGTTCAGACGGTCTCGGCGCCCAGGCCCAGCTTGACCGTATCGCGACGGGATGGCGGCTGCGGCGGGTGGCGGACCCGCTGATTGTAAACATGTCCGCGCAAACACCAGAAGAGATCCTGGCCGAAAAGACCGTTTCCGAAGCAGAACTTGCCCGATGTAGGGAGTTGGGCGAAGCGCTTTGTGAGGGCTTGCGGTTGGGGGTTTTCTAGGTGCTATGATCCAGAGTGGTTCAAATAGTTGCGCCGGGACTCGACGCAAAACACATTTTGGTGTCAAGACTGGTGGCGAATACGCAAGCTGCGTGACTGCAACCGCCATGGGGACGAGTGCTGGATAAACAACAGCTTCATGCCGGTTTATCCTTGATATTTGCGGTTGGTCAGCGGCCATCCGTTGACGATATCGATCGCCTGCTTGCGACTTCTGAAGCCTCGCTGCTGGGCGCACAGATCAGCCATCGCGCCGATGATTCCGAGGGCTGGGTTGAGCTGCTTGCCAGCGGGCTGACTTTCGATCTGGAGGGGCTCGATCCTGCGCCCTCTTCCGGAATTCCCGAGGCGTTGCACCGCTTCGGCGTGGATGACGAATTCACTGCTTCGCCGCTTGAAGCGATATCCCTGTTGCCGGGCCAGCACATCGCTGGCGGCAATGCGATGATGCCAGTGGTCAAGACCATGGCGGGGCTCGTCGCCAATCTTGCCCTGCATCTGACTGCAAAGGCGGTGTGCTGGCATCCGGCGGGGACATGGATGGATCCCAACTATTTCGCCCGGATCGTGCTCAACTGGCAGTCTGGCGGCGCATTTCCTGCACTTGGACTGACCGGGATTGACCAGACGGAAGACGGCCATGTCGTCAGCAACGGGCTGGACTATTTCGTCGGTCAAGAAGTGCAGGTTGAGGCTGCCCCGGGAGAGCCCCCGGCTGAGACCGTCAAACTCGCGATGCGCGTGATTGACTACATGGTGCTTCACGGACCGTTGAAAGCGCCTCGCAAGCTCGATGGTCCGTCGGGTGAGACCCTGATGGCAGAGCCGTCACAATATGGTCAGCTTGTCTGGGTCTGGCGGGACGCAAAATGAGCCGAACCAGTGTCCAGCGCCAGCGGATACCGTTCCGATCGGTCAACCGCCGGGGGGAGCCTGGGCACGACCCTGAACACCAGCGGCATCATCTGCTTCCCCTGCAGTTGCTTTCGAAGCGCTGCTTTGGGTCGATGTTCGAAGAAATAGGGCTCGGCAGCGTTGGCTTCGACGATTTCCGCTCGAACGGCTTGTTGCTGCCGGCGAGTGAGAAGGCTGCGCTGGGTACAGGCAGGCCGCTGCATCGCGGACCGCACGGGATCTACAACGAGATGGTGATCGAGCGGGTGGGCGGTATCGAGGCGGGATGGTCCGATCAGCGCCAGAGCGATACCGAGGCAGCCCTTGAGCAAGCGCTGATGCGGCTCGAATTACTTCAAAAAGCACTGCGGCGCAGGCTTCTTGATCCGGCGCGAGAGCCATTCCCGCTCAATCGCAAGGATCCGCTTCGCACGCGGGTCGACTTCTCGGAACTAGACGCAATGGCCGACACCCTGTGGGGAGAATCCGAGGACGACTAACACTTGGGTTCGCTGCTTTGGTTGCACCTGCCAGCAAGTGAATTTAGGCGTGCACTGCGTCATTGACGATGCAATATGCATTGATGTTGTCACATTGCCCATGCCGGGTATCGCGAGAGGATTGAATTTCATGGCTACCCAGAAGCTCGATACGTCGGATATTGACCAATATCTTGGCAAGCCGTGCGACAGTTCCTTTCTGCGCGAGCCAATTGCGACGAATGATATCCGGCGCTGGGTCCATGCGATGCACTATCCCAACCGCCTGCATTATGATCCCGCTTATGCCGCCGAAGGCCCCTGGGGCCAGATTGTCGCGCCGCAGAGCTTCTCAATCGCCACCGATGACGGCCATGGCGCCGCGCCTGCTTGTGTCGGCTGCATTCCCAATTCGCACCTGCTGTTTGGCGGCGACGAGTTCTGGTTCTACGGCCCGCGGATCAAGTCGGGCGACATGATCCGCAATGAGCGGATACCGGTCGACTATGTGGTAAAGGAAACCGGCTTTGCGGGCGAGACTTGCTTCCAGCGCGGTGACAATAATTACTACAACCAGAACGACGAGCAGATCGCCAAGCAGCGCTCGACCTCGATCCGCTATTTTGCCGAAACTGGCGAGCAGAATACCAATATGGAAGACGCCGAAGACCCGGTCTGGGGCGATGACGAGCTGGAAGAGCTGGAGGACCGCAAGATCAAGTGGATCCAGATGATTCACGACCTCGGCCATGGCAAGCGTTACTGGGACGATATCGATGTCGGTGACGATCTGCCTGAGCGCGTGTTCGGACTGCATACCATCGCCAGCTTCACGACCGAATGGCGGGCCTATATCGTCAACACCTGGGGCACGATGGACCTGCGCAAGCAGGATCTTGAAGGCATGGGCTTCACCCGCGAAATGGCCGGCTATGAAAACGACCCTGATATGCAGCTGATCAACCCCGAGCTGACCGATGGTGCCTATATCGGCCCGTCACGTGGCCATCTGTTTCCGCGCTGGGCGCGCCGTATCGGCATGCCGCGCGGCTATGGTTACGGCGCTTCGATGGGCTCATGGGTGACTGACTACCTCGCCGGATTTGCTGGCGAGCACGGCATGGTCGTGCATGCCAAATCGAACTATCGCGGCCCGGCATTCACCGGCGACATTACCATCCAGACCGCCGAGGTGGTCGAAAAGTCGATCGACGATGAAGGCCGTAACCTGATCCATGTGCGCCATCTGATGAAGAATCAGAAGGGCGTGACGATGGCCAATGGCACCGCCGAAATATGGTTGCCCAAGAAGTAAATCTCATCCCGGTCGTCCGCAACGCGTGACTGGCTGGAAACGACGCAAGCACCAACAAGGATTTTCCCAAAATGGCAGACAACGCCCCTGAATTTGACTGTTCGGATATCGACCAACATCTTGGCAAGGTGATGGAATCATCGCCGATGCGCGAGGCTTTCAGCAACACCGATATCCGGCGCTGGGTGCATGCAATGCACTTTGCCAATCTGGTGCATTTCGACCGCCATTTTGCGGCCGAAAGCCGTTGGGGCAAGCTGGTCGCACCGCAAAGCTTCCCGATTGTCATGGATGACGGCCACGGTACGGCCCCGTCCTGCGTCGGTTGTATTCCCGATTCGCACCTTTTGTTCGGCGGCGACGAGTTCTGGCATTATGGCCCGCGCATCTTCGCTGGCGACACCATCAGCAATGAACGCATTCCGTTCGACTATGCCGTCAAGGACACCGGCTTCGGCCCGACCTGCTTCCAGCGCGGCGACAACTATTATCGCAACCAGAACGGCGAGCTGATCTCCAAGCAGCGCTCCACCGCGATCCGCTACCTCGCAGCGGCCGGCGGCGACACGGTCAATACCGAGGAATTCGACGAGCCGGAATGGACCGATGAGGAGATGGACGAATTTGACAAGCGCAGGTTCGCCTGGGTCCAGATGATGCATGATCTGGGGCATAAGGAGCGCTGGTGGGACGATGTGAATGTTGGTGACGACCTGCCCGAACGCCTGTTCGGCCCACACACCGTATCCAGCTTCGCCACGGAATGGCGTTCCTATTTGTTCGCGGTCTGGGGCACACTCGATCGCCGGGAACTCGATCTCGCCGCACTGGGTTTCACCGAGGAGATGGCCGGTCATGAGAACGACCCGGTGATGGAGCTGATCAACCCGTTCCTGACCGATGGCGCCTATTACGGCCCCTCACGCGGCCATCAGTTTGCCAAATATGCTCGCAAGATCGGCATGCCGCGCGCTTATGGCTATGGCGCTTCGATGGGTGCCTGGGTGACCGATTATCTCGCCGGCTGGGCCGGTGAGCACGGCATGGTCGTCCACTCCACCGCAAATTATCGCGGCCCGGCACTATCTGGCGATGTCACCATTCAGACCGCTGAGGTGGTCGATAAGATGGTCGATGAGGACGGGCGTAACCTGATCCAGGTCAGGCACGTAATGAAGAACCAGAAAGGCACGACAATGTGCAATGGCTTCGCGGAAATCGAACTGCCCAAGAAGGGGTAGGCCAGCCGAGGTCCTCCCTGTCGCAACGCGGCGGGAGGACTCGCTTCTGCTTAGCCGGCGACGGCTTCATTCGCCGCACTTAGTACGGCGCGCACGCTGGCGGTGGCCACGTCGGGATGGATGCCGACACCCCAGATCACCTTGCCATCGGGCGTGGTGCATTCGACATAGGCTGCGGCGCTGGCATCAGATCCGGTCGACATGGCGTGCTCGAAATAATCGTTGACCTCCAGCTTGACGCCAAAGTGCTCGTCAAGCGCGGCCAGAATCGCCGAGATCAGTCCGTTGCCACGGCCTGAAACCGATTGCTCCTTGCCTTTCACGGCGATCTTGCCAGAAAAAATTCGACTACGATCTGGCGCGCGGCTTTCGTCATATTCGACCAGCTGGAAGCTCTGTGACTCGGTCAGGTGATAGACTCGCTGAAACACTTCCCAGATGTCATCAGCATGAAGTTCGCGGCCCGCCTGGTCCGCCAGCTCCTGGACATGCTTGGAGAAATGCGCCTGCATCCGCTTTGGCAGCTTGAGGCCCTGGTCCTGTTCGATCACCCAGGCGAAACCGCCTTTGCCGCTTTGCGAATTGACCCGGATCACTGCTTCATAACTGCGTCCCAGATCGGCGGGATCGATGGGCAGGTAGGGAACTGCCCAGTGTTCATCATTGCGCTGTTCCTGCGCGGCAAAACCCTTCTTGATCGCATCCTGATGGCTGCCGGAAAAAGCGGTGAAAACGAGTTCACCACCATAGGGATGACGTTCGGCTACCGGCAGCTGGTTGCAATATTCAACAGTCTGGATGACTTCATCAATATCTGAAAAATCCAGCTTCGGATCAATGCCTTGAGTGTACAGGTTAAGAGCAACTGTTACCAGGCAGCAATTACCGGTCCGCTCACCATTTCCAAACAGACAGCCCTCAACCCGGTCGGCTCCGGCCATCAGCCCAAGTTCGGCTGCGGCAACACCTGTGCCACGGTCGTTATGGGTGTGCAGCGAGATCACTGCGCTGTCGCGGTTCGGCAGGTTGCGGCAGAAATATTCGATCTGATCAGCGTAGATATTGGGCGTGGCTGCCTCGACAGTCGCCGGCAGGTTGAGGATAATTGGCCGTTCCTTCGTCGGCTGCAGCACCTCCATCACTGCCTCGCAGCATTCGAGGCTGAAATCGAGCTCGGCGGTCGAGAAGGTTTCCGGCGAATATTCGAAATGCCAGTCGGTTTCGGGAAAACGAGCGGCCTGGTCGCGTAGGACTTTCGCGCCATTGACTGCGATTTGCTTGATTTCCGGCTTTTCCATCCGGAACACGACCTGACGCCATGCCGGCGAGATCGCATTATAGAGATGGACGATCGCCGCATGGACACCGGCGAGGCTCTCGAAAGAGGTCTTGATCAGGTCTTCGCGCGATTGCGTCAGGCCCTGGACCAGCACATCCTCGGGAATTCGTCCGGAATCGACCAGGCCGCGAATGAAATCGAATTCTGTCGCTCCGGCGGCGGGAAAGCCGACCTCGATCTCCTTGATGCCGACCTTGATCAGCAGATCGAAGAAGCGCGTCTTCTTTTCCGCGCCCATTGGGTCGATCAGCGCCTGGTTGCCGTCGCGCAGGTCGGTTGACAGCCAACGCGGCGGCTTGGTGATGGTGCGGGTTGGCCATTGCCGGTCCGGCAGGTTGATCTGCGGGAAGCTGCGGTATTTGACCGAGGGGTCTTTCAGCATGCTCATGAAACTGTCTCGATTGGGAAATTGTCTGCGTCGGGTTTGTTTTGCAAGGACCCTTGAGCGCCACGCGCGCCGTCAGGGCATCGCGTCACATCACGCCCAAGGGCGCGTAAGTCGCAGAGTTAAGCCAAGTCGAATGGTCATGGGCTGAGGCTATGGGGATTGGCAGTGAGGTTGTAAAGAGCACAAGTCCTAGAGATCCTTTGTGCACGAATCCGGAGCGCCAATTCAATGACAGATATCCGCCCTTTCACTCTCGCCATTCCCGATGATCAGCTGGATGATCTCAATCGCCGGATCGATGCGACGCGCTGGCCGGACAAGGAGACCGTTGACGATTGGTCGCAGGGCACGCCGCTGGCGGCGCTGCGGGGCCTCGTCGAATATTGGCGCGATGGCTATGACTGGCGTGCCTGCGAAGCGCGGCTCAATGGTTTCGGTCAGTTCATCACCGAGGTCGATGGGCTCGACATCCATTTCCTGCATGTGAAATCGCCCCATCAGGGCGCCATGCCGCTTATCCTGACGCATGGCTGGCCCGGCTCGGTCATTGAGTTTCTGGACGTGATCGCCCCGCTTGCCGATCCGGTGGCGCATGGGGGCAGGGCGGAAGATGCCTTTCACGTCGTCGTGCCCTCGCTGCCTGGATACGGCTTTTCGGCCAAGGCGACCGAGGCGGGCTGGAATATCGAGCGGATTGCTGCCGCCTGGCCCTTGCTGATGCGCAAGCTTGGCTATGATCGCTGGGTCGCGCAGGGCGGAGACTGGGGTGCAATCGTCACCAACCGCATCGGCTCTGACGCGCCGGAGGGTTGTGCGGGCATCCATGTCAACCTTGCGCTCGCCGGGCCGACTGAGGAAGATCAGAAGAACCCAACGCCGGAAGAGCTCAAGGCGTTCGAGCGGATGAAATATTACCAGGACTGGGATTCGGGCTATTCCAAGCAGCAGAGCACAAGGCCGCAATCGCTGGGCTATGGGCTGGTTGATTCGCCGGTCGGGCTGGCGGGCTGGATCTATGAGAAGATGTGGTCGTGGACTGACAACCAAGGCAAGCCCGAGGACGCATTGTCCCGCGACACCATCCTCGACAACATCATGCTCTATTGGCTCACTGCCAGCGGTGCATCATCGGCCCGGCTCTATTGGGAGAGCTTCGGCCAGCTGATCCCGGGCGATATCCTGATACCATCTGGCATCAGTAACTTCCCCAAGGAAATCAGCCGGTCACCGCGTCATTGGGTGGAGCGACGGTTGAAGAACCTCGTCTATTGGAACGATCTCGACAAGGGCGGCCACTTCGCTGCCTGGGAACAACCGGCAGTCTTCATCGACGAGGTGAGGAAGTGTTTCGCACTGATGCGGTGAGCCATGAAAAATGCCGCTCCCGCGTCGGCAGGAGCGGCATTTCGATGGCTAACAGCTCGTGAAAGCTTAGTTCTTCGCCTTGTCGACCAGCTTGTTGGCACCGATCCAGGGCATCATTGCGCGCAGCTTTGAGCCGGTTTCCTCGATCGGATGGGCCGCAGCGGCCTTGCGCGATGCCTTGAGCTCTGGCTGTCCGGCTCGATTGTCGAGCACGAAGTTCTTGACGAAGCGGCCTGACTGGATGTCGGCGAGAATACGCTTCATCTCGGCCTTGGTGTCATCGGTGATGAGGCGCGGGCCAGAGGTGATGTCGCCATATTCTGCGGTGTTCGAGATTGAATAGCGCATATTGGCGATGCCGCCCTCATACATCAGGTCGACGATCAGCTTCACTTCATGGAGGCATTCGAAATAAGCCATTTCGGGGGCATAACCGGCCTCGGTCAGGGTCTCGAAACCAGCCTGGATGAGGTGAGTGAGGCCGCCGCACAGCACCGCCTGCTCGCCGAACAGGTCGGTCTCGCATTCCTCGCGGAAATTGGTTTCGATGATGCCCGAGCGTCCGCCGCCGACTGCAGAAGCATATGCGAGGGACACGTCATGGGCATTGCCGGTGGCGTCCTGGGCGATCGCCGCGAGGCAAGGCACGCCGCCGCCGCGGACATATTCTGAGCGCACCGTGTGGCCGGGGCCCTTGGGAGCGATCATGATCACGTCGATCCCGGCATTGGGTTCGATCAGCCCGAAATGGATGTTGAGGCCGTGAGCGAAAGCCAGCGCCGCGCCGTCGCGGATATTGGGCTGGATGTCTTCGGCCCAGATTGCGGCCTGGTGTTCGTCGGGAGCGAGGATCATCAGGATATCGGCCCAGGCAGCAGCATCGGCATTGGTCATCACCTTGAATCCGGCATCTTGTGCCTTCTTCGCTGTGGCTGAGCCTTCACGCAGGGCGACCGCGATGTCCTTGACACCAGAATCGCGCAAGTTTTGCGCATGGGCGTGACCCTGGCTGCCATAGCCGACAATGGCGATCTTCTTGGAAGTGATCAGATTGATGTCGCAATCGGCGTCGTAATAGACTTTCATTTTCGTTCCAATTCTCTCTTCGAGTAGTTTTCAGGAGTTCAATCCGGTGGGTAATCTATCGATGCTGACAGTGTTTTTGAGCTCGCGATATTCGATCATGCCTTCTTCGCCCTTGCTCTCAGTCCATTTTACCAAAGTCTCACGTTCAGCAATCAGCTCCATTTGCGGGACGGCGTAGCCGCAAGACGTCTGCACGGCATCGATATCGATGACGAAAATCTGTCGCACCCCAGGAAACTGGCCGAAGCGTTCGTGCAAATCCTGCCATTCCGCCGCTTGAGGTTTGACGCTCCGAGCATGCCCGTAGACGCGCAGGATCAGGGCATTGCGTCCAAATGAGCAAATCATCAAGGTGATTCGATCATCGACCAACACATGTGCGGCGGTCTCGTTGCCACTTCCGGTTAGGTCGAGATAAGCGATTTGACTCGGTGAAAGCACTCGCAACGTATCCATACCCTTGGGGCTCAAGTTGATACGGCCCTGCGGCGCAGCCGTCGTAACGAAAAATACTGGAGCAGCCGTCAACGCCTGCTCGTGAGCTGGTTCAAGCGCATCAAACATTTCAGCCATGTGGGTTCCCTCCCGCAGTCGTATCTGGCTGCCGGGACTTCAAGCCGCCTCGGCTCCCCGCATCATGCCGACGATGCCGGTGCGGCCGACTTCGACCAGCCCCAATTCACGCATCAGTCCGATGAAACTGTCGATTTTGTCGGGGACACCAGTGAGTTCAAAGACAAAGCTCGAGGTCGTGGAATCGACCACTCTGGCGCGAAACACATCGGCAAGTCGCAATGCTTCGACGCGCTTTTCGCCGGTGCCGGCAACCTTGATCAGAGCCAGCTCGCGTTCAAGGTGGGGACCAAGCGCGGTGAGGTCGACCACCTTGTGGACCGGCACCAACCGCTCCAGCTGCGCTTCGATCTGGTCGATCTGTGCTGGAGGGCCTCGTGTGACGATGGTGATCCGGCTGACCGCATGGTTATCGGTGATGTCGGCGACTGTCAGGCTGTCGATATTGTAGCCGCGCGAGGTGAACAGCCCCGCAATCTTGGCGAGAATACCCGATTCGTTGTCGACCAGCACGGTGAGGACGTGACGTTCCGACGTTTCGTGTTTGATTTTCATCATTGCCTGATTTCTTTCACGGCCTCTATCCAGTCAGCCCATTGTGCCGGGTCCATTGTCTTAGTCGGACCTAGTTCTTCACCATATTGCATTGAACCAAGAAGACTTGCGATTTGATCGTCAGTTTTGAGGCCTCGACGCCAATATTCCTCCAGAAACTGAAACATAGCGCGGTAAGCGTCACCCAAAGTTATCTGGCTGCCTTCATCCATCACACCAGTGCCTTGGCTTCATCGTCCATGGTGCCAGCCACGGTGTCGCCATAAAGGATCATCTCGACATGCGAAGCGCCCGAAGGAATCATCGGGAAGCAATTGGCCTCATCAGACACGCAGCAATCGACGATGACCGGGCCGGGATGGTCGATCATCGCCCTGATGCCATCATCGAGCTGGCTGACATTCTCTAGGCGTAGTCCCTTCCAGCCATAGGCTTCGGCGAGTTTGACGAAATCCGGCAGGCTGTCCGAATAGCTTTGCGAATAGCGGCTTTCATAGGTCAGCTCTTGCCACTGGCGGACCATGCCCATCCAGCGGTTATTGAGGATGAAAACCTTGATCGGCAGGCGATACTGCGTGGCCGTGCCCATTTCCTGAATGTTCATCTGGATCGAGGCATCGCCGGCGATGTCGATCACCAGATCGTCTGGATTGCCAAGCTGCGCGCCGATCGCGGCGGGCATGCCATAGCCCATTGTGCCGAGGCCCCCCGAGGTCAGCCAGCGGTTCGGCTCGAAGAATTGATAGTGCTGCGCGGCCCACATCTGATGCTGCCCGACCTCGGTGGAGATGATCGGGTTGCGGTCTTTTGTCAGCTCATAGAGCCGCTGCACCGCGAGTTGCGGCATGATCTCGATATCGGATTTGGGGAAGGCGAGGCTGTCACGGGTTCGCCATTCGTCGATCCGCGCTTTCCAGGCAGAGAGGTCGGCAGGTTTGCGCTTGCCCCAAGCTTCGAGCAGCTGGGCGAGCACCGTTGCGCAGTCGCCGACGATCGGTAGGTCGACGGGCACCACCTTATTGATCGAGCTGCGGTCAATATCGATGTGGATCTTGGTCGAATTCGGCGCGAAAGCATCGAGCCGTCCGGTCACCCGGTCATCGAAGCGCGCGCCGATACAGACGATCAGATCCGCCTGGTTCATCGCCAGGTTCGCCTCATAGGTCCCGTGCATGCCTAGCATGCCGAGCCAATCGGGATGGTCCGCAGGGAAGGAACCAAGGCCCATCAGCGTGGTCGTCAGCGGTGCGCCGGTTTTTGCCTGAAGCTCGCGCAATAGCTCCGTCGCCCGGGGGCCGGAATTGACCACCCCGCCGCCGGTGTAGAACACCGGAGCCTTGGCATTGGCGATCAGTTCGATGGCTTGTGCAATCTCGTCCGCGCTGCCCTCTGTTCGGGGCGTGTAGCGGTTGCGTCGCTGCGGGGCGCCATCGTGCAATGTGGCCGATGCGACCTGCACGTCCTTGGGAATATCGATCAGCACCGGGCCGGGGCGTCCGGTAGTTGCGATCTGGAATGCCTCGTCGATCGTTGCCGCCAGCTCGGCAGGGTCCTTCACGAGATAATTATGCTTGGTGCAGTGGCGCGAAATGCCAACGGTATCGGCTTCCTGGAACGCGTCTGAGCCGATCAGATTGGTCGCGACCTGTCCCGTGATGACCACCAGCGGGATCGAATCGAGGAAGGCATCGGCGACGCCGGTCATGGCATTGGTTGCGCCGGGGCCGGATGTGACAAGCACGACGCCGGGCTTCCCGGTCGAGCGGGCATAGCCTTCGGCGGCATGGGCCGCGCCGGCTTCATGGCGCACCAGGATGTGCCGGATGCGCTCATCTCCGAACAAGGAATCGTAGATCGGCAACACCGCCCCACCAGGATAGCCGAACACGAATTCGACACCCTGTTTGACGAGGCCTTCGACCAGTATTTCCGCGCCGCTGCGCTCTTCGCTCACGTCTGCTTCCTTCGTTATGTCCGCGGGCTCTCTAATGCCATCGACCCGGCACGGCAATGCCGTGCCGGGTCTGCAAGGAGCGCGGGATTAGGTGATTAAATATGTCATGTCAATTGCCAATACCGTAATATTATTTCATAATTATCACCAGAGACAAAATTATCATATTCAATTCGAGGCCAGTCAGCCGGAGGCTGATTCCTGAACCATGTGAATTGGCGCTTGGCATAGTTGCGCGTGGCCTGGGCAGCGCGGCTCTCGGCTTCCTGCAAGTCCCAGTCGCCAGCCAATAGTCCGGCGATTTCCGGCACGCCGATCGCCCGCATCACTGGCAACTTGGGATCGAGACCTCGTGCCAGCAGCGTTTCGACCTCTGCAATCGCACCGCGTTCCAGCATCCCAGCGAAACGCTTGTCGCAACGTTGGTAGAGGGTCTGGCGTTCGGGAAGCAGGATGGCTGCCGACAGGGCGACATCGTCGCCGATACCGCCCACCTTCTCGGCCTGCCAATCACCCAGGGTTTTTCCGGTCGAGCGGACGACTTCCAGCGCCCTTGTGATGCGATTGGTGTCATTTGGTGCAAGAATGGTGGCGCGTTGGTGGTCTTCTCGTGACAGGGCGGCATAGGCCTCGTCGACCGACATGGCGCGCACTTCCGCCCGGATCTCCGGTGCAATCTGAGGAACCGGGGCAATGCCATCAAGCAGGGTTCGCAGATAAAGCCCGGTTCCGCCGACCAGGATCGGCAAAGATCCTTCATCGTGCAATGTCGCGATCTCCTCGCGCGCCCTGGCAGCCCAGTCTGGCGCCGAACAGGCCTCCGCCCCGTCCCATGTTCCGAACAGGCGGTGCTCAATTCCTTGCATTTCCTGCGTGGTGGGCCTTGCGCTGAGCACCGCCAGATCACGATAAACCTGAGCGCTGTCGGCATTGAGGATCACAGTGTGTTGGCCGGCTTCCTTCAGCGCCAGCGCAGCTTGCACGGCAACATCGCTCTTGCCGCTTGCCGTTGGCCCTGCAATGAGCGCGAGCGGCGGCTTCGCCTCGGGCGCGCCGCTCGTAAATGCAGGGGAATTCTCGGTGCTCATCGCCCGGCTGATAGCAGACAAGCAGAAACTGCAAACACAGTTCACGGTAGCCTATCCGAAGTTGGTTGAGCTTGGTTTCGCAGCGAGCATGATTCTGGAAGCTGATTACCGCGAGCGCGCGATGTTCGAGCTCACTTTCCATTTTGACGAGGAGTTGTCGAATCAGGCCAACGAGCACATTCTTAAGGGAATGCTTGACGAGCATTTCGCGCCGCTCGACATTCTAGTGTCAGATAGCGGTTTCGACATTCCCCGCCTGTTCATCTCCGACATGGATTCGACCATGATAGGCCAGGAATGTATCGATGAGCTTGCCGATTTTGCCGGGCTCAAGCCGCAGATTGCCGCGATCACCGAGCGGGCGATGCAGGGCGAGCTCGATTTTGAAGCAGCGCTGAGGGAACGCGTCGGGCTGCTGCGCGGTCTGTCGGAAGGTGCAATCCGCGAATGTCTCGATAGCCGCATCTCGCCTATGGCGGGCGCGAAGACGCTGGTGGCTACGCTCAAGGCGAAAGGCTGCCGCACCGTGCTGGTGACGGGCGGCTTCCATCATTTCGCTGACCCGGTGGCCGAAATGCTTGGCTTCGACCATGTTGTCGGCAATCGGCTCGAGATCAATGATGGCTCGCTGACTGGTGGGTTGGTCGGCCCGATCACGGACAGCGCGGTTAAGAAGGCAACGCTGCTCGCCGAAATGGCGGAATTGGGCGATGGCGCGACGAGCCTCGCTACGGGTGATGGTGCCAATGACATTCCGATGCTTGAGGCTGCGACCTATGGCATGGCCTATTACGCCAAGCCCAAGGCGCGCGCCGCTGCTGACGGCTGGATCGATCGAGGCGATCTCACCACCATTCTGCAGCTCCTGGGAATTCCCCAGAGCGAATGGGTGAGCGGGTAGCGGCTACCAGCCGAAGCGCTTCATCACGCTGCGGCGGCGCTTGGTCACCTCAATCTTGCGTTGTTCTGGCGTGATGACCGGCGTTCCACCCGGCAATTGATTGCGCAGTTCGGACAATCCGACGCGCGTGATTGTGGGCAACGCAAAGCTCTCGGTCTTATATGCGCGAAGCAGCACCGATCCGGTCGGTATACCGGCGGGATCGAGCCAGTTGGGGACTCCGGGGTCGCTGAGCGAGAGCACTGCGCGGAATTTGCCATCCGCATCGGTCACCGCCTGCTGCATGTTGATCGAGCTGCTGTGGAAGGCATAATCGGTGGTCTGGCCCCAGATCGTGCCGAGCTGGAGGCCCCAATAGCGCCCCTTGATCGGGTCCATCTCGATAATCAGCGCTTCGCCGGGCTCCACCTCATATTGCGTGTTCGCCCAATTGCCGAGCGGATTGCCGCCTTCCTTCTGTCCGCCGACGGTCCAGACGAATTTGTTGCGAACGGGTGGCCAAGCAACATCGGCAGGCTTCTCGCCGAATTTCGCACCTGCCGCGCTGCGCAGGGCGAATTCGAAATTATAGGCGACATAGCGGGTGGCCTTGGCGATCCGCTCGGCCAATTCCTCTTCATCGGGATAGATCGGCGCATTGTCCTCGCCATCGAGCAGTTCGATATGCAGTTCGAGCGGCGTGTCCTTGTCCCAGTCATATAGGGTTTCGCGCGTGGCGATGAATGTCCTGTGCTTGGTGGGGTCGGTCTTCAACCAGACTTGATCCTTCGCGTCTGATGGAGGGCTAGGGCCGAGGAAGAATTCGAAACTGCCATCTTCTTCTATCGCCAGATCGTCGAAATCGAGATTGTGTATGATCGCCATATCGTCTTCGGCCCAGAAGCCGTTGGAAACCTGGAATGTCGACCACGGATTGCTGCGCAGATTGCCATAGACGCGGTAGCTGCGCGCGCCGTCGATGAAGCCATTGCGATAAAAGAAGTCCGGATTGGGCATGCCCCAGGACAGTTCAAGCGGCAGAAAGTAAGTGTGCGTATAGAGCACCGGAAAAGCCGTGCGCGGGGCGACATAGAAATTGAAGGCAACCGGTTCCTGCGCCTGCAGATAATAGAGTGCCTGCGCGCGCAGCTGCGGATCGGCAGCGGCCGGGGTGGCGAGGAAGCGCTGCCAGTATGTGTCCAGCGTCTCACGATAGCGCCGCCAGGCCGCGTAGGCGGGGGAGGCGGGGTCTGCCGCTTCGACGGACGGGGGAGGGGCTGGTTCGGCGGCGAGCTGTGAAGGCATCGAACCGACCATGAAGCCGGATAGGCAGAGCGACATTAGCGCCTTGCGGAATGTCATGCAGGTCTCTCCTCTGAGGAAAGATTATGGGCGTACTCAACTGGCGGCAAGTATTACGGTCATGAGCGACGGATTGGGGTGTGTAATCTACACATCCACCAGCACACCGTCATTCCGGCGAAAGCCGGAATCCAGATTGCGGTGCTTCCCGTTCTGGCCCTCGGCCTGCGCCGGGGTGACAGGCAGAATTAACCTTCCATCCAGTCGCGGAAGAAGCTGTCGCTAGCTTCGCGGAGGTCTGGGAGGGGGACGTTTAAGCCTCCCCCGCGGCACTCCTCTATGAGATGGCCACCGGTGCTGCCGATGCAGATCGCGTTAGGAACTTCAACGCCACGCGTTGCCGTGACCAGATAGCGGCCTTGGTCTTCACCAAAAGCCTCTTCGGTGGATGCAATCGGATCGAGAATTGCACCCAGTTCCTGATTCGCCAGCGCCATTTCAGCGACCGTTACCAGAATCCCACCGTCGCTCACGTCGTGAACCGCGTTGACCTTGCCTTCTTCGATGAGCCTACGGACAAGTTCGCCATTGGCGCGCTGCTTATCCAGATCGACAGGGGGAGTGGCACCGTCTTCGCGGGCAAGAATCTCGCGCAACCATAGCGATTGGCTAAGATGCGCCGCTCTTCCGCCGATCAGCCAAATGCCGTCCCCCTCGTTCTTGAACCCTATCGTCGCCATCTTGCTGTAGTCATCCAGCAACCCAACCCCGCCAATCGCTGGCGTCGGCAGAATCGCGCTCCCACCACCCGTAGCCTTGCTTTCGTTATACAGGCTGACATTCCCGCTCACGATGGGGAAATCCAGCGCGCGGCAGGCGTCGCCCATGCCTTCGAGGCAGCCGACAAATTGCGCCATGATCTCCGGGCGCTGCGGATTGCCGAAATTGAGGCAATTGGTCACTGCGAGCGGTCTCGCGCCCACCGCGCAGAGGTTGCGATAGGCTTCGGCGATGGCTTGCTTGCCGCCTTCATAGGGATCAGCGTAGCAATAGCGCGGAGTGCAGTCGGTGGTTATGGCGAGCGCTTTGTTTGTGCCATGGACGCGCACCACTGCCGCATCGCCGCCGGGGATCGACAGCGTGTCGGCCATCACCTGGCTGTCATATTGCTCCCAGATCCAGCGCCTGCTGGCAAGATCGGGGCTGGCCATCAGCTTGAGCAAATCCGCGCCGATATCCGTGCTTTCGGGGATCTGCTCCAGCGGCTTGACCCTGGCCCAGGCCTTGTATTCTTCCCGGCTGAGATGCGGGCGATCATATTCGGGCGCATCGTCAGCGAGCGGGCCGAGCGGTATATCGCAGACCACCTCACCGTCAAAATCCAGCACCATGTGGCCGGTATCGGTGACTTCGCCGATCACCGCGAAATCCAGCTCCCACTTGCTGAAGATCGCCTCGGCCATGGTCTCCTTGCCGGGCTTGAGCACCATCAGCATGCGTTCCTGGCTCTCGCTCAACATCATCTCATAGGGCGTCATGCCTTCTTCGCGGCAGGGCACCATGTTCATGTCGAGCCTGATGCCAACGCCGCCGTTGGAGGCCATTTCAACGCTCGACGAGGTCAGCCCCGCCGCGCCCATGTCCTGGATCGCAACAATCGAATCGGTCGCCATCAGTTCGAGGCAGGCCTCGATCAGCAGCTTTTCGGTGAATGGATCGCCAACCTGCACGGTCGGGCGCTTTTCCTCGGTATCCTCGCTGAAATCGGTCGACGCCATGGTTGCACCATGGATACCGTCTCGCCCGGTCTTGGATCCGACATAGACAATCGGATTGCCCACACCGGTTGCCGCTGAATAGAAGATCCTGTCACTGTCGGCGACGCCCACCGTCATCGCATTGACTAGGATATTGCCATCATAGGCCGAGTGAAAATTGGTCTCGCCGCCCACGGTGGGAACGCCGACGCAATTGCCATAGCCGCCGATGCCCGCGACCACGCCTTGCACCAGATGCTTCATCTTCGGGTGATCGGGCCGACCGAAGCGCAGTGCATTCATATTGGCGACGGGCCGCGCGCCCATAGTGAAAACGTCTCGCAGAATGCCGCCCACGCCCGTCGCTGCACCCTGATAGGGCTCGATGTAACTGGGGTGGTTGTGGCTCTCCATCTTGAAGATGCAGGCCTGATTGTCACCGATATCGATGATACCCGCGTTCTCGCCCGGACCGCAGATTACCCAGGGTGCCTCAGTCGGCAGCTTCTTGAGGTGCAGTTTGCTCGATTTGTAGGAGCAA
Source organism: Novosphingobium sp. (assembly GCA_029247785.1). Taxonomy (GTDB): domain Bacteria; phylum Pseudomonadota; class Alphaproteobacteria; order Sphingomonadales; family Sphingomonadaceae; genus Novosphingobium. Next base: position 20,637 of record JAQWKP010000293.1, read on the forward strand.
TGCTCCGACCACATCACCGAAAATATCCCGAGTTCGACGAGGTTCGGCTTGCGATTGAGCCGTCTTACGATGATTGAATATTCATCTTCGCTCAGGCCGTGGGCCTCGACGACATCTGGCGAGATGGCGGAAGTGGCGGTGCTCATGCGCGGCCCTTAGCCATGTCCTGCGCACAGCGCTAGCCACCCGAGCGCTTGACCCGTGGACATAGCGCCGTCATTGCTGGCGCATGGCTGAAGACACCCCCGATATTTCCGCGATGAGCTTTGAAGATGCGTTGAAAGCGCTGGAGGATGTCGTGCGCCGGCTTGAAGGCGGAGAAGTGCCGCTCGATGATTCGATCTCGCTTTACGAACGCGGCGAGGTCTTGCGCAAGCATTGCCAGGCGAGGCTCGATGCTGCTCAGGCAAGGATCGAGCGAATCGTTACCGGCCCCGGAGGTGAAGCCACCGGCACGAAGCCGCTCGACGCGCCGGAGGGCTGACAGTGGCGCAAGCCGGTGTCAGCAATTCGCTGCTTGCCGAGGCGCTGGCCAGCATCGCTCGCGGCATCGATTCGGTTTTTGACAGCCTCATGCCAGTGCCGGAGGACGCACGGTCTGGCTTGGTCTCGGCGATGCGCTATGCGGCGATCGGCAATGGCAAGCGGATCCGGCCGCTGTTACTGACCGCGACGGCGGGGATCTATGGCGTAGATCGCGATTCCGCACTGCGAGCAGGCGCTGCGATTGAAGCGATTCACGTTTACTCGCTCATTCATGACGACCTGCCCTGCATGGACGATGACGATTTGCGCCATGGCAAGCCGACCGTGCATCGCGCCTTTGACGAGGCTACGGCCGTGCTCGCGGGCGATTCGCTGCTCGCCTTCGCTTTCGAGGTGCTTTCGGACCCCGCAACCTGCACCGATCCCTACGCGCGCATCGAGCTGGTGCGGGCGCTAGGTCAGGCCAGCGGTTCCCAGGGGATGGCGGGCGGACAGATGATGGACCTCGCCGCCGAAACCAGTGAGTTCGACCTTCAGACAGTCACTCGCCTTCAGCAGCTCAAGACCGGTGCCTTGCTGGGTGCTGCGGTTGAGATGGGAGCGATCCTTGGCCACGTGGCGCCAGAAGGCCGCACCCACCTTCACGGCTATGCAAGGGACATTGGCCTCGCTTTCCAGATCGCCGACGACCTGCTCGATCATGAAGGCGACGAGGCTCTTGCGGGCAAAGCGCTTGGTAAAGACGCGGCAGCTGGCAAGCAGACATTCGTTTCGCTGCTCGGCCCGGATCGCGCCCGTGCGCAGGCGCAAATGCTGGTTGATCAGGCAATCACCCATCTCTCACAGCACGGCGAAGAAGCCGATTTGCTTCGGGCGATTGCCCGCTACATTATTGAAAGGGACCATTGATGGCAGCTTCGGGGAAACAACGCATCGGCGTCTATCCGGGCACATTCGATCCGATCACTCTGGGCCATGCCGACATTATCCGGCGCGGTGCCAAGCTGGTAGACCGGCTTATTATCGGCGTGACGACCAATCCGTCGAAAAACCCGATGTTCACACCGGATGAACGCATGGCCATGGTCAGGCGCGAAGTCACAGAGTTGGGCCTGAACAATGTCGAGGTAGTCGGTTTCAATGCATTGCTGATGAAATGGGCGGATAGTCAGAATGCCAGTGTGGTCATTCGCGGCCTGCGTGCTGTCGCCGATTTTGAATATGAGTACCAGATGGCTGGCATGAACCAGCAGATCAATGCCGATGTCGAAACCGTCTTTTTGATGGCAGACGTTGGCTTGCAGCCCATTGCATCGAAACTGGTCAAGGAAATTGCCCTGTTCGGCGGGGAGATCGCCAGCTTTGTAAGCCCGGCTGTTCGCGACGATGTAGTGCAGCGGGTCGAGAAAATCGGTCGGCTTGGCGATTTCTGACGGGCAAGAATCGCTGCTGTTCATTGCAACGACAGTGGGTGGGCGCTATCGGGGCGTCGCAATTGGCTAGTTAGCGTCCACGGGGAGGCTGGCGGTCCCAAGTCTGAGAGACGCAGATGAAATTTCGCTTGTTTTCTTCCATGATCCTCGGCCTCGCGCTTGTGGCCTCCCCTGCTCATGCCAAGGATAAGGCCGATGACGCGGCAGAGCCTGCCAAGCCAGCCTTGTCTACGGCGGTTGATGGCGATCCAACGCATGATAGCGACAACGTGCTTCTGCTTGATCTGTCGAGCGGCGGACGGGTTTCGGTTCGGTTGATGCCGCAGTGGGCTCCCAGCCATGTTGAGCGGATCAAGACGCTGGCCCGGCAAGGGTTTTACGACGGCCTGGTTTTTCACCGGGTGATCGACGGTTTCATGGCTCAGACCGGGGACCCGACCGGAACGGGTGGAGGCGGCTCCCAGCTTCCCAATCTGGAAGCGGAATTCAATTCGGTGCCACATATGCGCGGTATCATGTCGATGGCGCGCACGGAGGAAGAGAATAGCGCCAACAGCCAGTTCTTCATCGTGTTTTATCCGCGGTTCGCACTCGACAAGAAGTATACCGTTTTCGGTCGGGTGATCGGCGGCATGAGCGTCGTCGATGCGATCCAGCGCGGCGAGCCGCCTGAGAGCCCTACCAAGATTTTGCAGGCTTCGCTGGCAACGGATGGCAGGGGACCGCCGGCTCCTGCTCCGGTGGCAGTTGAGGATGCGAGTATTTCCATCGCGGACCTCAATTCGTCGCAGTCTGACTGAACGGTTTCGCGAAGGGCGCGGTGATTCGCTAAAGGTTGCGGATGCGCGTTGACCAATTCGATTTTGAGCTCCCTGCTGAGTGCATCGCGTTGCGCCCGGTGCGTCCGCGCGATTCGGCCCGAATGTTGCTGGTCGCGGCCGACAGCGGGATTGCCGATCATACGGTAAGCGGCTTGCCAGCTCTGTTGAGGGCTGGCGATGTGTTGGTGTTTAACGACACGCGAGTGATTCCCGCGCAGCTGGAAGGACGGCGCGGTCAGGCGCGGATCGGCGCGACATTGCACAAGCGCATCGATTTGCGCCGCTGGCAGGCTTTCATCCGCAATGCCAAGCGACTGAAGCAGGGCGATATCATTGAATTTTCCGCGGGCGTGAATGCCACGGCCGAGCAGGGCGGGGATGACGGCAGCTGGACTTTGTGCTTCGCTGGCGAGGAGCCGGTCGAAGGGCTGCTGGAACGGGCTGGGCGGATGCCGCTACCACCCTATATCGCGGGCAAACGCGAAGTGGATGAGGCTGACCGCAGCGATTATCAGACGATGTTCGCGCGCGAGGATGGTGCGGTCGCTGCGCCCACCGCGTCGCTTCATTTTACGCCAGACCTGCTGGCGGCGCTGGACGCGGCGGGCGTCTTGCGAGAGACGCTGACGCTCCATGTCGGTGCAGGGACATTCCTGCCGGTCAAAGCCGAAGACACTCAGGACCATCGCATGCATGCCGAATGGGGGCGGGTCGATGCCGGAACTGCAGCACGGTTGAACGCGGCGCGCGCTGCCGGTGGCCGGATTATAGCGGCTGGCACCACTTCTCTGCGGCTATTGGAAAGCGCGGTCGGTGAGGACGGGATGATCCAACCCTTTGAGGGCGATACCGCAATCTTCATCACGCCTGGCTACCGCTTCAAGGCGATCGACGGGTTGATGACCAACTTCCATTTGCCGCGATCAACCCTGTTCATGCTGGTCAGCGCGTTGATGGGGCTTGAGAAGATGCAGGCGGCTTATGCCCATGCGATCGGCGAGGGCTATCGCTTCTACTCTTACGGTGATTCGAGCTTGTTGCTACCGGCGTAGTTTCGGCGACCTGCCCGTAACCCCCGAATGATTACGCTATGATCGGCGAATACAGGGTCAGCCGATCTTGCTCATAGGCCGAGCATAGAGGGCGCTGGCATCGAATAGCGCGATCAGTTCGCCTCGTAATTCCTTCCAGACCGCCAGTTCCTCGCTTCTTTCCGGTGGGATCGTGGCCACAATCGTTTCGCACACCGCAATGATCAGTTCCGAAAAGTGGCGGGGTTCGATGTGCAAGGTTTCGATATGGTGGGGAACGGTGCTGAGCAGGATTATCTCAATCTCGCCCGGACTGTCGAACCATTCCATCAGGCAATAGAGCGCCTGTTCGACCATCTGACCCTCCAGTGGATGGCTGTCTCCGGGGAAATGATGGTCGAAGTCGGCCTTGGCTTCCGGGCAGCGCCGATAATAGGTCTCATAGACATGGGGTGTGATGTCGCCGAGCTGCTCGGCAGCCCGTTCGAGGCTGGCTTCTAGCGCTGCCTTCTTTGCCACGAAATCCATCGCCTGCTCTCGTCCAGCCGGTATAACTGGCTCTTGCCTAGGGGAGCGCTCCCAACAGACCCTTGATGCCGGTCAATTCAGACCTTGTCCCATTCGACATGCAGCCCCTGCAATCCGTGCAAAAGGTATGTCGGCTCATATGAATAGCTCCGGTCGTCCGGCGGCCCGTGATGGGCCTCCGAAATTCGAATGTCAGTCGTGTTGGCAAGAAACCGTTCCAGCGCAACGCGCACTTCCATGCGGGCGAGCGGCGCGCCGATGCAGGCATGGGAGCCTCGGCTGAATGAGACATGGTCGCGCACCGTCGATCGATCGTAATCGAAGCTGTCGGGATCGGCGAAATGGTCTGGATCACGATTGACCCCGCCCGTGCAAACCGTGACCGTCGCACCCTTGGGAACACTTACTCCGCCGACTTCCACGTCTCTCAGTGCCAGGCGTGACAGCGTTTTTACAGGTGGTTCGAAGCGCAGCACTTCCTCAACGAATGCGGGAATGCGATCGGGCTCGCTCCGCAGCTTTGTCTGTACTTCGGGAAAATCACCGAGCACGCGAAATGAAAAGGCGACCAGCCGTGCAGACGTGTCCTGACCGGCGCCAAACAGGAAACAGGCGAGACAGGCCTTGCGGGTGAGGCCCGGATCGGTCCCGTCTCGCAGGGTCGCCTGGGCCAATTCGGTCAGCATATCGTCCTTGGGCTCGCGCAATCGCTGCTCAAGGTAGCGATGGAATCGATCATGCAGGTGGACCAGCGGATCAGGGCCAACCTTGAAGCCCTGGTCGCCGTCCATCTGTGTAGGGTCAGGGCCCATCGCCACCAGCAGCGATTGGCGGTCTTCCTCTGGAACGCCAAGCAGGTCGGCGATTACCAGGGTCGATAGCGCATGGGCGAAATCCTCGGTGATCTCGCAGGCACCCCGGTCGATGATGCTGTCTACAAGCTGTTCGACAAGTCCGTGGACGTAATCCTCATTGGCCTTGAGTCGTTTGTGCGTGAGCAATTGGCTCATCATCGCCCTATGCGCTGCATGCTCTTCGCCGTCATAGGTGGCGAGGTGATCGGTCCATGGCATCTCGCTGCGGTGTTCGGCGATCTGCGCGCGGATATCCCCAGAGGGTGTGAAGGGCAGCGGCGGAAGCGGTCCGGTTACTGCAATGGAAGATGAAAAGGCGTCTGCCTGCTGCTGGAAGACGTCCATGGCCGCTGCCATGCCAGTTACCATATAGACGTCGTGGAAGGGCTCACGAAGCACCGGGCATTTGCTGCGCAGCCCACCGAGATAACCGGGCAGGTTCTGCGTCACTTCTACATCGGCAAAGAAATCGATTTCGCCCGGCTTGGCCGTGGTCTCACTCATGCTGGCAGCTCCTCTTCCCTTCCGGCCAGGATAGGGCCGCGCTCGGAAATCTCAGTATATTGCCAGCTTTAAATGGAAATCCAGCCTTGATTGAGAAGCGTAGTGGGACGGTCGCTAAAAAAGCCAGCGACCGTCCCGATATAGCGTCAGGCAGAAAGGTCGCGATCGAGTTCGACGAGCGAGCCCTTGCGATCATCGGGAAGGGCAAAGTCGCCCTCTTCTGCGCCAAATTTTGCACAGTCGCCCTCAGTCACATATTTCCAGGCATTCCCCTGGTAATCGACTGTCGAGGTGCCGGCGCAGCTTGTGCCAGGACCCGCAGCGCAATCATTCTTACCGGCGAGTGAGATACCGAAGCATTTCTCCTTGGCGTCGGTTTCGGCTGCGGCCATTTCGCCGCCAGCCGCTGCGCCTTCGGCAGGTGCGGCGGCATCATTGCCGCCCGATCCGCAAGCTGCGAGACTGGCTGCGCCGATCAGCGCGGTTGCAAGTGCATATGTATTCTTCATCCCAAGCTCCATGATGGACTGTTTACCCCGGGAGACACAGTGGCCTCCCGCATGACTATTCGCATGCCGCCCTGCGATGGTTACGGCGCTGGCGCTCGCGCCCGTGAAACGCTAGCGGGCTGGATCATGGCTGAGCGTTTCCAGTTCGATATCCACGCGTCCGACGGCTTGGCGCGGTCTGGCCTGATCCGGATGCGGCGAGGGGAGATTCGCACGCCGGCCTTCATGCCAGTGGGAACGGCGGCAACCGTCAAGGCGATGAAGCCGGAATCCGTACGGGCGACGGGCGCCGATATCATTCTCGGCAATACCTATCATCTGATGCTGCGGCCCGGGGCAGAACGGGTCGCGAAACTGGGCGGGCTGCACCGCTTCATGAACTGGCAGCGTCCGATCCTCACCGATAGCGGTGGATATCAGGTGATGAGCTTGTCGGACCTCAGAAAGATTACCGAGGAAGGCGTGACTTTCGCCAGCCATCTTGACGGCTCGCGCCATTTGCTGAGCCCGGAACGCTCGACGGAAATCCAGCGGCTGTTGGGTTCCGACATTGTCATGGCGTTCGATGAATGCCCGAAGCTCGACCAGCCGCGTGAGGAAATCGAACGCTCGATGGAAATGAGCATGCGCTGGGCGAAGCGCAGTAGGGAGGCTTTCGATGCCGGGGGTGAGCATGCCACCGCTGCGGCGCTATTCGGGATCCAGCAAGGCGCCCTCGACGAGCAGTTACGAATGCAATCCGCCCAGGCGCTGACCGAAATCGGCTTTGACGGCTATGCGATCGGCGGATTGGCGGTGGGGGAGGGGCAGGAGGCCATGTTCGCGACGCTCGATTTCGCGAGCGGCCAACTTCCTGAGACCGCACCGCGTTACCTGATGGGGGTCGGCAAACCGGACGATCTGGTTGGCGCGGTTGAGCGCGGTGTCGACATGTTCGACTGCGTGTTGCCGACTCGTTCAGGCCGCAATGGTCAGGCTTTTACTTGGAGCGGGCCGCTGAACCTCAAGAATGCGCGCCACGCCGAGGATACCGTGCCGCTCGACGAGCGCTGCCCATGTCCGGCTTGCGCCGATTACAGCCGGGCCTATCTCCACCATCTCGTCAAATCAGGCGAAATACTTGGTGGCATGCTGCTGACCGAGCATAATCTGACATTTTATCAGGCCCTGATGCAGGCGATGCGCGATGCGATAGGTGAAGGGCAATTCGCCAGTTTTTCGGCGGATTTTCGGCGGGACTACCTGAAATCCTGATCCGACCAGCGCTTAAGCGGGCCAATCGGCGCTGGATTGTGTGATCATCATTGTCCTGCGGCTCACTACATGGATAGATTCCGCATCGCGCTGGGTCTCTATCGCGAGCGCCACATGGGTGAGGCCGAGCATCATGTTCATTAGCCGCGTATCGGCATCATCCAGATCGTCGAGCGCCTTGCTGTCTAGCAGTTCCAGGGCAGGGGCAAGCATCGGGCTTGCGGCCTCGTAAAAGGCTTCCCGTTCCGCAGCGCTGCTGTCATTGCGGGCTTGGGCGCGGTTTGCTGTGCCATCGAGCGCCCATCTTTCCGCAAATCCCTCGAGCGCTTCGAAGCCGGGCGGAAGTGTGGTTGCTGCGCTCATGCTGCGGCTTCCTCAGCCAGGTAGGCGTCGACCATGTTCTGGACCATGTGATAGAGATGGCGGCACATGATCTCGTGCTCCTGGAAGTGGATATGGTCGAGCGCGCCGCTCTGAATGCCTTCCTGAACCGCCATGACGATTGAACGGTCCTCGGTGATAACGTCGCGCACCATGGCGAAGACATATTCGCGCGAGAACCGCGAGGATGCATTGCACTCGTCGCCTACCCAATAAAGCCGGAAGATGCAGCGGGAGCGCCCGGCCGAGAGGGGCATGATTCGCTGCACGAAATAGAACCCGCCATGCGAAACGATGTGCAGATTGGGAAACAGCTTCATGTCACAATCGGGAAAGTCCGAGTCGGCGGCTTCAGCTCCTGCCGACATATAGGCCTTGAGCTCCACCGGCTTAGGCATGCCCCGCTCGGGATTTACCCATAGGGTCTGCGTACGGTGCGGGCCGAAGAAACGGTAGGCCACCGGGTAGCCGAAGGGATTGTCGGGCCCCACCGCATTCGGAGCGGTCGCGTGGACGAAGCGCAGGTGATAATTTTCCTGGAAATTGTCCAGAACCACCTTCCAATTCGCATCGATGTCATAGGTGAATTCGCTGTAACGCGTTGCGCCTTCCAGCGGTTTCAGCTTTTCTGTCGCTTCGCCGAGGAAATTCTGCAGGTCTTGCTCTGGCGCTTCGCCGAAATGAATGAATATCAGCCCGCCACATGTTTGGAGCGATACCTTGCGCAGACCGCAATCCGCCTTTTCGACATAGAAACGCTCAAAATCAGGAGCTGAGCGCAAGGCACCGTCACTGCCGAATGACCATGCATGATAGCGGCAGGTGAAGGCAGATGCGTTGCCGCCATCGTCGGCCACCAGTTTCGTGCCGCGATGCGGGCAGACATTGTGGAAGGCGCGCAGCTGCCCGTCCTTGCCATGGCTGATCAGGATCGAGGCATTGGCGAATTCGACTTCCCGGACGATGTAATCGCCGGGCTCGGGCAGTTCGCAGATGTGGCCGAGCAGGGTCCAGCTGCGCATGAACACGGCTTTGCGCTCGAGCTCAAACACCTCCGGATCGTAGTAGGGGGCAGCCGGAATGGGGTCGGTGCCGAGCGCAAGCAGGTCATCATCGGACCAGGCGTCCTGCGAAGTCTTGGAAAATACGTTCATGGTATCCTCTCCTGCCGCTATCCTACCCGGTTCTGCCAAAGCGGCAATATCGACGCTATCAGCCCTGCCATCCCGGAAGCGAAGCCCATTCGGCCTGTTCGATTTCCGCAGCCTGACGGATCACGTCATTGCGGTGATCGATGGCGGGGAAATAGTTGGGATGGGTCAGGATGTGGCCCAGGTTGAGCTCGATCGATCGCAAGACAATACGCCCAGCAACGATTGGTTCCATGCCGACGGTGCCATCGGGCCAGCGCTGCTCCGGAGCGGGGTTGCCAAGCAGGCGCGAGGTTTCCGGCATATTGGACAGGACCGGGCCGGGGCACAGCACTGAGACGCCGACGCCATGTGGTTCAAGTTCTTCCCGAAGGGCCTCGCTCAGCCCGACCACGCCGAATTTGGAGGCGGCATAAGCACCGTATCGGGCCAACCCGAGCATGATCCCGTTCATCGAGGCCGTGTTGACGATGTGGCCGCTGCCGCGTGCTTTCATCTCGCCGACGAAGGCGTTTATCCCGTTGAATACGGCGGTGAGATTGATCGCGATGGTTTTGTCGAAGGAATCAGGCGTCATCTCGGAGATTTCGCATCCGTCCGGCCCGATCCCGGCATTGTTGACCAGCACATCGACCGGCCCGAAGCGTGTTTCGGCTGTGCGTTTGGCCTCGATCCAGCCCTCGCGGTCACGTGTATCGAGGCGAATCGGCATGATATTCTCGCCACGCATAACGAATTGTTGGTCCAGACGCTCCTGGATGATATCGGCGACGGTGACGGCGATGCCGCGCTCGGCAAACGCATCGACGATGCCCAGGCCGATCCCGCTCGCGCCGCCGGTCACTAGCGCATGGCGTATCCGTGTCAGCTCCAAGCCGGCTCTCCCGGTCAGGTCTGTCCGCCGAGCGTCGACAAGGCCTCGCCTGCAAAATAGCGGCGCGGGTTATCGACTAGCATGGCGTCGATCTGTGCCTGGGTCACACCCGCTTCCAGCAATTGCGGCATGATGACATTGGTGAAGTGCAAGGGGTTTGTATTGATCCCAAGCTGCTCGTGCATTTCCTCGCTGATAAAGCTCCCAAGCCAGCACCACACGGTGTCATGAGAGACGACCACGCGATCTCCGGCACCCGCACCGATCACCTTGGCAAGTGAGGCGACACGGGTTGCATCTGGTACCACCATATCGAGGCCAAAACGGTCGAAGCCAAGATAGGAACCGCCCGTCGCGATCTTCATGTGATATTCGAAGTCGTCGCAGCCGCAGCTGTGGCCCACGACGATACGGTGTGCGGGCACGCCCATTGCGGTAAGCCGTTCCTGCTGAACATCGCCGAGCACGGCTTCGGTGTGCGTGATGATCGGTACACCTGTCGCCAGCGAGGCATGTCCGGCTGCTTCAATCAAGATCGCATCGTAGTCCGAGAGGGGCGCATTGCCGGTCGAGAGCTTGATCATTCCTGCCTTGATGCCGGTTTCACCAACGCCTTGCGTGATCTCCTTGATATAGCCTTCCGCGATATATTGGGCTGCATCGGAATTCATCTGCTCGCGCAGCCGCCAATAGGCCGTTGCCCCGAGTTCGCCGGTATAGAGGCCGGTGGCGCAGATGATGTTGAAGCCGGTGCGGGCGGAGACATCCGCCATCAGTTCGACATCCCTGCCGAGATCGTTGGGGCAGGGATCGATCATCGTGGTGAAGCCAGAGGCTTGCATTTCCGCGATCCGATCGACGCATTTGGCGACAACTTCGCGTTTGTCCGGCGCAGGCGCGATGGGATCGGTGGTCCAGCCGGGCATGCCGGTCTGGAGATGCTCATGCATCAGGGTCTTACCGAGTTCTTCGGGCTTGATCAGCTTGTCGACCGTTGAAATTTGCGTCATCGAATGACTCTCCTGTTGCAGACGGTTCAGGCGACCACCGTGCTTGGTTTGCCGTCGACCGAGAGGGGGACAGATCCCTTTAGCGATATCCGCTGCATCGTTCGCCGTTCGTCGCCATAGTCGCGCACGCCATAATACTGGGTCGCGCGGTTGTCCCAGATCGCCACGTCGCCCATCCGCCAGTGCCAGCGGATCGTGTTCTCTGGGCGGGTCACATAATATTGGAACAGCTCGTAGATATGCTGTCCGGGTGTCCGGGCGAAGCCGTCGAAATAATAGACCACGTTGCCAACGAACAAGTTGCGCTCGCTGGTCTCCGGGTGAACTCTGACGACGGGGTGGCGCGCGCCGGTAGCTTCGTTGCCGAAGCGCCCCTGAATCGTCAGCTCATCCTCGCTGGGATTGGGGAAGGACAGGGCAATCGGCTTTTTGGCGCTGTGCACCGCCCACAGCTTGTTCGCCATCGCCTGTAGTGGCTCGGGCAATTCCTCATAGGCTGCGGCTGTATTCGACCAGACGGTATTGCCGCCTGATTCGGGCAGGACCGCCGGAGTGAGAATGCCCACCTCAACCGGGTCAGTCTGCCAGCTCAGGTCCGAATGCCAGTGATCCGAGCGAATCTCGTCGAATTCCCAGGTGTATTCGAGGCCTTCAGGCGGGTCGGCATAGGTATAGGGTATTGGCTCGCCCAGCTTTTCGGAGAAGGCCTCAAGTGCTGCACTTCCTTCTTGCTGGTCGCGCAGGAAGACAACCTTGTGACGCAGCATGGCCTCGCGGATTGCGCTGACCTGTTCGACCGGGAGATCGCCTGAGAGCTGGATGCCCTCGATCAATGCGCCAACACGCCCGCCGAGTGGTTTGATGCTTAGAGTTGAACTGGTGCTTGTAGGTTTAGAGTCGAGCATTGGCGCAGTCCTCTCCTGAACCTGCGAATGATCCGATCCTATCATTGCACCAATCGCGCCGCACGACAAAAACTGTGACGAGGCCTGCGCATGAAAAAAGGGCGGCCCGTCGGACCGCCCTTTCAAATTACATATCTGCCGAAATGTGTCAGCGCGAGTAGAACTCGACGACCAGGTTCGGCTCCATCTGCACCGGGTACGGAACTTCGTCCAGCGTCGGTACGCGCACGAAGGTGACCTTGTCGGTGCCGTCGGGCGAAACATAGTCGGGAATTTCGCGCTCAGGCAGTGACTGGGCTTCCATGATCAGCGCCATTTCCTGCGCTTTCTCGCCCAGGCTGATGACGTCGTCGATCGAGATGCGGCGGCTCGCGATGTTGCATTTCACACCGTTGACCCGAATGTGACCGTGGCTGACGATCTGGCGCGCGGCGAAGATGGTGGGCGCGAACTTTGCGCGATAGACCACCATATCGAGACGGCGCTCGAGCAGGCCGATCAGGTTCTGACCGGTATCGCCCTTGATCTTGGTCGCTTCCTGATAGGTGCGCTTGAACTGTTTTTCGGTAACGTCGCCGTAATAGCCCTTCAGCTTCTGCTTGGCGCGAAGCTGAATGCCATAGTCGGAAATCTTGCTTTTGCGGCGCTGACCGTGCTGGCCGGGGCCGTAGGCGCGGCGATTGACCGAGCTCTTGGGACGACCCCAGATGTTCTCGCCCATGCGGCGGTCGAGCTTGTGCTTGGCGCTTTTGCGCTTCGACATTTGTCATTCTCCAATCTGCTGCCGCAACCACCCTGGCCGCAGCCTATGCCCGGAACGCACCGCCCAGCCAGAATCGCGGGACGCGGCCACCGCTTCACCGGAGTGCGGGGCCAAACGGAAACACCCGCAAGCAGGCGGGGCCGAAGTGAAGGCGCGCGAATAGGCGATGCTTGGCGAAAGTCAAGTCTCGCCGAAGGTCTCGACGTGGACGCGCGGTCCCGCTAGGGGCGAGCCATGCAAGCCAATTCACCGCTGCCGGACGATTGCCGGACCATGGACGAGGTCCGCGAGGGAGTCGATGCGGTCGATCGCGAAGTGCTGCAGCTGCTCGTCCAACGATTTGCCTATATGCGCGCCGCGGCTCGGATCAAGCCGGAGCGTGACGAAGTTCGTGACGAGGCGCGCAAGGCCGCGGTGATCGCCAATGCGACCGCGATGGCCGATCAGCTCGACATTCCTGCTCAGACTATCGCCGATATTTGGGATCGTCTTGTAGAGGGCTCAATCGCCTATGAGCTGGGAGAATGGGACCTTCGGCAGAAGTCTTAATCTCGCTCCCGTGGCTCCTTTTCGAGCGTGCTTAGTATACCCCGTAAGCTGCGTAATTCGAGGCTGTTCCAGCCCGGCTTGGTGAGCATGTTGCGTAATGTCAGGCGTGAAGCGGTGGCCCTTGCTTCCGGCCAGAAATAGCTGCGCGGCTCAAGCAACCTCTCGAAATGGTCGATCAATCCTTCGAGCTCTTCCTGGGCAGCCGGTGGAAGCAACTTCTCCGTTGTCGGAACCGCCATCGCGCCCAGTTTTGACCACTCATAGGCGCACAGGATCACCGCCTGAGCCAGGTTCAGCGAGGGAAAGTCTGGATTGACCGGCACCGTCAGGATCGCACCGGCAAGCGCGACATCTCCGGTTTCCAGTCCTGAACGCTCGGGACCGAACACGATGGCTGAGCGGCCCTGCGCGGCTTGAATTTCCTGTACGGCCATTTCGGGCGTCAATACGCGCTTGCTGACCCCGCGTTTGCGCACGGTAGTTGCGTAGACATGCCTGCAGTCTGCCACTGCGTCGGCGAGGGTTGGGTGGATGCTGGCGTTATCGAGCAGCGTGTCTGCTCCCGCCGCCGCCGGGCCTGCGCTAGGATTTGGCCAACCGTCACGCGGCGAAACCAGCCGCATCTCGGTGAGCCCGAAATTGAGCATCGCACGCGCCGCCTTGCCGATATTCTCGCCGAGTTGGGGCCGGACGAGGACGATGATGGGCTGTGCCGCCTTATCCGCCATCCCGCACCGCGCTGGCGATTTCCTCGAAGTCACTGGCCTCGCCAAAGTCGCGATAGACGCTGGCAAAGCGGATATAGGCGACCGTATCGAGTTGCCGCAGCCCGTCCATCACCATTTCGCCGATGGCCCGGGATGTGACTTCAGATTCGCCCAGCGTTTCGACCTGGCGCTGGATGCCGGAGACGAGCTGATCGATGCGTTCGGGTTCGATCCCCCGCTTGCGGCAGGCGAGCGCGACCGATTGATCGATCTTTGCCCTCGCGAACACCTCTCGTGCATCGTCGCTCTTGACGACGGTGATCTCGCGCAGCTGCACTCGCTCAAAAGTGGTGAAACGGGCACCGCAGCTGGTGCATTGGCGGCGGCGGCGGATGGCAGTGCTGTCCTCCGTCGGACGCGAATCCTTCACCTGGCTGTCGTCATGTGCGCAGAACGGGCAGCGCAATCGCTACATCCCTTCGTAGATCGGGAATCGGGCGCAGAGTTCTTCCACCCTGGTGGCGACACTGGCCTCGATCTGAGCGTCGCCTTCAGCGCCGTTTTTCCTCAGCCCCTCGCAAACTTCGGCGATGAGCTGGCCGACCTGGTGGAATTCGGCCGGGCCGAAACCGCGCGTGGTGCAAGCCGGTGAGCCCAGGCGAATGCCGGAAGTGACGAATGGTTTTTCCGGATCGTTGGGAATGGCATTCTTGTTGCAAGTGATCGCGGCACGATCGAGCGCTTTTTCGGCGTGCTTTCCCTTGGCCTGTTTGGGCCTCAGATCGACCAGCATCAGGTGATTGTCAGTTCCGCCCGAAACGATGTCGAGGCCCTGCTCCTGCAGGCTGGAGGCGAGCGCCTTGGCATTTTCAACCACGGCGCTGGCATAGGCCTTGAATTCGGGTTTCAGTGCTTCACCAAAAGCGATGGCCTTGGCGGCGATGACATGCATCAGCGGGCCACCCTGCATGCCGGGGAAGATCGCGCTATTAAGCTTCTTGGCGATGGCCTCGTCATTGCTGAGAATGATGCCCGAGCGCGGACCCCGAAGCGATTTGTGCGTGGTCGTGGTGGTGACATGGGCGTGAGGAACGGGAGACGGGTGGGCGCCGCCCGCGACTAATCCGGAGAAGTGCGACATGTCGGCGAGCAGATAGGCGCCAACCTCGTCGGCGATCTCGCGGAAGCGCTTGAAGTCCCAATGGCGCGAATAGGCTGTGGCGCCGCAGATGATCAGCTTGGGTTGGTTTTCCCGCGCGATCCGGGCGACTTCGTCCATGTCAATCAAATGATCGTCATCGCGCACTGTATAAGCGACCGGATTGAACCACTTGCCGCTCATGTTGACGGGTGATCCATGAGTGAGGTGCCCGCCTGCATTGAGGTCCAGCCCCATGAAGGTATCGCCCGGCTGCAACAAGGCGAGGAACGCTGCTTGGTTCATCTGGCTGCCCGAATTGGGCTGCACATTGGCGAATTCAGCACCAAACAGCTGTTTGGCGCGCTCAATCGCTATCGTCTCGATCTCATCGACATATTCGCAGCCGCCGTAATAGCGCTTGCCGGGATAGCCTTCCGCATATTTGTTGGTCAGCACCGAGCCGGTCGCTTCGAGCACGGCCTTCGAGCAGATGTTCTCGCTGGCGATCAGTTCGATCTTGTCGCGTTGCCGGCCCAGTTCCTCATCGATCCAGCCGGCGATCTCGGGGTCGGCCTCGGCAAGGCTGGCGGAGAAGAACCCATCGGAACGGATCGGCGCTTGGGCTTCGGCGGTTGTGCTCATGCGGTCTGCCTGGATGTCTGGGGGTTGGACAGCTTGTCGACGCGGCGGACATGACGGTCACCGCCAAATGGGGTGTTCAGAAAGGCCTCGACACAGGCCTTGGCCATTTCGATACCGATCAGACGCGCGCCCATGGCGATGCAATTCGCATCATTGTGCTCACGAGTGAGTTTGGCCGAAAGTGGTTCGGACACCACACCGCAACGCACGCCTGGGTTGCGATTGACGGCAATCGAGATGCCGATGCCAGTGCCGCAAATGGCGATACCGCGCTCAGCCTTGCCTGAGGCAACATGGTCAGCCAACTTGTATCCAAAGTCAGGATAATCGACTGAATCGGTGCTGTTGGGGCCGAGATCGTCGACGTCATGGCCCAGTTCAGCAAGCCATTGGGCAAGTTCCGCCTTCATGGCGACGGCGGCGTGATCGGAGGCGATGGCGATACGCATGGCGCTCTCTCTGGCTGTGCTCAATAACGGAAATTATGGGGCCCACATAGACGGCAACCCGGGGCAGGGCCACCACAAATCCCCGCTTGCCCACAAGCGAGGAACTATTCTCGCTGGCTGGACATTTTAGCCAGCTCGCGGGCCATGGCCCGGCCGATGACCGGAGAATAATGTGTGAGATCGATGAAATGGCAGTCGATGGAACCATGGGGGCAGAAAGGAAGGCCCATGGCAGCTTTTATTTCGGGCGTATTGAAGTCTATGAACCTGGCTCCCGCATTTTCGGTGATTGCCTTGGTCTCGGCGGTCCACCTGTGGAATTCTTCCTCCAAACCCGCCTTGCCGTGCGAGGCCCGAATGGCCTGGGTTAGGGGCTCTGAGTAGACAATCGTTTCGACGCCATGCTCACGCAATTCGGTCAGTAATTGCCTGGTTGGTTGATAGGATTGGGTAATCTCGTTTCGGTCACCTCTCTCCAGGGTCAAGGCAATCCGGCGCCAGCTGGCAGGAATAGACCGCAGGGCCCTGATGCGGGTGATTCCGTCAATCTGTTGAATGAATGGCTGGCCGGTGACTGCCCCGTCAGGGGCAAAAAGCGGCCTGCACCCCTGGCCCAATTGGGTCAGCGTGCGCAACGCCTCGTTGTTTGCAAAACCTCGCATGACATAGGCTGCACGAGGCCAGAGCGCGTTGGAAATTGGTTGTATTGGCGGAGGCTGACGTTCCGTGCCGACAAGCCCGAGACTGAGCCCGATATAGGCTTTCTCCAGTCGTCCCCCCGCCTTGGCGTCGGCGACAAGGCCCGCATGGTCGTGAATTGTCGCACCGCTAACGCCGAGATTCAGCACGGGCCCCTGTCCCAGCAGGGAGAGAGCGCCGCTGTCGAAACCGAATTCCGCGCGTGACGATCCGAGAATGACGGCTCGCGGCTTTTCGCGATAGGCGATTATCGATTTGTAAGGTCGGACCCACTTGCTCTTCGCCCCAGCGGAGCAAATGGCATTGCCTTGCGTCAATCCCTGCGGATCAACGATGAACAACACCGCCGCGAGCGCCAGAAGAACCAAGGTCACCACACCGAGAAGTGACATGAAGTAACCTGTGGTTCCTGGGCCTTCCAACTTAGAATTGGACATAGATAAACCGTTCAGTCTTGTCTTGCACGGCGACAGCAAGGAGGCCGAGAATCAGGGCAAGTCCGGTCACCGCCCCCCATGCTGCATTGGGCTTGAAATGCAGAAAACCTTCACTCCAGTGGGCTGGCTGCTGCTCTGCCCGCGTGCGCAATTCGGTGAACTTCCAGTGCCGCCGGAAGAGCTGTCCAGCATCGGGGCCAATCCAGACAAAGCAAGCGGCGAGTACCGGTAGGCCCAGCCAATACCATCTCAGCGTCACCGGGATTTCAGTCCCGGCGTTGATCAGGCCACTATAGATATTTGCAGCAGTCGCCAGAGTCGGAGATCTGAACAGAACGCCGATCAGGCACGTCACCAGGAACGTTGCGGCGATGGCAAGGGGAACTGGAAGTGGCTTGCGGCCCGCCCGCCGACCCCGGTCCTTGCGCCAGTGCAAATACAGCAGGATCGCGGTCTGGGCGACTGCCCAAATAATGAAAGTCGGGGTTAGGCCATGCCACAGGCCTGCCAGGACACCGGATACGGCGAGTGCAGCGGGGATCGGCCATGCCAGGCATTTGACCAGAGGCAGGAAGACATTGCCGCGCATGAATTCACCGAAACTGATGTGCCATCGCCGCCAGAAATCAGCGAGATTGCGGGCAAAGAACGGTCGGTCGAAATTGAGTGGGACTTTCATTCCCATCATCATGGCCAGGCCGATAGCCATTTCCGCATAGGCGGTGAAATCGAAAAGCAACTGAAACTGGAAGGTGAGAATCGCAAACCAGGCATCGCCCATTGCGATCGGCTGCAGTTCGGCGACTGCAAATACGTGATTGGTGGGAATTGCGAGCAAGAAGACCAGCACTGCCTTTTTCAGCAGCCCGAGGGCGAACACGGCAATCCCGATTGCCAGCCATTTCGGGTTAACATGGTCCAGGGCGCGGTCGTCCAGTTGCTGCGCAACATTCTCGAACCGAACGATCGGCCCGAGCACCAGCTGAGGGAAGAACAGTACGAAAAACAGGTATCGCGGAAGGGTCACCGCCTTGATTGTGCCGCGAAAGCAGCTGGCGACGAAGCCGATCTGCTGAAATGTGATGAAGGACAAGGCAAGCGGGAGCAGGACATCTTGTGCAACCGTAAAACCCACAGGTCCACGAGCGGCTAGGATGTGAATCTTGAAGGAGAGCAACAGCGCGATATTGGCGATCACTGCCAGCGAGATAACCGCCTTCTTCCGCGCAGAATGTTCACTGGACAAATTCAATAGCGCTTTGCCCGCACAAAAATTCACAGTGATGGAAGCACCAAGAACAAGCAGGTTTGACCAGCCGGATGCGCCGTAGAAAACGGCAGAAGCCATAGTAAGAAAAGCCATCCGGCGTTCGCCGGCGCGTGGCCCCCTGATTGCGAAGAATATCACAAGTGTCAGGGGAAGAAACAGAAAGAGGAACGGCGTGCTGGCGAAATTCATGGGGCAGGGTCGCCTTCAGGCGGACCGATCGCCAAGAGCAGAGTGCCGCGCGTTGCCATAGGCCTGGCTACATGTTCCGCGCTGCAATGTCTGCCACTCGATTTGCTCTAGCGCCACGAGCTCAGAGGCACACTCCATCAGCAAACAGCACTTCATGTCATTGCCCCCATTTGGCCAAAGCGTGCCTATCCCTGAGGCGTGTTCGCTGGGTCGCGGGTCAATGGCAGCGGTCGCAAGTAAGACGGATCGCTTTGGTCACGCGCGGACTGGCCGAGCGATCCGGGAAGGTCGGTCATGCCCGCGCGGTCGTCGAATGCAGGCGCTTCGATCGAGCCCTCTGGCAGGCTTACTCGCGAGACGATCCCCCATTTCCGGTCGCGCCTCTCCAGCCGGTCGACGAACCGTCCGAACGACAGCCTGTTCTGACCCGTCGGCAGTACTGAAAAGCAGCGGACATAGGTTTCGGTATGGGCGGTGTCTCCGTCGATTTCGCAGCTGTGATTGCTCAATATGTGCTGGGTGCGAAGCTCTCCGGTCCTGTGAAATTCCAGAACATCTTCGACGAACTGCTCGCAGAGGGCGATGCGTGCGCCGTGATCCTCGATAGCACCAGGATGATAGGCCGATAGCGCCATTGCGTGATCCAGCCGGTCCATGCCTCGCGCATAACGCAACATGCACTCCCAGATGCGCTGACGATCCAGCAACTCTTCCAAGTCAGTAGTATTGACGGTCATTGGTATCTCCCGGTGCCGAGGCTACTGGGAGCAAGAGATCGCGGCAATGGCCTACTGATCCAGGAAAGACCGCATCTTCCGCGAGCGGCTCGGGTGCTTGAGCTTCCGCAGCGCCTTCGCCTCGATCTGGCGGATGCGTTCGCGGGTTACGTCGAACTGCTTGCCTACTTCTTCTAGCGTGTGGTCGGTATTCATGTCGATGCCGAAACGCATGCGGAGCACCTTAGCTTCGCGCTGTGTGAGACTGCCTAG
>JAQWKP010000303.1 GCA_029247785.1 Novosphingobium sp.
AGCCTGTCGAATTTGCCGGTGCCGGTGGTGACCGCCGTTAATGGTCCGGCGGTCGGCGGCGGCGCTTCCCTGGCGCTCGCCGGCGATATCATCATCGCGGCGCGCTCAGCCTATTTCATGCTGTCCTTCGCCAGGATCGGACTGGTTCCCGATGTCGGTGCGACCTGGCTGGTCGCACGCGCAACGGGTCGAGTCCGGGCCCTCCAGATGGCGCTGCTGGCCGACCGCATGCCGGCCGAAGAGGCCTTTGCCGCCGGGTTGGTGTCCCAGCTTGTCGATAACGAAAGCCTGGCGGAAACCTCCGAGCAGGTCGCCAACAAGCTCGCCGGGATGCCCACCCGCACGCTTTCCCTGATCCGCCAGCAAGTACGCTCGGCGCTTGAATCCAGCTTTGCACAATCGCTGGATGAAGAACGGGACAACCAGGAAGCGGCCAGCGCGACGGCTGATTTCAAGGAAGGCATCGCGGCGTTCAAGGAGCGCCGGCCGCCGGTATTCACGGGCAAGTAGGTTTTGTACCTCGGACGAGAACTTGGTCTGGCGCGGATATCTTGACGCCGAAATCCTACCAGTAGAGAACGGGCGCAGCAGAGCAGAAGGCGGCCAGGGAGAAGGAATGTCGAAGCTCGCCGAAATGGTTGGAGAAATCTTCAACCTTGACCCCACCGCTCCAGCTATGGAGCTGGATGGGGCGTGGTGGAGCTGGGGCGACCTGACCGCGCTTGGCGAGGCGCTGGAGGCCAGGCTCGATGGTGCGGGGCTTGGCCGCGGTGCGCGGGTCGCGGTGATGCTCCGCAACCGTCCGGGAATGGCCGCAGTGATCATAAGGTTGCTATCGTCGGCCCGCTGCCTGGTAACGCTTAACCCCTCGCTTCCCGATGACCGGCTGGCTGGCGATATCGCCGAACTACAGCCCGGCGCTGTGCTCGGTCTAGAAGAGGATTGGGCCCGGGGCGGCATCATCGAGGAAGCGCGCAAGACCGGTTGCCTCGGCCTGGTTCTCACCTGCGACCGGGTCGATCCGATGCGTATCGTGCCCGGCCTCGATTCACCCGACCTCACCAGGCTTCGTTCCTTTGCTCATGATGATGTCGGCGTGGAAATGCTGACCAGCGGTACCACCGGCACACCCAAGCGTATCCCCCTGATGCGCCGCTCGATCGAGCGGTCGGTGCTCAATGCGGCGGTCTATGGCGGCGGCAAGGAAGGTGAGCGGCCGAAACTGCGCAGTCATGTGGTGCTGGTCAATGCGCCCTTCACCCATATTGCCGGCATTTTCAGCCTGATGAATGCGGTGATGGCGGGTCGCAAAGTCGCTATCCTGCCGCGGTTTACTGTCGAGGGCTGGGTAAGTGCGATCGAGCGCCACGAGCTGAAGGTTGCCAGCGCGCCTCCCGCCGCGCTGCGGATGATATTTGACGCAGATGTGCCGCCTGAGAGGCTGGCCAGCCTCGCCGCCTTCCGCACCGGCACCGCGCCGCTCGATCCCGATCTCGCCGATGCGATGCATGAGCGCTATGGAATCCCCGTGCTGCAGAATTACAGCGCCACGGAATTTGCCGGGGCCGGCGCGGGTTGGACGCTTGCGGATTATCGCGCGCACTATCCCGCCAAGCGCGGCAGTGTCGGACGGGTCAATCCGGGGAACGAAGCGCGCGTCGTCGATGCCGAAACCGGAGCGCCGCTCGCTCCGGGCGAACAGGGCCTGCTGGAGCTGCGAGCGGACCATCTGGGTGACGGTACCTGGTTGCGGACCACCGATCTGGCGGTGCTCGACGAGGACAACTTTCTTTATATCAAGGGCCGCTCTGATAATGCCATCATCCGCGGTGGCTTCAAGGTCTTCCCCGAGGATGTGGTACGGGCCATCGAAAGCCACCCCGCCATTCGTGAGGCGGCGGTCGTCGGCCTGCCCGACGAGCGGCTTGGCGCAGTGCCGGTTGCAGGTTTTGTCACCCGAGGCGGCCACGAGGCGCCGTCGGAGCAGGAATTGAAGGATATGCTGCGCGATACCCTACTGGCCTATCAGATCCCGGTTCACTTGAGCGAGTTACCCGAATTGCCGCGAACGCCGTCGTTGAAAGTCAGCCAGCCCGAATTGCGCGAAGTGCTTGGGCGCAAGATCGTGGCACCGCTCTGATGGCGCTGACCGATGATACGCCCGTGCCGGACTATACGGCGATGCTGCGGCTTGATGGCCGCGGCGTCGTGGTGCTGGGGGCGGGACAGGGAATCGGTCGCCAGGCAGCCCATGCCGCTGCTGCGCTGGGTGCTCGCGTCGCCTGTATCGATGCTGAGGGCGACAGGGCGCGCAGCGTTGCCGAGGAAGTCAGCGGCACTTCGCATGAGGGCGATGTCACCAGCGCCGATGACATGGCGCGCGTGCTGGGTGAGGCCGAAGCTGCGCTTGGCCAGATCGATGCGCTGATCGATATCATCGGCATGCCGCGCTATGTCCCGATTCTCGATTGCAGCGATGATGACTGGAATTTCCAGCTCGATATCTCGCTGCGACAGGCGTTCCACGCGATGCGGGCCGGCGGGCGGCTGATGGCGAAGACCGGGGGCGGGGCGATGGTGTTCGTTTCGTCCATCTCTGGCGTCGCCGGCGCGCCGCACCACGGGCCCTATGGCGCGGCCAAGGCGGGGCTCAATTCGCTGGTGCGTTCGGCGGCCAGCGAGATGGCGCGCCACGGCATCCGGGTGAATGGTGTCGCACCTGGGCTGATCTGGACTCCGCGCATCAGCGCCTCGATGCAGCCCGAAGCAAAGGAGGTAGCGGAGAGATCGATTCCGTTGCGCCGGGTCGGTCAGCCGCAGGATATCGCCTCGGCGTTACTGTACATGATCTCCGATCTGTCGGCCTATGTCACGGGACAGACGCTGATCGTCGATGGCGGAGCGACGGCTGGTTTCCCGATCGATATGGGCCGGGGGCCGGGCAAGGGTCGGGGCAGCTAGGCTATTTTATCCGGTTTGGCCTTGCGTCAGCAAAGCCTGCAATCCCGGTTTGTCGATCTTGCCGGTCGAATTCCTCGGCACATCGCCGAGTGAGGCCAGCATCGCCCAGCGTGCAGGTAGTTTGAAAGCGCTGAGGCGAGATTTTGCTTCGTTGGTGAGCTGTTCCAGGCTCAACTTACAGTCATCATCCAGCGCCACCGCCGCGCCGATCGCTTGCGCGCCTGCCACTTCAATATCGGTAACAAAGGCGCGCGCGACCCCCGGGATGCTGTGCAACGCGGATTCGACTTCGGAAGGGTAGACGCTGGCGCCTTTTATCTTGACCATGTCGTCGCGCCGACCGGCGAACCACAGGAAGCCATCTTTGTCGATATGGCCCATGTCGCCGGTGTCGTACCAGCCTTCCGGGGTGAATATCTCCTCGCGTTCCAGTCCGCAGATGCCGCGCAGGATGTTGGCACCGCCGATCTGGATATTGCCGGTCTCTCGCTCGGCTAGAACCGCGCTGCCGTCAGGATCAACGATCCGCAGCCGCATACCATCGAAGGGCTGGCCGCAGCGGCCCCATTTGCCCTCGGGCATGTCCTGATCGAGCGGATAGCCGCAATAGGGCCCGAAGCTCTCCGTCATTCCGAACAGATTTGCGCGGGCTCCCTGCTGTGCGCGACGAGTAGGTGGCAGAACGGCATCGAGACTGCCGTCGGTGAGGGTTGAAAGGTCGGTTGAGGCAAAGTCAGGATGGCTGGCGATGTGCGTGGCCTGATCGGGCCAGCCACGAAACAGCGTGGCGCGCTCGCGGGCGAGGAATTCCAGGGTCTGGCAGGGTTCGGGGACCGCTTCGGTAAGTAACGTCGCTCCGGCAATCAACGCCGAGATCATCCCGCCGCCGAAGCCGCCGATCCAGAATAGCGGCATTGGCAGATAGATCCGGCTGCCGGGCCGCACGCAGCGAGCGGTAAGGCCCGCAGCAGTAGCGCGGATGGCGCCGCCGTGGGTATGGATGATCCCGCGAGGGCTCTGGCGACTTCCCGAGGTAAAGATCACCGCCAGATCGTCTGCCGGGCAAACCCGCAAGGCGAGGGCTCTGGCGACGTCGTGGGCGGATTGGTCGACCTCGCCAGTCAGTTCATCTGGCCACCAGATATTGCGCAACGAAGGCAGCGCCGCGCGGTCGAGAGTAGCGATTTCCGCGCGAAAATCGCGCCCGCGAAAACCAGGACTCGCCATCAGGTGCCTGACGCCGGCGGTGGAAAGTTGTGCCGCCAGTTCAACCGGGCGAAGCAGCGTGCTGAGCGGTACCAGCACGGCCCCGATCCGCATTACGGCATAGGCATTGATCGCCCATTCCACGCCGTTTTCCATCAGCAGGCCGACGCGGTGACCCTTGTTGACGCCTCGCGTCACCAGCCATGCGGCGCGGGCCTCGCTGGCTCGTTCAAGCCCGGCATAATCGATCCGCGCGGCATCGCCGACCACAGCCTCGAGGCTGGGCGCATCCTGCGCGCATTGCGCGAGCAGGGCGGGGATGGTCTCAGCGCTCATCGGCGATCTCTGCCAGTTGCTTGAGATCGATCTTGCCGCTTGACACCGTGGGCAGCTCGCTTTCGCGCATCACCAGGAATTTGCGCGGAACCTTGTACGGCGACAGCCTGGCCCGCAGAGCCGTGCGCAAAGCCTCCTCGTCGATCGGGTCTTCCCCGACCATCACCGCCGTGACGATCTGGCCGCGTTCCTCGTCTGCCACGCCAATAACAATCGACATGCGCCCGCCCGCTGCCTCGCTGATCGCGCCTTCCACCTCGCGCGGCGAGACCTGCGCGCCCGATGTGCGGATGATGTCGCCAGTGCGGCCCTTGAAATAGAAGTCGCCATCAGCATCGACGCTGACCATGTCGCCGGTGTGCAGCCAGCCGTCGTCATCGAAACATTCATGGCGCTCTCGCCCGTAATAGCCCTGCATGACATTGGGGCCGCGTATCCACATTTCGCCCGCCGCCGCGTCCTCGCCGCTTTCCGGATCGACAACCCGGGCTTCGATCCCTTTGACCGGCTTGCCGAATGCGCCGCGCTTGGCTTCGGGCAGATCCTCTTCGTGGCCGCCGAACAGACAAACGCTGCCGGCCTCGCTCATGCCCAGCATGTTGTAACGCAGCTCGGGGTCCGCCGGGCGGACATCCTCCGGCATGATCGGATAGAGGTTGCCGCGCCGCATGAAAGAGAATTCGCGGGCGGCAAAGCTGGGGTCGGCGGCGAGATTGAGGACGGTTGCGGCGACGCCGTTGGTCATCGTCGGGCGCTCGGCCTCGATCAGATCGAGCATCTGGGCCGGGGACGCGCTGGAACAGACTAGCCGGGCCCCGGCGATCAGCGTTGCCAGGAAGCTGTAGGCCAGCCCACCAATCCAGAACCACGGCGAGTTGGACAGCAGGCACTCATCTGCCGTGTAACCGCGCAGCGCATTCTGCCGCGCCATATTGCGGATCACCTGGCCATGGGTGTGGGTGACGCCCTTGGGCGCGCTGGTCGAACCCGAAGTGTGGATCACCACCATCGCATCGGCAGGCGAGACCTCGCGCTCGGCGGCTGTGACGTGCGGATCACTCGCTGCGGCTTCCAGTTCGCCGATGCCAAACCAGACCCGCCGTAGCACCGGCATTGCCGGATCGAGCAGCGCTCCGGAGAGATCGCTCCCCACCGCTTCGCCAACCACCTCGCGCAAGTCGCGCCCGCGATAGGCTTCGGCGGACACGAGGTATTCGGCATCGGCATTGAACAGCGGTCCCCGAATTTCACGCGGTGTCGACATGGTGCTGAGCGGCATGGCAATCCCACCGATCCGTGTGATCGCCAGGAAGCAGACGGCAAATTCGACGCTGTTGCCAAACAGCATGGCTACGCGGCTGCCCCGGCCAACCCCCGCCTCGATCAGACCGGCGGCGACGCGGCGAGAGCGGGCCTCGGCTCCGTCATAGCACAGGCGGTCCTCGTCGATGACGACCAGCACTGTGTCGGCCAAGGCGGCCTGGGTGCCGATCAGCCCGGCGATGGTGACGTCGCTCGTCATGTCTGCCTGAACAGCGCTTCTAGCTCGATCTTGCGGATCTTGCCCGAGGCCGTGAGCGGCACGGTGTCGACGAATTGCCAGTGGCGCGGAATCTTGAACCGGGCGACCCGGGTGGAAAGATGCTCTTCCAGCTCCGCCCCGCTGACCGATGCGTCAGGGCGAAGCTGGATCACAGCGCCGGGTTCTTGCCCCAGCCGCTCATGATCGACACCGACTACGGCCGCCACCGCCACCGCCGGATGCGCCAACAGCGCGTCTTCGATCTCGGACGGGTAGATATTCTCGCCGCCACGAATGATCACCTCGCGCAACCGGCCTTTGATGCGGACATAACCCGCCTCGTCCATCGCGCCGAGATCGCCGGTATGGAGGAAGCCATCGGCGTCGATTGTCGCCGCGGTGGCCTCGGGATTGTTCCAATAGCGGTCCATGATGATCGGGCCGCGCAGGCATATCTCGCCTGTTTCGCCCCGGCATAAAGTTTCGCCACGACTGGCATCGACAATTCGCAGTTCGACATGGGGCGAAGGGCGACCGACGGTTTCGCAGATAAGCTCGGGTGGATCGCCGGGCGCGGTCGCGGTGGCGACCGGGGCTTCGGACTGCCCATAGCCGATCCCGCAGCTCGCCCCGAGCCGCTCGCGCACCGATTTGACCATCGCAGGTGGAACGCTGGCGCCGCCCAGGGTGATGAATTTCAGCGAGGTCTCGTCCGGCAGCTCGGGCGACGCAAGGATATCGTGCCACATCGTCGGAACGCCGCCCATGCGGGTGGCTTTGAGCTTGGTCATCAGCCGGATCAGCTGGTCGCGGTCATAGCGCTCCAGCAAGGTGAAAGCGCTGCCGATGCTGAGCGCACCCATCACGATCGCGCATGATCCGCCGACGTGGTGGAACGGCACCGAATTGAGCCACACGGCGGTCTCGTTGGAGCCATCCATCGCCGGTCGAATCCAACCGCCCAGCAGTGCGGCGCGGTGGCTCAGTAGCGCGCCCTTGGCCTTGCCGGTGGTGCCGCTGGTGAACTGGATCAGATAGGGCGCATCCTGCGGCACATCGGGAAGCGGATGGTCCGATGCCTTTCCGGCGATGTCGTCGATGTCGCTGAGATCGAGCACAGGGCAGCCAGGCTGCGCCCGCGCCCGCTCGCCCAGGTCATTGCCGCCATTGTCGCATCCGGCGAACACCATCGCCGGGCTCACCAGCACCAATGAATGTTCGACTTCGCTGTCCGTCCAGGCCGTGTTGAACATCACGACGATATTGCCGGACAGCGCGCAGCCATACTGGATCAGCACCGACTCCATGGCATTGCGTGACCAGATGGCAATGCGCGAACCAGCTTCGCAGCGCCCAGCCAGCCAGCGCGCGACATTCTCGGCGCGCTCCAGCAATTCGCGATAGGTGATGGTCTCGATGTCATCGCGGTCATGTGGGATGAGCACCGCCGGGCGATCCCCGAACCGCCGGGCCTGTAGTCGTAACAGCTCGCCGATCGATTCGCGCGGATAGGCGAGACCGGTTTCGGGCTGCCAATGGGCCAGATCTTCCGACCCTGTCTCGCTCATATATTCGCCGCCGCCATGAGCTCGGCGACATTGTCGCACATGATGCGGCGCCTGGCGGCCCCATCGAAGCCATCCAGCGTATCCAGGAAATCGAGTGGGCGGACGACGCCTTCCATATGCGGCCAGTCACTGCCGAAGATGATCCGCTCTGCCGGGATGACCTTTGCCAGATCGCTGATCTTGTCCTCCCAGAATGGGGTGACCCAGATATGTTCGTGAAACTGATCGACCGGGTTGGTCTTGTAATGGCCCTTGACCTGCGCATGGCCGCGATACAGCCGGACCAGTAGCGGAGCGATCCAGCTCGCACCGTTCTCAACCGAGGCAACGCGCAGGCGCGGGAAGCGCTCAAACACCTTGTGGCAGACCAGCGCTGCAAAGAAATCTGGCACCGCGCGCTGCGAAGTGATGCATTTTTGCAGCGCGGTGACATGAAAACCTGAGCGGTCTGCCCATGGCTCCCACATCTCGCCGAGAAAGCCATATCCATCATCGCCGGCATGCGGCGCGACGACGAGATTGGCTTCCTCGCAGCGTGCCCAGAACGGATCGAATTCGGGCGCGCCGGGCGATGTCGTGCCGCTGGCGGTATAAACCGGGCCATTGCGCATCGAGATCACCTTGGTGCCATTGGCGATGCACCATTCCACTTCCTCGACCGCCCAGTCCGGGTCGGACAGCGAGATCACCGGGGCGGCGAACAGTCGGTCCTTATAGGCGAAACCCCAGTCCTCCAGCAGCCAGCGATTGAATGCGCGCAAAGTCGCCAGCGCCGCTTCCCAGTCGGGTTGAAAGGTGACTTCCAGCGTCACCCCGAGCGTTGGAAACAGCCAGCTTGCGCCCAGGCCTTGCTCGTCCATGACTTTGAGGCGCGCTTCGCGATCGCGATATTCCGGGCGGATTGGCTCGAGGTCGCCCATCACGTCCATCAGGCTCTTGCCTTCGAGCTTGGCAGCGAAATAATCATGCGCACAGCCCGGCTTGGCGATCGGGTCGAAAGTCGGGCTGGGGATGAAGCCGTGAAGCTTGCCCCCCATCATTAGCCGCTTGCGCCCGTTGATTTCGGCCCATTGCGGCCCTCGCCGCCGCCATTGCTTGGGCAGGTGCCGGGTCAGGGCATCCTCGGATTCGTAATAATGGTTGTCAGCATCGAAGGCCGCGTAGCCTAGCGCAGGGTTGATCTTTACGTCGGGCGCGACTTGCGAGAGCCGATCGGCCAGGGTGGTGTCAGACATAGGGGACTCCGTGGATGTCTCTCGCGCTCAGACTCTCAGTTTTCAGTCCGGTAGTTTTAGCAGCTTGCGGGCGATGCCCGAAAGGAATTTCGGCCAGACTTCTTCGCGTAGCGGCAAACCGTCTAATTCGCTGAAAATCCGGCTCAGCTCCAGCCCATGCGGGAAATAGCCGGCATAGAGCACCTTGTCGCTGCCGCGCGTGTTGGCGAAATCGACAATCGCCTTGGGATAATATTTCGGAGCAAATCCCGAGGTCGAATAATAGAGGTTCGGCCATTTGAGCAGCAGCTTGACTGCCAGGTCCTCCCACGGCTCCGCCCCGTGGCGCATGACCAGCTTCAGTTCCGGAAAATCGTAGCAGACCTCATCGAGATGGCCGGTATATTGCGCCATCATCTTGACCTTGGGGCCCGGAAATCCTGTCGCTACAAAGATCGGCAAATCCAACTCAACGCATTTCGCGTAGATCGGATACCACAGCTTGTCATTGATCGGGATCTGCGGCGAGACGCCAGCGGGCACCGTCAACACCGCGCGAATGTCATGCTCGTCATGCGCCCTGATGATCGAGCGGACCGCATCCATACCCTTGTTGCCATCGACGGCCAGGCTGTTGACGAAGCGGCCGGGATGATCGCGCGCTGCCTGCTCTGCCCGTTCGTCGGTCAGGCTCAGCATGCCCCATTCGATGCCATGCTTATCCATTAGGTCGACCGTTTCGCGCACCGATGCTTGCGGATCGTCTTCGTCCTGGAGATGCTTCGGTACGTCCTTGAACATATAGCCGGCGGGAAATGTACCGCGATCGGCATCGCGCAGGGCTGCGGGCTGATAGGGCTGTGCTGCACGAAAGCCGATTAGCGTATCGACAATGCCTGAGTGAACGGTTCTCATGGGTTCGGGGCCATCTTCGGTCGGCTAGGTCTTCGTGACGACTGACTTGTCTATCTGATTGGCGCAAGAGTCAAGCTGATGCAGTTGGTGGATAGGTCTAACCAGCTAAATTACGCTGCTTGCGCCCGATAGCCTAATTATATAACCTATTTGCTAAATGGCGGGCCTTTTCGTCTCAGGCAAGCCTTGGAAGAAGGGAGTGGATTGCGTGAGCGAAAACAAGAACGCGAAGGCCCAGCAGGAGATCGCCCAGGAAGATTTCTCGAACAGCGTGCTGTATGAAGTGGTCGAGGATCACATCTGCCTGATCACGCTGAACCGGCCGGAACGGCGCAACGCGATCGTCACCCCCGATATGAATGTGCTGCTCGCAAGCCTGCTGGAGCGAGCTCAGGATGAAGACCGGGTCAAGGTCATTGTCCTCAAGGCTAATGGCCAGGATTTTTGCGCTGGCGAGGATACCCGCCGCGTTCCCGCTGAAACCTTCGGGCTGAAGAAGGGCTCGCGGGTGCCGCAATCGGTTCGCATGCGCGAGATGCGCAAGACCTATGAATCGATGCAGAAAGGCCTGGTCTGGGGCGACAAGGTCGTGATCGGCGCCTGCCAGGGCAATGTTATGGGGCTCGGCTTTTCCTATGCGCTGGCATGCGACATGCTGGTCGTTTCAGACGATGCCAGCTTTGCCCGCCGCCAGTCGCGCATCGGCTTTGCCGCTTTTGATGGCCAGATGCCGATCGCGCTGATGAAGCTGGGCATGAACCGGGCGATGGAAATCCTGCTCACCGGCCGCACGGTTACGCCCGATGAACTGAAGGACTGGGGCGTCGCCAATTCGGTGGTGCCGCCCGAGAAGCTCGAGGCCGAGGCCATGCGCTATGCCCGCGCTGTCGCGGCGCTATCGACCGACGGGCTGATGCTCGGCAAGCGCGGGCTGCATCAATTCCTTCACGGCATTGGCATGGCCGCCTATCAGAATTTCGCGAGCGTCGGCCACCCGTTGTTCACCAACCTGGTCTGGCGCGAAGACGAATTCAATTTCATGAAAGAGCGCAATGCCGAGGGCAACAAGGGTGCTTGGCAGAAGCTCAACAAGATTTTCAGTGATCAGGGGTTTGACTAGACATGGCTCACCGAACGCCGAAGGACCTGATCGAACTCTATTGGGCAGAAGTCTATAATAACGCCAACTATGAGCTGATCCGCGAGATCTGCGCCGATCCAATGGTGCGCCATTACCCCGGCAAAACTTTGTCCCTCAGCCACGAGGAGCAGATTGAGCGCGTGCGCAAGAATGTCGAGGCGATCAAGCCACGTTTCACTCATGAAGTTCTGGTCTGCGACGACACCTATGCCAGTTCGGCATGGAACATGTTTGCGGTTTCCGACAAGTTTCCCGAAATGTGCTCGATTGAGACATTCAAGGTCGTGGATGGTCGCCTCGCCGAATGCTGGAACGGCGAATATGGCTACTCGCTGTGGGACAGCGAGGAATATCGGGAAAGTCAGGGTTAGGCTGTTGAGGCTCGCCGATATCGATAGCGACTGGCTGGCGGGACTGCTCGACGGGGCTGGCTTCGAGGATTTTCAGCTGCTCTCTTGCGAGGCTGTTGGCCATGGCACCACCGCTGACGTGGTTCGCCTACATCTTGTATCGCAAGTCTCAGGCCAACCGCATTCGCTGATTGCCAAGCTGCCTCGCCTCCAGCACGTGGAAGACCCGGTCGCTGCCTCGATCTATGGCTATGGCCGCGAAGCTCAATCCTACCGGTTCTTCGGTGAGGAGCCGCCTTGCCGGATACCGCTTTGCTACGCCGCGGCAGACGAAGCTGGCGGCCATGCGCTGATCCTCGAGGACATGGCCGAGGACTGCTCGCCCGGTGACCAGATCGCTGGCTGCGGCGTGAAAGAAGCTGATGCGGTGGTTCGGGAATTGGCCGGACTGCATGCGCGCTATCGGCGTAGCGGCGAAATCGAAGCGCTGGACTGGCCCAATCGCCGCTGGCGCAATGCGACGCGCAGCCTGTCTCTCTTTGCCAATGGCGCGACTGCCATTCGTGAGCGCTATGCCGAAAGCCTGGGAGAAGCGCCGCTCGGAGTGATTGATGCCGTGGTTCCGCTCATAAGCGACTGGAGCGCGGTGGTGTCGTTTGAGCCGACCCTGATCCACGCCGATCCGCGCGTCGATAATATCATCTTCGAGCAGCGCAGCGAGGGGATCCGGGCCTGCCTGATCGATCTGCAATCGATCTCGGTCGGCGATGGTGCCTATGACCTTGCCTATTTCCTCACCGGCAGCCTCGATCCCGAGGCGCGGGCCAGCTGTGAGCGGACACTTGTTGCTTGGCACGCTACACAGATGCGCAAGGTCGAACCCTCATTCAGCGATGACAAGGCTTGGCTACGGTATCGGCAATGTGCAATCAGCGGGCTTGCCGGAACTGTCGGCGCGGCGGGACTGTTGCCAGGCGGTGAGCATGTCAACGCGCTGTTAATTGCCCTGCTTCGCCGCAATTGCGCGGCGATCATTGCGCTGGACGGTTTGGTCGGTGCGCGTTCGAGGATCGAGGAGCATCGATTGCAATGAATACAGTGTCACCCGAACAGACTTTCGATGTCATCGTTGTAGGTGCCGGCTTTGGCGGGCTTGCCGCATTGCGCAAGCTGCGCGACGAGATGGGCCTGAACGTCCAACTGTTCGAAGCCGCGTCCGCCGCCGGCGGAACCTGGTACTGGAATCGCTATCCCGGTGCCCGCTGCGATGTTGAAAGCCTGCAATATTCCGTGGGATTCTCCGAGAAGCTGGACCAGGAATGGAACTGGTCGGAGCGCTTTGCGACCCAGCCCGAGATCCTGTCCTACGTCGAGCATGTCG